>CANGNB010000252.1 GCA_947454545.1 Oligoflexaceae bacterium
AGCAGCTGGACGAAGCCAAGTACTACACACTCGCCGGCATTCTTACAGAAGCGAAAATCTATATTGCTTTCGCTCCCAACAAGCCAAAGTCAAAAGAATATGCTGCGATCTTTGATGCGGGGCTGGAAGAGATCACCAAATCTGGAGAACTCGCTAAAATTCTATCCAATTATTCCCTCAAAAACTGATACCTTAAAAAAGCTTCCCATTCTGTTCTTTTTGTAAGAAAGTTTTGGAACACTTCTGCCGAAGCCTCCCCGAATGAAGCGGAGGTTTCAACTTAATGACACTGCCCGAACCATCAGCCCGGAAGATCGAAGGCCGAGAAACGTCTCGTTCCTCGCTTTATCTTCATGATGGTTGGACCTTGCAGGTGCGGGGCGCGCACTACTCCGCATGCTTTCGCATCATCGACATGTCCCCTTTTGGTCTCGGTGCCGTTCTAGACGAGGCCGAGCATCAAGTGCTTTTGGAACATGGGGAAGAGCTGAGCCTGACTCTCGAACGTCCAGGAAGTCAGACATCGTTGGAAGGTCTCGTGGTCAATAAGCGGCCGATACAGCTGCAGGGAAAAACTTGGACACGTATTGGGATCCTCCTGGGGCGCGGTCTGAGTGCAGAAGAAAAAATCCTGCAAAAAAAACGTCGCAATACCCATCGCTACCCGCTGTCCCCCATCGTTCCGATCACCTGTGCATGTGAAGATCCTATATTCTTTGGCCAAAAAGCCTTTTTCCAAGTTGAAGATGTGAGCTCTGGCGGGCTTTGTCTAAAGACTTCAGCACGGAATAAATTTCCCTTTGTGAATGCTCATCTCCCCATGCAGGTGACGGTTCCGGGAGCAGGCGCATTTGCCGTTACCTTCTTAGTTCGTCACATTCGAACGACTGACCAGGGGCGAGCCTATCTCTTGGGAGGCCAACTTCATGAGCCGGCGCGGGATTTTCTTGCCGCCTTGGGTGATTTCTGTCTCGCCTTCGCCCCTCAAGTGACCCTGCGCGAATTGCGAACAGCTGGCTTTCCCCTCAATCTCAAGTCTCAGGCCCTCACTCTCAAAAGCAGTGCCTCTCAATCGGACTTTCTTTCCATCGTGGCTTTGCGACTGGCTGCCTATCAGAGCCAAGGTCGTCTGATGAATGTGCGCGAGCCCAAGGCTATGATGGATCGCTTTGATGAGTTTTCTCGGCAAATTGTCGGTAAAATCGGAGATCGTATCGTAGCAGCAACCCGCGTTGTTTTTAACGATGGCCATCGCGATCGATCCGAGTATCAAAACCTCCATGAACTTCCTGAATGGCTCTGGAGGGGAGGCTTCATCGAAATCAGTAAGATCTGTATTGACCCTGAATTTCGGGGTGGAGCTGTGTTCCTAAAACTCGGTCGTGAGGCTTTTCGGACCGCCATGCTCGAGGGTGTAAGCTACTGCGTTGCGGCCTGCCTCGATGAGCTTTGGCCGGTTTACAAACGCTTAGGCTTTCGTGAGACAGGTCTGAGCTATCACCATCGCGATCTGGATGAAAAAGTTCGCATACTCTATGGGGATATTGAGCGAATTTTGCAGGGCCGAGATATCGCTTTTCTCTACTGGTGCCTGCTTGGGGCCCCCTTAGCGGAAGAGCATTATCCCAAGAAAAAGCGCAGCGTGAGCTTGTCCTGCCGTCTTCGCCTTGCTCGCTTCCTCCAGCGTCCCCTCTTAGCCCTCCTGGAACAGCGTCGAGATCGACTCAGAAGCCAGAAAAAAGCCATCTAAAGCCGCACCTTAGAGCTCACAGGAGGACTGTGAGCCTGGTTTCGTTCAGCAAGCACTCTATCTATACGGCTTTCTTACCACAAAATAACACAATACTTACGGGATATTAAAAGATTTTCTTAAAACTCTCAGCTTTTGCCTTAAACTTCCGAAAACCCTTCGAGAGGTCCAAGACTAGGGCCCAAAGTTTAGAGAAAGACGCCCCATGATCGACCACGAGCGCAAACCAGCTGAAGACTATGTGCGAACGCACTACGCTGACTACTGTGCGTGGAATAGTCTGGATGCTCGACGCTTCCTGCGCTACCAGTGGATACTCCAAATTGGTTTTTGCCTCTTCACTCTGAACAATGCCTGGAAAGGCGTTGGTCCTTGGCATCACGTTCCGTCTATGCTGCTGTTGATGAGCATCGGCCCCCTGTCACATCTCTGCAAGCATCGCTTCCCTGAAGCTACGGCCTGGTTGTGGGATGTGTTCAGTTTGAGCGTTGTGACTTCGGGTATCCTTATGTACAAAAGCTATCACAGCCTTTACGGAGTTGGCTCCGAAAATGCCCCCGTCTTTGTCACCATGCTCCTAGCGTCCTCCTTTAGTTTGCATCCTAAGGCGCGGACGGCTATCTACCGCAATGGAATCTTCATGCTTTTTGGTCTTTGCGTGGCAGCCTTCAAGCTTGACGTGCAGGTTTTCCCCATTCTTGTTCAGTTTGCCGAAGGCGCCTGTGTCGGCAGTTTTATAGCTAATTACATGGTAAAATCGCGACGCATGCGATTTTACAATCTCGCATTGAATCAAGAATTACGTATTTTCGCTTATCACGAATTAGCTAAGATCGTTCCTCCTCATGTCGTAACTCACATTGAATCCGGTCGCAGTCTCGAAACCAGCATGCTCACAGGCAAAGCTTCCGCCTGTGTCATTTCCTTCGATATCATCGGATCGAGCAAAGTTCAGCATCCCGACTTCGGTCAAGCTATCGAACGCTTGGCCATCGCGTGTCACGCTCTTATGAACCAAGGTTATGACGGACAGTCGGCTCCTGCCTATCGCATCAAAGACACGGGCGATGGATTTTTATGTTCGGTCGGCTTTCCTTATCTTCCGCTTGATAGCAAGGGCTCAGCAGAGCAGGCCGTGGAACTCTCGCTTGCCTTTGCCGAATGCTTCCGTGAAGTCATGGCGGAACTTGCCTATGAGACTCCGCTTCGCTGCGCTATCGGCATCAGTCAGGGTCTTGTCGAAGGCTTTTTCCCTGCCTCAGGCTTGAAGCAATACGATCTGCGTGGTCGCACTTTAATGCTTGCCACACGCTACGAATCCCTGCGCAATAACATTATGCGCGAACTGGGTCCGGCAGCTCCACCCTCGAGTTTTCTGATCATTCAAGAGGCTGTCTATCAAAACCTGCCTAAGCACCTTCAGGAAAGCTTTCGCTGCTGGGACACCTCGACAACTCAGCGCCAAGTCCGAGACGATGAGACGGCCCGTTGCGCCTACTACCGCTGCCTTCCCTGCGCTGTCCGAAGCAGTGTCGATCTGTTCGGAGTGCCCTTGCTCTTGGAAGAACGCGACCATGCCTCTCGCCTTCAGCCCGTCATAGTTACCAAAACCTCTCGCAGCTAAAGCCACAAGGTACCGAGGGCAAGCTTCCCTGCGACATCGTCGCGTCCGCCCACATTGCTCAAGACATTCTTGCCGCTCTGTGTTAGGACCGAGATCTAACGCTTTTCCTGGGGGAGTCCAATGATCCGCCGTCTTTTCACGATGTGCTTAGCTCTTTTGAGTATTCTAGGGGTGCCGAGTCACCTCACCGCCGCTTCGAGCGCCGAAGTTTTTCCATTTAAAGTCCACGAGCAGCAGCTCCCAAATGGTCTGAAAATTTTTGTCGTTCCTACAGGATTCCCTAAAATCGTTTCCATCCAAATTCCTGTCCAAACGGGTTCTCGCAATGAGGTGGAGGCCGGCAAAACGGGCTTTGCTCACTTTTTCGAACACATGATGTTTCGTGGAACGAAAAACATGAGCGCCGAGGCTTATCAGGCTCGATTGACGGCTATGGGGGCTCGGCAGAATGCTTACACCTCAGGTGACTACACCAACTACCACACAACTCTTGCCAAGGAAGATCTCGACGAGCTGCTCAAAATGGAAGCTGATCGCTTCATGAACCTCTCGTACGGAGAATCCGAATTCAAGACCGAAGCTCGAGCCGTTCTCGGCGAATATAACAAGGGCAGCGCACAACCTTCGACTAAACTCTGGGAACTCACCAAAGACAAAGCCTTTCAGGCACACACCTATAAGCATACGACTCTCGGTTTTATTCAAGACATTGAAGATATGCCGAACCAGTACGCCTATTCCAAAACTTTTTTTGACCGTTGGTATCGTCCTGAATACACCAGCATCATCATCGCTGGCGATGTCAATCCCGAACAGGTCTTTGCCACTGTTCGCAAGTACTTTACTCCATGGAAACGGGGTTCCTTTACCGTCCGTATTCCCGAAGAGCCTGAAGCCAAGGGTCCCGTCTATGTGCATGTTCCCTGGCCAACACCTACGCCGACGGAACTGGCGGTAAGCTTTCACGGCCCAGCTTTTCTTCCTGAGAGCAAAGATTTTGCAGCTCTTAGCCTCCTTCTGGATCTCAATTTTGGTGAAACTTCGCCACTCTATCAGCGTTTGGTTCTCCAAGATCACCTCTTAGAGGATATGTCTGCAGGGGGTGAGCGTTCCAAGGACCCTGATCTCTTCGCTGTTGAAGTTGAAGTACGTGATCCGAAGGACACTCTCAAAGTGCGCGATCTTTTGCTCAAAACTTTTGTCGAAGCAAGTGAACAGCCCATCGATCAGGAACGATTGAATGCCGTCAGGGCGCATCTTCGCAATCAGATGGCACGTAGCCTCGATCATACGGAAAGCATCGCTGCCCTCCTAGCAAGCTTCACCCACTATGAAAGACGCGCCGACACCATCGCTCGAACCTTTAAGACGCTCGATGCGATCACACCTGCTGATATTCTTGCCACGGCTCGCAAGGTGATCCGTGATCATAATCTTGTTATCAGCACACTCAGCCACACACCTCTTGCTGACGAACTCAAGACGACTCCCAAACTGGAGAGTTTTAAGCCTCTCAAGCAGGTGGCTACATTTAAAACCATAGTCCAAGAAAACCAACTCCCCTTTTTGAACATAAAGCTTATGTTTCATGCCGGTTCGGCTTTTGACCCACCAGGCAAAGAAGGTCTGGCTGCCCTGAGCGCGGCGATGGTGACAGATGCAAGTTCGCAATCCTATCGTCTCGAAGACCAGCAAAAGGCGTTCTATCCTGTGGCGGCAAGTTTCACCCCGCAGGTCGATAAAGAGCTCAGCACCTTTACGCTACGCACGCCCAAAGACAAGGCTCCAGAAGTCCTGACAATCGCACTTTCCAATCTTTTGACTCCAGGACTCCGTGAAGATGATTTTGAGCGCCTCAAGCACGCCCAGCTCACGGCTCTCACTCAAAAACTGCGCGCCAATAACGAAGAGGAGTTAGCAAAAGAGCGCTTGCAGGAACTCGTCTATGCTGGTTCGCCCTATGCTCATACTTCCCTTGGAACAGTTGCAGGAATCCAAGCGATCACGTTGCAGGATGTGAAGGACTTTCTTCAGCGTAGCTTCACCCAAAGCAATCTTACACTTGGCATCAACGGCCCTGCCTCTAAAGCGCTCATTACCTCTGTCCAAGAAGCGCTTCAAGCTCTCCCTCAGGGTCAGGCCGTGAAGCTAGGCTCTATAAAAGCCCTTCCTCTCAAAGGATTGAAGGTCGAGATCATTCAGAAAACTTCGCGGGCGACGTCGATCTCGTTTGGCCTTCCCCTAGCGGTCAACCGCAGTCACCCAGACTTTGCAGCTCTCTGGTTAGCTCGCGCTTGGCTTGGCGAACACAGAAGTTCTATGTCTCATCTGTATCAGAGAATTCGAGAAATCCGTGGGATGAATTACGGGGACTATGCCTATATCGAGGCCTTCCCGGGTGGGATGTATCAGTTTTTCCCACCAACAAACGTAGCTCGACAAGCGCAGCTCTTTGAGATTTGGTTACGACCAGTCGTTCCCGAAAACGCTCCGATG
>CANGNB010000253.1 GCA_947454545.1 Oligoflexaceae bacterium
AAGAATATCTATTTGATTTCCCAATCTGGGTAAACTCCAAAGGCCACCCCTATGAGTATCAAAGTTAGATGCCTGGATAATGATTTCTATGTCAGACGCTTTCTTGAGTTGGAAAGTTAGATTGATGCTAGACTTCGAGGGTCTAGATGTCTGGGCACCCACACCAACGATTCCACTTTCTCCATAAGCAATAACGCTTCGCTCCGAAGCCAGATATAGCCAGGCGCGAAAGCTGTTTCCTGCAGTCGGCATTGCTACGAGCAGGGGCAACTTCTTAGGCTTCACATTCTTTAGAAGTATCCTGTATGTTGCATAACCGAACGACGGAACAACACTCTGATCTTTGAGCTTTATCCCATTCCATTCTTGGCTCCCAAGAGCCTGGGCATCCGGCACAGACTGTTCGAAATCCCCGGGCGGGATTAACTTCTGCCAGTAGAAATCCCAAGGCCCTCTAAGATCCAGAATGGACTCTCCATCCCAATCCTTGAGGTCTAGGGAAGCAGGTTCACTTGCTTCCAAAAAATTGGGAATGAAAGTCATGAGACACAAGAAGGCCCATCGGCAGATCCGATTTATCAGAGGATAGCTATGGGCTTCTAAAAAAGTAAGCATAGAGCTTTCTGTTCTCCTAGACCTCTCATCGGTAGGGAGTAGCGGGACTTGAAAGATCAAGTGCCGCTAAATTTGCCTAGTAAGATTTGCAGTCAATCCCATTCTGCCAGATAGGGTCATGAGTCTGTCGACTCTTGCGGAAGCGATTCATGAAGAGGCACCTATGGATTCTGACAAGCTCGATCTTCAGCATCAAATTGCCTAGTGCATCTCCTGTAGATCACTTGTCACGACAGATAGTCTAAAGGTAGAAATTTCTGTTGCTCCATCTAGGGAAAGAAGCTCCTCATGAATATGATGCATCCCTTGCGTCAAAAAATTCAGAGAGCTATCTGTGGCATCACACTCGCATTTTTTGCTATAGGAAACCTGGTGGTTTCAAGATGCGATAGGTAGCCCCAATAAGGTGATCTCGATTATAGAGATAAAGCTTGGCAAAGTTCTGCGACTTTGGCTGTGAGAGGGTTGCCTTGCAAGGGAAGACGGGTACAAAGGAGTTGTGTGAGCGCTTCATGGCTGAAATCAAGGGTGCTCAGCTCTTCGTTTTCCAAATCAGCGATGAAAAGCTTGGTCCTGGATTTGCCAAATATGATATTGGCTATTCTCTCATTCCCACCAAGCTCTTCGGTTGGGTCCTGGATTCCTCCCAGGTCGAACAGTTCCTCGGTGCTCCAGAGCTTGAGATGATGAGTATGTCCTGCCAGCGGCTTAGCTATGCAACCTTGGACTGTCACGTAGGGGTAGGTTTCTTGGTTCCCCGACTGCGATCGGCGGTAAACCAAGATATCTTTTCGTAGCAGGCGTTCTCCCGCAGGGGAGTTGACCGTAAGATACTCACGTTTCGCTTGATAGCCATCACCGCAAGATAGACTAAGGCTATCGAACGCATTGTCTAGGCGTGTACAAGCCTCAAGCATGCTCCGGGTGATGAGTCCTAATATGCTGAAAATATTTAAAAATATCCGATCCATGGGCTTTCACTCGCAGACGTGAAGGGAGCCAAGCGCGCCATAGTGATATGTCTTGGCTTGTATAATTGACTTACATCCTGATTGCGAATCATTGCGATTGCAGGCGAATAAGTCTCTACCCGCTGGAAAATATTCGAAAATGTAAGGAAAGGAAAAGGCAAGAGCTTCCATCTTTTGCTGACCAAAGCCGATAAGACTATTGGAGATTTATAGGGGTGGAGCACCATATGAGAAAGCTTCCAAAATTTTTGCGCTACGGAACCTTTCCGATCGTCTTTTTTGGAGGCTTAGCAGTTGCCTGGCAAGCTTTAGAGCAGGGATTGTCTTATCCACTCGTCTACTTCTCAGTAGTAGGCGTTCTGGCTGTTACTCTTCTCAGTCTCGAGGCGCTTTTTCCAAGGCAAGAGGATTGGCGAGCGACTCGTCGAGACTATCTCACAGATTTTGGATTTCTCGCCTACTCAGCTGGTTTTGCTCTGGTAGCGGCGCCACTCAAAACTTCGGGTGCTGTCGTTCTGGGGGCTTGGATCAGCACCCGCTGGAGCGGCTTTACCGACCTTTGGCCGCATACAGCTCCTGTGCTTCTCCAAGTTGTACTTGCCTGCCTTGTCTTCTCATTTTTTCGCTATGGGTATCACCGAGCCATGCATCAGGAAGGTCGCCTTTGGGAAGTGCATGCCTTACATCACAGTCCTTCGAAATTTGGTATCTTTAAGGCTATTTGGGGACATCCTTTCGATGGTCTGCCCATGGACCTGCTCGGCACCTTGCCTTTGATCTGTTTGGGGGTGAGTGCTCAGGTGATGACATTGACTGCTGTAACGGTAGCTCTCAGCGGCTTCCTTGCGCATACAAGCCTCGATCTGCGAACCGGCTTTCTGAGCTATTTCTTGAACACCAATGAGGTCCATGAAGTTCATCACTGCAATAGCATACCAGGGGAAGGCCGTAACTTTAGCGATATAACACCCCTGTGGGATTATGTTTTTGGTAGCTTCTGTCTAGAAAAAGACAGGATTGGCAAGCGGACACTTGGTTTTGTTGCTTGGCCGAAGCGTCTACCTCGGCCAGCGCGCATCAAAGATCTCCTCTTACTCCCGTTTCACCCCTAAAACTGGTTCCTTTAACTGTTGGGGCTCAGATACGGCGCTATGTGAGACATGAGATGTCGCTCGCAAAAAATTTTAAATAGGACACAATACCTGCGAATCCTAATTGGGAGGGGGTATGGTCTGTCCTTTTTGTAAAAGTCAGGAAAATTCAGCAAAACATGGAACTTACATAAGGCACTCGGATGGTAAGAAGTGTCAAAGATATCGATGCAAAGCCTGCCAGAAGACGTTTTCAGAAACCCATTTTGGAATCGATTATAGACTTCGCAAAAGATATTTAAACCAGAATGTCTTTCGTAGCCTTTGTTCTGGAGTATCTCAAAGGCGCCTTGCAATCATTTTGGGTGTGCAAAGAGCCGTTATAGCAAGGCGACTTGTGCGCTTTGGAATGTGTGCACAGCATAATCTTGAAGTCTATCGAAGAGGACGTAGTAAGGTTTCAAGATTGACTTTTGATGAGCTTGAAACTTTTGAACATACAAAATGCAAGCCTATAACTGCTGCGATTGCCGTCGAAGACAAGACGAGGAAAGTGCTGGCTATATCAGTTGGAAAAATTCCTGCAAAAGGTCCCTTGGCTAAATTAGCTCGCAAGAAATACGGTCCAAGACCTTGCGAAAGGCACAAATGTCTGAAAGCTCTCTTTGCTGATTTAGCTGACTGTATAGGCCCAAGTGGTCTTGTGAAAACCGATCAAAGCAAAGCCTATCCTCCCTTTATCCGGTCTTATCTTCCTGATTGGATCCACGAGGCTACACCTGGGCGACGAGGCTGCGTCGTGGGCCAAGGCGAGCTTAAAGAAGGAGCTTGGGATCCTTTATTTAGTCTCAATCACACATACGCTATGTTTCGTGATGGTTTGAAGCGCCTTGCTCGTCGTTCGTGGTGTACTACGAAAAAAATAGAGAATTTAACTCTAGCTCTCTATATGTATGCATGGTTTCATAATCTTTATCTGGACTCTAAGCGGAGGTCTCATCTAAAACTTGTCTGGATGCATTGAAGGCCAATGGCTTGGCTTCTCTCCAACAGTTAAAGGATCCATTTTTAGAAGAGTTGGAAATAGAGGGAAGTGGCGCGATCATCATCACGTACCTTGAGTCCGGCTTCTCTCAGGTCGAATCTGGTAAATCCTTCCTGTAACGCGGGTGATAGCTTTTCATACACAAGGTCTTGGATGATGAGGACGCTTTTGTCTTCAAGGTTCTGAAATAGATACTTGCGCATAGATTCATAGCGCGTCGCATGGACAATAGAACGTCCAAAAAGGTCGTATTCCTTTGCGCCCGAAGGAGGGTAAAATCCACTGATATCTCCGAAGGCGATACCAAGACCACAGCAGACAGGTTTGCTGTCGGGCAAAAGTCTGGAACTTTCTTCAGAAAGAACGTTGATACACGCCTTTGCGAGTTCTACAGCTTCATCTGCAGGGCGAGAGGTGAGGGAAACGAAAGGATAGCCGATTGAGCACAGAAAGCCGTCTCCGACTTCTTTGATTCGATAGGCCCTTGCCGAAAGGGAATTCTCATCGTAACCCTCCGACATGAGGCTGTTACACCTGAGAAAAACCTGACGGAAGAGTTCTTTCGCTATGGGATTTTGAATCTGAGAACTTCGAATGATATCAAATGACAGGACATAGGCTTTAGCGTCAAAAGTCGGCATCGTTGTTTCGATGCTGTGGCCGATCTTAATTCTCTCGACCTGGTGCTTGTAGACGATTTTGCTCATCTCTGCAAAGGCATGCTCGATTTGGCTTTGATAGAGGAGTTCGGTGAGCTTTATCTGGCGATTGATGGCGAAGGTAAAGCAAGAGATCTCAATGATGACAGCAAAAGGTGATGCCCAGCCCAATTCAAGAGGTAGATTCCAAGTTACTTGGATAGAGACGATTAAAAACGAAAGGGCCAGAGCAGACCATCCAATGAGAATCACGTAGGCAGGGCGAAAGCCCCGAATGGCTGAACGGATAGCAAGATAGAGGCAGTACCCCATAAACAAAGGGGTCGTGTAGACAAAGTTTTTAGCAATGAGATCCACTCTGCTGAGAAATCCCAGAAAAATGAGAAGTCCAAAGACGAGAAAAACCTTGCCCACTCGATAGGATTTGGGGTCAGAAGATTTGGTGTGGAAAAAACTGAGTGAAAAAAGCACAAGTGAAACCATCCAGCCCATCATCGCCGTAAAGATGAGGATCATGTTTGTGTCGTTGATTTCAATGAGACCATTTGCTGAGGCATTGATGACAAGCATCGAAAGACAGTAGGTGAAGTGCCAAAGAGAGTATTCCTGGCGAAAGTGTACGAAGATCCAAAGATTGAACAGAGCTATGATTCCAACTGTTCCCAGTATAATGCCGACGATAAAGTGGTTCCATTCCTGGGTTCTGTGGAATTGAGAGCGTTCCTCGATTTTGATCGTGTAGAGAACACTGATGGAATAGCTCGGATGTTTGAGGACAAGGTAGAGCTGCTTACCATATGAGTCTCTGCTGAGAATATAACTTGCAAAGCGCGCATCGAGGGCTTTGAGTTCTCGAAAGCTCTCACCTTCAGCGAGAAAGGCACGGCTGCCCAGGCCATCTTGGTTTTGTGGATGTGTGTAGTTCCATTGGAGGACGACTTCTTCTGCAGGGAACTCGGGTATTTGCAAGCGGACGATCTGAGTGTCATTGGCTCTCCGAAAGTCAGGCTCTCCAAGTTTGACTTGGCGCCAAGCTAAGGAGGCCGCGTTAAAATCTGGGGCACCTGGTAGAGGCACCTCGCTCGAAACAGTTGCGACCTCGAGTGTGCGGGCGGTTCCATCTTGGGAGGGAGAAGCCAAGACGGGAGTGAGTCCTAAGCATTCAAGAGCAAGGACAAGGAACCACACCCAAGGGTTTGGTGTTCCCCCCTGACTCATCGATTGTCGCCGTATGAGGCGCATGGAAAGTCTCCTCGAAAGCTCGCTTTTGGGCTTCCTTGGGAATGGATGCCCGAGGCTGTTTTCGGCAGGCATCCGGGAAACTTTATGGTGAAAACCTGGGGACTTATCTTTTCTTTCTAGCCAGTCTCTGGAACTTCTAGGGATGGCTCCGATAGATCGTGCTCATACGAGCCGAGAGGAGGGGCGATGAGGTCGTCGCAGGTATTCGCTGGGATCAGTTTCATCTGTGCT
>CANGNB010000254.1 GCA_947454545.1 Oligoflexaceae bacterium
GTTCTTCTGAGGTATCGGCAGTTTGCCTGAAAAATAGAGGCCGCAAACGATCTTGGAAAAAGAATGTAAGATTCTGATTTTATTTGATTTTGTAATAAGTCAAATCACGCCAGCCCAGCTGCAGCTCTTCGAGATGCATCAGTTGGATTTCGGTGCGCGTGGCTTGGCCGCTGATTTGAAAGATCAGCCGCGAGTCGAGATCGAAGGCTTGAGAGCGCCGCTCTCCCTGCCAATCGCTGATCAGGAGCTTGGGGGAACGATAAAAACTACTGAAAAGAGCTCGAGGGCAGCGTACTTGCGCAGACTGAAAGTGCAGCCTATCCAAAGCATGCTGCTGACCCTTGCTCTTTAAAATGAGGCTGTGCAGATCGCCGCGCCAGACTTGGCCGCCATGGAGGGTGACGCTATCCCAGGTGGGAAGGTGTTTGATCTGGGCCTTGACCGCATCAAACGGAAAGGCGAGCTTCGATGAACTTGGACTTCGAGCCGCGATATGGGTGCGCAGATAGGTCTGAAATTCGTTCAGGCGCAGAATGTGGGGATCGTGCTGCAGATGACCCTCACAGCGAATCTGAGAGTGGCTCAAGAGCAAAAAGCTGTTGATGGCCTTAGACTCAAGGGCGATGCCTCGGGTGCGAAGCCAGATGCGCAGGGCTTCGGCCTTTTCTTGAAGGAGGAGAAGTGGATTCTCCCACTCGCGGCTGTGATGGCCATTGCTGTGGCGCCAGGTGTTGCCGATGGGCGTGAGCTGGCCGCTCCAGTGTTTGACCTCAATCAGCATCAGCCCATCATGGTGCAGGAGCACAAGATCGACTTCGAATTTGCCATGGCCTTGCGGTTTGGGGATGCGCAGCGAAGGATAGAGGCGAGCAGGTGTCTGCCGGTCTTTGAGCGCTTCACGAAGCGAAGCAGCGGCAAGCTCTTCTCCGTGCTGGCCAGCGAGGACCTGCGCATCGGGCGCAAAGCGTTCTTGGGCTTTCATAATCCAGGCTTTGCGTTGAGAAAACATGCGGACTCACTCCTCGCGGACTCCAGCGGATCTTCCTGCAAAACTCAGCGCTCAGGCTAAGTTGCTGGAAATACGAAGGATAGGGCGAGCCAAGCTGTCTATGATTTTGACAGCTGCTTAGGCACGCTTACTGCTTCGGGACTTTCGCTCCAAGAGCAAACGTTCTAGGGTGAGATAGGTCTCATAGCGATCATCGGTGATTTCGTGCATAAAAAAGAAGATCGCCTGCATCTGCGGCACCGCTCGCCTGAGCTGAAAGTAGTAGTCGATGACTGAACGCGTCGGATCTTCTGAGCCTTCAAAGCTGCTGAGATCGACGAGACCCAAGGGGGCTTCTCCCTTCGAGCCGCTCCAGAGCACGACATCCACCTTGAGCCGTGGATCGCCTACCTTTACGCTGTACTGCGGTTGCAGCGCTTTGGGCTGGATGCCAGTTCCCCGTTGTTCGAGAACCTCGCTCAGGATGCCGACTATGGTCGGTCCGCTGGCCCTTTGCCAGGGCCGATAGGTCTTGCCCGGCTTGAGTTGGCGAGGCTGCCAGGCAGCGGGTTCAAGGCTTTGCGACTGGCCTTGGTAGGTTCGCCAGAGGTAGTCCGTGATGCTAGTATTGCTGTGCTTGAGTTCATCAAAACCATGATGGAGGAAATGATAGGCCCTAACTTTTGGGCGACTCATGAGCACATTCAATTCCCCTCGGCGCTTGTCAGGGTCATCCCCTTGCTTAAAGAACGCGATATTGGTTTTATTGATGTCCCAAAAATAAAAGACATACTTACGCTCTTTGCCCTGGAGGGCAGCACCAGCGCCATCGAGGACGTCCTGTCCTCGCTTCATCTTTTGCAGAAATTTCCCTTTCATCTCCTTAAAATACACTTCGTTTTTAAGAAGGAAATAGCAGAGGGCGACATCGGTTTCGAGCTGCACGGTCTCGCCGCTTTCTTTTTCGATGTCTTTGATGCTCTGGGCGACAAAGTCAAAGAAGCGATCGATCATCTCCGTTTCGAGCCCTTTGAAGCGACCGCTGGGCGGTTTTTTGCTCGGCTTTTCGTTCTTTTCACTGTAGTCCACGATCACCGAAGGGCCCTGATGTGGGGCGCGCCACTGCATGATCTTGAGCTGCTGATCATACACATACTCGTTGGAGTAGCGGATGATGTCGGGAGGGCAACGGTAGTGCTCATCGAGCATCACTCCGCCCTGGCGCACCGATTTCATCAGACTAAAGAGGTGAGAGCCACCACCTTTGATGCCGCGTGTTTGGCTCGAGCGCAGCAGTTCTTCGAGTTCAAATTCCTGAAAGAGATAGTCATCAATAGCTGATTTTTTATCGAGAACGGTCTGATGCTCATCGCCGACCGCTAAGATCTTTTTGGCTCGATAGAGCAGCGGCAAAGCATCGTCGACACGACACTGACCGGCTTCATCGACGATCAGAAGATCAAAGAGCTTATCCCGACTCGGAAAGAGAAAGGAGACAGCTTGCTTGCGACAGATCCAGATGGGAAAAGTGGCAAACAGTTTTTCCTGAAACTCTTGGAGCAGAGTGTAGCCTGTGCCATGGGCAAAAGATTTGCACTCCTTGAGACTCTCCAGCAGATGATGCAGGGCTGTGGCGGCACTGGTGCCCGTCTTTTGAGGGGTAAGAACCTGTTTGCTGATCTGCGCGAGATTTTGCATGAGCAGCTGCTTGATCAGCTGGTCGCGCTGATGCTGAAAGTCTTCGAGGCGCTCGAGCAGCGATTGAATGGCAGGCCATTTATGTTGGGCTGCTTTTTGCATAAGATCAGCGATTTCTAGCGCGAGCGGCATCTCGGTGAGGGCCCCTGGATGGGCCAGAGCTTTATGAATCGCTTGGAACTGGCGTAAGAGCGAGCTGTGATCGGTCTCTTTTTCAAGGAGCTCGAGGATGTGAATCTGAGAGCGGAGTCCTGCCGCAAGATCTTGCCAGGTTTTCATGCAGGCATGGACCAGCATCGAAGTCATGCGGTGGATGATCTGCGCTTGTTTACTTTCGCCATATTCATCTTGCCAATGCTTCAGCAGAAAGCTGGCGATGCGGCTGCGTTCATCCCCACGAAAGGCAGCACGAAATTCATCGATTTTACGGGGCTTGCCTTGGATGAGTTTTTCGATGATGGCAAGATGGTGGCGTGCGGCTTCAAGCAGATCGGTGACAGATTCTCCAGTTAAAGCGAAGTCTTCATAGCACTCAAGCAGAGCCCCTTTTTGCAGATCACGGCGCAGCTGCAGAAAACCAGCGAGCGCCTCCTGAGCCTTCTGATGCTCGAGCTCGGGACGAATGCGGCTATGATGGCCTGCGCCAACGAAATCCAAAAAGGCCCGTAGGTCCTGAATCTCCTGGACAGTCGTAGCCTGTGCATACTTGGGGCTCACCTGGCGTGGATTTTGGGAACGGCCAAAGCGAGTGTCAAGTATGCTCCGCATGGTTTCTTTGCAGAGCTGCATCTGCTCATCAAGGGCAGCAATCTTAGTGTTTAGTTCGGGATCTTCAAGGGGCCATTCGCGTTCCCGGTAGTGATCGAGAGCAAGCATTTGGCTGAGCTGCAGGATCCAGGTGCGTAGATCGGTTTCGGCGTCAGGAACCTCATCGATCACCTTGACCCCAGATTTCCAAAGGGCAAGAGTGTTGAGCGCTTCGGGGGATGAGCGGTCACGCTCGAGCAGATAGTCCTCGAGCTTTTCGGTGAGAGCGTGTATCGCAGCTTTTTGGTCGCTGACAATAAGTATTTTTTTGCGATGGTTGATGCAGTGAATCAGCAGATTCATAATGCTATGAGTTTTTCCTGTCCCTGGAGGACCTTCGAGCAAAAGCAGCTCATGCTTATCGAGGTGTCGCATGAGACGGCGCTGAGCGCGCGGAACTTGGCCTGGATGAAGGGTAAAGGAAAAGCCGCTATCCTTTTGCTTACCCTCATAAAAGGGTAGGCGCTCAGGGACCAAGCACTTGCCGATGAGCGTATCATAGAAGCGTGAGGGAGCTTCTTTGGCGTTGGCTTGAATGGCTTCAAGGTCGCGATCCAAAGCTTCTTGAAGCAGAGTGCTGTGACGCTGGGACTTATAGAGAATGACGGCTTCGAGATCGCATTCGACACCGAGCAGCCGCAGCTTTTGCAGCAGACCACCTTTGCCGTTTTCGCCAGGGCTACCTATGAGGATATCACGGGTCTGATGGAAGACTTCTTCCTGAAACGGCAGCTGACGCTTGAGACGAACGGGATGAAGGCGCCGGTCGATTTCGATGTTTTGGGCCAAGAGGTGAGAGAAGAACACTTCAGCGCTATGGCTGTCCTCTTGGCCAGAAAAACGCTCGACGAGGAGGGCCAGGCCTAGGTGATTCAAAAAAATCTCGCCCTGAGGATCAAGCGTGAGATGCAATGAACGTCCGGCCTCTTCGATACTGACGCGGATATAGTAGAGCGGAAAGCGAAAGCTCATAAGCTTGCCGCGCTCCCGATAGATGGCATCCATGATCTCAAGGCCAATATAAAGCTCGGTGTGGCGCTCACGGAGGAATTGCTCGCGAAACGCTTCGGCCTCCTCCGAGTGCAGTTCACATTTAAAGGTCTGTGTCTGCAGACTCTTGATGTCTTGGGCGAGCAGAGGCAGGCTAAAACTATGCTCCGAGTGGCGCTTGGCAGTACCGCGGGTTTTGGGAGTCTCGCTTTCACGAAGGCCCTTGTCTGCTCGCGCCCCTTTAAACAGAGCATCATAGTCGACCGCATAGGTTCGATCGCCATCGCGCTGACCGAGTTTGGATTTGAAGGATCCGACCTTTTGCGCCTCGCTAGGAGTGACTTCAGCGAGACCTTTGAGCTCACCTTCGGGAGCGTCTTCTGAAGGGGAGAAAAGGCGTTTGATCGTTTTTTCATTGAGGGAAGGCTGATATTCGCGGGTTTCCGAGAGCAGATCTTTTTGGAGCAAAAGATCGCTATTGATGCTGCCGCTGCCTTCGCGAAAGGTAAATTGAAAGAGCTTATGATAGGCGATGATATGATCGAAGATATCGCTCGGGTGCTGCATAGCATCCGCATAAAGTAGATCGAGGAGTGTTGGTAGAGCTGCAGGGCTGCAGTGCATGATGTTTTGCAGACGAAGGTCGCGAATCAAAATATCCTGCTGGTGGGGTGCCCTCGAGCTGATGCGATAGATCTCTTGCTCACCCCAAAAGATACGCTGATCAATATCAGAAGCCACCGGATCACGCTGGAGGAGCTGCTGCTGCAGAGCGCAAAGGGCGCCTCGGAAGCGATCGAACTGCTGACGGGGGATTTCAATCTGCTCACTGCGACCAGTATTTTCCAAGAGATATTTGTGCTGACCTGTACTGGTCCGCAGGCGTTTGATTTGAAAACGATTCAAGCGATCGGCTTTTTCACTGAGCCCACTGTCGATCGTTTTTTTGAAACTAAACACCATAAGCTTTTCCTTTGCTTATTTGATCAGCAAGGTCACACGTCTATTTTGAGCGCGGGCCTGTTCGAGGGCACTGCCCGCTTTTTGCTGCACCATCTGAAGGGGACGATTGCTGGCATAGCCGACCAAGCGCAAGCGCTGCTCAGGGAGCCCAAATTGAATGAGATATTCGATCACACTCGCGGCACGCTTGCCGCTCAAGGACCAATTGGTCTCGAGCATGCGCTCCTCATCCATGCGATAGTAGCGATGCAAGGGCTGGTCATCGGTGTGGCCCTCAATATCAATGGTGTAAGCGGTTTTAGCGATTTCAGCTAAGAGGGGACGGAGCGGATCGAGGGCATTTTCTTTGAGACGGGCGCTTCCGA
>CANGNB010000255.1 GCA_947454545.1 Oligoflexaceae bacterium
CCTGCAAGAGGATGTTTTGCATATCTGGGTGAGCTTTTTCAATCTCATCCAAGAGCAAAACAGCGTGCGGATTTTTGGTGATCGCATCGGTCAGCTGTCCTCCCTGATCGAAGCCCACATAGCCCGGAGGAGCCCCGATGAGACGGGAGACTGAGTGCCTCTCCATATACTCACTCATATCAAAGCGGATCAGCTCGATACTCATGATGCGGGCGAGCTGCTTGGCCACTTCCGTTTTCCCTACACCGGTTGGACCAGCAAAAAGAAAGGATCCGATCGGTCGCTCTTCATCACCCAAGCCTGAGCGGGAAAGCTTGATAGCCGAAGCCAAGGCTTCGATAGCCTTGTCCTGACCAAAGACCTTGGCCTTGAGAGCTCCTTCGAGATCGCGCAGAGACTCACGATCCGTGGACGAGACTTTCGCGACAGGAATGCGAGCCATTTTTGCCACAACGCTCTGCACCATTTCTGCCGAAATAGTCCGTGATTTGGAACTTGCGCCTTTGAGTGTCAAGGCTGCAGCGGCCTCATCCAAGACATCGATCGCCTTATCAGGAAGCTTGCGATCGTTGATATAGCGGGCCGAGAGGTCCACAGCTGCCTGGAGAGCCCCGGGACTATAGTGAACGTTATGATGCTTTTCATACTGAACTTTAAGGCCCTTGAGGATCTTCAGGGTATCCTCACGGCTTGGCTCTTCAATATCGATCTTTTGAAAGCGTCGAGCGAGAGCATGGTCGTTTTCAAAGTGATTGCGATATTCTTTGAAGGTCGTCGACCCCATACAGCGGATTTCTCCGGAAGCCAAAGCCGGCTTGAGAATATTGGACGCATCCAAGGCTCCTCCACCGACCGACCCTGCTCCGATAATCGTGTGGATCTCATCGATAAAGAGAACGTGCTTAGGCTGCTTTTCCAAAGCTTTAATGACGCCTTTGAGTCGCTGCTCGAAATCTCCACGAAACTTTGAACCAGCTATGAGAGCTCCCATATCGAGCGAATAGACCGTAAGCCCTTTCAGCGCCTCCGGCACTTTGCCCTCGATCACGCGAAGCGCAAGGCCTTCAGCAAGAGCCGTCTTACCCACACCCGCATCGCCGACGAAGAGAGGATTGTTTTTGCGACGACGGCAGAGGATTTGCATGATCCGTTCCATCTCACTGTCGCGGCCGATGAGGGGATCGACCTTGCCCTGACGGGCCCGTTCACAAAGGTCGGTCGTGTACTTACTGAGTCCACCGTCCTTGCTTGGAGCTCCCTCACCCTCCTCTTCTCCCTGGCCAGGAAGGAGCGATGGCGACGCCGCATCTTCATCTGTTCCATCTTGATCTTTTCTCACTCCGTGCGAGAGATATTGGATCAGATCGATACGTGTGATCTTTTCTTTTTCAAGATAAAACACAGCGAAGGAATCTTTTTCAGAAAAAATAGAGACCAGAACATTCGCGCCCTGAATCTTATCTTTTCCTGAAGATTGTACGTGCTGAGCGGCCCGCTGAATCACGCGCTGAAAGCCGATGGTCGGCTGTGGCAGCTGTCCGTCACGCAGAGAGTCCGTCTCGATGTGCTCTTCGAAAAAGGTTTCGAGATCTTTCCGCACATTTTCAATCACACCGCCGCAGGCTTCGATCGCCCCGCGTGCCGTCGTATTGTGCAGCAGTGCATAAAGAATATGTTCGACTGTTACAAAGGGATGACCCCGTCGGGTGGCTTCTGTAACCGCAAGATTGAGGCTGATTTCAAGATCCGGACTTAACATACTCATATCGCCCCTCCCCGAGACGCACTGTGCCACACGTTAATGGATACGAAGGCTTTCATGAAAAATTCCTAAGCCTTCTCCAGTACGGCCTGCAGTGGATGCCCATGCTGCCTGGCCTCTTCGATAACCAATGTTGCCTTGGTCTCGGCTATTTCGTAGGGATAGATCCCGCAAAGACCGCGACCTTCCCGATGCACCTTAAGCATGATGTCTGTGGCCGCTGCATGATCCTTGTGAAAATACTTTTCGAGGATCATGACGACAAACTCCATGGGGGTGTAGTCGTCATTGAGCAGGTAAACGCCGTAGAGCGGTGGCCGTTTTGTCTGCACCCGCTCTTTGATAACGACCCCTGTTTGGTGTTCCCCCTCATCTCGCGAACCACCCATCATCTTGGGGACATTGGGATACTGTGTGCCCATAGCTTGGAAAGCCTCCCTCAACCTGACTCTGTTCCCTGCCTGCGTCCTGCAGGAAGGTTCCGGCTTTGCCTGCTGAATTCGCGCAGCAAACCTCCCCCTAAGTGTAACCCAAGCGGGTATTCTCCTGGAAACAGTAAGACTTCTGCATTGAGTGTCAAGTGACACCACGAAGACATCTGCGTGCCTCAGGCCCGCTCAGCCGGATTTGGTCGTCATTTTAGCATGTAAGAGCCGTGAAACTGTGCCATTTCCTCAAGCGCGGCTGTGTGAACGCGTCAAAAATCGTTTGTGAGAATCACAAGACCTTAATTGACCGACATGGGGAGAGGTGTTACAACCGAAAACATGGTGCAACACTCGAGAATTTGAATTACGTCATTAAGCATGCGTACGCTGCCTTGCAGCTGGCTACGCACAGGCTCAGAGAAACTTGAAACTCTCGCGAGCCCCCATGGAGGATGTGCTGTTCATGAAAAAAGAGACGGCGGTAAAATACCCCCATTCGGCTAACCTGTTTCAATTCTGTCGCAAAGTCCTGGACCACAAATTCGGTGGCATCCGCGTGATCGATCAGGACGTCGGACAGATTCTCGGTTTCGATCCTGCTGACTGCAGCCACTGGAAAAAAGGCAAAAAAAATATTCGCTCCATTCAAGCGATGAAAGCTATCGCCAAACACCTCGGGGTCGATGAACGACTCATCGTCGATGTGGCTTCAGGTGAAATGACGGAATGGGAAGCCTTCTTTGAGTACACAGGCTACGGCGACTTTTCCCCAGATCCTAAGATCCTTGAGGTCGCAAAAAAAGACTTCTACCGCCGTAATGCCAGCACTTGGTCGCGCGAGAAAGAACAGGATTTCAAGCGTCAATTTGATATCAACGAGCCCGAAATCAATCGCCTCGTTCTGCGCATTCATGAAGCTATCTCCTTCAATGAAGCGCCGCTCTATCTCCCTGAGATCGTCGCATCCTTTCCCGAAATCAGCATGCGCTCGATGGATGCTGCTATTGAAAAACCGGACAATCCCATCAATGTGCTCGAAGATGAGGCAGGTCGCATCACGATCGAATATCCCGTCGATGTGAAAATGCGCCCTTTCATCCGTTATCGGATCGCCCGCGCCATGGCTCGCTACTTTTTGAAAAAAGAAGGCATAGCTATCGGCAGCGAGCAGGGTGAGCACGCTCAGTACATCAATGAGATTCAAGCCAATATCTTCGCAGCGAAGCTTTTGACCCCAGCTCCCCTGGTGCGAAAAGAACTTGCCAATTTGGATGCCTCTAAGGATATCGTTACGCAGCTAGCTGATGTATTCTGGATGTCGAAGACCTATATGAACGGTCGGGTCAAAGAGATTCTGGAGAAATGCTCCGAACTGTAGAGGGAGGTTTGCGATGCGCGCTTGGACTTTGGGATGGATGGCTCTCTTCTGCTTCACAACCCTAGTCACCGCGCAACCGCCCCTAAGTGCGACTCCAGCAGAAAGCGCTGACCCAGCAGCTGCCAGCATACCTGCTGCAAGTCCAGCGGCTTCGGGATCGAGCTCAATACCCTCTCCACCACCACCCCCAGCTCGGCCAACGATGATTAAGTTTGCCGAACAGTTGTCCTTTCTCTTACAAAACATCCCAAGTTTCGGCAATCCTCCTCCAGACCAAAGAAATCGTGTTGTCCAGTCGCTGAATCAACTCAAAGTATCCTCTCACATGGTTCAGCCAACCATGCAGCTCTATACTGTCGATCCTGTGATGCGCTATCTTATCCTCGACTTGCCCAAGCAGTTTACAGCCATCGAAACTGCCTACACAGCGGGACAGTATACCCAAGCACGCTATCTCCTGCGCCGAACCACCCAGACCTGTGTGGCATGTCACTCAGCGTCCAGCAATAAAAACTCTGCCGTTCTCAGTTTTCCGGAACCGATGGTAGGTATTGGCAATCTAGAACGAGCCGAATACTACGCTGCCACCCGACGCCATGAAGACGCGATGCTCGCTTACGAAAAAGCGCTGCAGGATAAGGATTTCAAAGCAACGCAGCCTGAGCGATGGAACGAAGCTCTGGCCAATCTTATTGCTATCACGATCCGTCTCCGCAACAGTCCTCATATGACACTCGAAATGATTTCGAGCCGCATGGAAGAGCCAGGCCTGCGTCCCGAACAGAAAGCCATGCTTCAGGCTTGGCGTGCGTCCGCAAAAGCCTGGACTCAGGAGAAACTCAACGTCAAGCTCAGCCCTGCTGATATGCTGCTCAAGGCCCAAAGCCTCAGCGAGCAAGCCAAGCAGATCGCCAAGAAGAATCCAAGCTTCGCTTATGTTGATTCCTTGCGGGTGATGACTCTCCTCAATGAGATTGCCATGAGCCCTGAGGCCGATGTTCTTAAAGCTGAAAGTTTTTATATGGCTGGTGAAACCGCACAGAAGCTGAAGGATATTCAGATCTGGTCGCACCCCGAAGCCTACTACGAAGCTTGCATTCGCGCGAAGCCACACAGTCCCGAGTCACAGAAATGTTGGGCGGCTCTTAAGAACTCGATCGCCCAAGACAAAAGTCTGAGCCTCAGCGCTGAACTCAGCAAGCAACTTTCTGATTTAGCCCTTTAATGAGAAACCAAGACCAGACCCTAGCCCATAAGTCCTCAAACCACACGGAGTCTTTATGAAATTTCTTTCCAGTATGGCCCTCAGTTTCGTCCTTGCTAGTCCTATCTTCGCTGCGGAACTCAAAGTCGGTGACACAGCCCCACTTTTCACTTTGAAAACTCAGGCTGCTCAAGATTTTGATCTGAAGTCCCGCGCAGGACAATGGACGGTGCTCTACTTTTACCCAAAAGCCGCCACGCCCGGCTGTACCAAGCAAGCCTGCGCCTTTCGCGATAACATCAAAAAGATCCGTGCTCAAGGTGCAGAAGTTTATGGCATAAGTGCTGATACGGTCGAAAAGCAGGCTGAATTTCATAAAGAACATAAATTAACCTTCGATCTGCTCTGCGACCCTGATGCCAAAGTCATCGATGCGTACGGCAGCAAAATGCCCGTCCTGACAATGTCCAAGCGCTGGACGTTTATCGTCAATCCTGAGCTCAAGATTGCTGCCATTCAAAAAGATGTCGATCCTATCATCGATGCCGAAAAGATCGCTGATCAGATTGCCGCCTTGAAAAAGTGAAACAAAAAACCCCGCAGCGCAAAGGCTGCGAGGTCTCAAATACACACGACCGAAGTGGTCCGTGTGGGGATCCTTACACTTAGCGCACAGCTGTCCCTGTAGGTCCGGGAGGTCCGGGAGGTCCTTGCTCTCCAGTTTCTCCACGAGGACCGCGAGGTCCTACCTCACCTTGGTCCCCCTTCGGTCCTTGCAGACCTTGAGGTCCAGTTTCTCCACGATCACCCTTAGGCCCTTGGGGTCCAAGCGGTCCGGTATCACCCTTATCACCCTTCGGACCAATCAATCCGGTCTCGCCCCGTGGACCTTGTGGGCCCATCATGCCTGTATCGCCCTTGTCCCCTTTGGGTCCTTGAGGTCCCACTTCACCGCGTGGACCTTGAGATCCTTGCGGACCGGTACTGCCCTGATCGC
>CANGNB010000256.1 GCA_947454545.1 Oligoflexaceae bacterium
CAAACATTGCACCCTGATCGTCGATCCCGTGACCAAGCTCGTGACCGATGACCGCACCGACCGAGCCGAGATTCACTTCCAAGGGGAGACTTGGATCGTAGAAGGGATACTGCAGAATACCTACAGGCATCACGAATTTATTGTCCTCGGGACTGTAGTAGGCATTGACGGTCAGAGGACCCATCTGCCAGACGTTGGTGTCGCGCGGCTTTTTCAACTCGTCGAACATGCGCTCTTGAAGCTTATCCTGGAGCTTTTCAATATTGGCGAGAGGCTCTTTCGGGCTGTAGCTAACTTCGGGGTTGAAGTACCATTCGGCATCGTTCCGTGGCTTCACGAGCTGCAGGCGCGCCGACTTCATCTTTTGCTTAGCACCGGCCTTACCTTCTGCACTCAGCCATTGATTGCTCTCGATACCCGCAAGGATCGAGGCCCGAACATGTTCGGCAAGATCGACAAACTTTTGATCGGGAAAATCAGGAAAGATCTTGGGCAAAAGTTCGGCGTCCACTTCCTTAGGAAAAGTTCCCATCACCAGCTTGGTGCAGCGTTCTTCACGCACAGGGCGCTGCTTGGAAGCTCCCAAATGCTTCACCTGAAAATCCCGGTACTGTTTGAAGAAGGCTGGGTAACCATCGTCCAGCTCTCCGGCAAGAGCATGGAACAGATAGGTCGCCTTGAGGGCTTCGAGATCGCGCGTCTCAAGCTGCTTTTGGGCATAGGCATAGGCCTCGGGTGCAAGATGGCGAATGACGGTGTCCGAAGGAACCTTGGCCAGCAAAGCTTCCATCTTAAAGTTGGGATAGGTCTTCAGCAGCTCCTCGCGACTGATAGGGCGACGCTCCACCATAATTTTGCGCCAGTCTTCGGGGCGAGGGTAGACCTTTGCATACTCGCTTTCGAAGGCTATCACCTGGTCTGCTTTCTCTTTGGCTTTTTTCTCGCCGAGCGTCTGAAAGAACGTCGTCAGAACCTTGCGATAATCGGCCAGAAGAGCTTTGTTTTCGTAGTACGAGCGTTCGGGCAAACTCATGAGCTCGACGTCGAAGTAAAAGTTATACAGTTCGGGATGGTCGAGATCGGCCATGTTTCCGACAGAAAAAAAGCTAGGCCGAGCGTGGGAGCGCTCCTCGGCGAGAAAGCTGGCGAAAGCTTGCCGATCAGCTAAGCCCTTCACCTTGGCCAAAGTTTCTTTGACGTCTCTCCGCTCATCCTCTGCACCTGCTTTTGGATCCATACAGGCCAGGTAGACATTGGCTAAGGCCTGGGACCGTGGGCTAAGGGCCGCACCTTTTGTTGCTTCCAGACTGATGTCTTTGAGAAAACTTTTCTTCTTCTCGAGAAGACGTTCGTTGGAATCATCGAACGCAAAGGTGTGCCGCGAACGATCCGGACGCAACTGAAAACCCTCGACCACTTTGGAACAGGCGTAGTCATAGAAGTTGTCGCAGGGGTTGAGCTTGTCGTTCACGGGAAATTCTCTGCGCTCAGGGATCGCAGAACTTTTTGATACTTGGGGAGCAGCAAAGCTAACTCCCGCCGCAAGGCCGGCAGCAAAGACAGCAGGGACTATACGCGCCATGAGGCGACTCCTTCAGCTGGTCGAACATGCATCAGCCCAAGAGCTGACGCTCGGAACACGATGTCGGTACACTCCGACCCCCTAGCTATAGCCGAGGATGCCTTGGCCACGCAATCAAGGAATCCTGCTCCAGAGGCCTATCGGCCTTTGCACTGGACAGGTCCGCCTCCTCGCCCTATGCTAAGAGAACCTGTTTTTGAGGGCCTTTAATGACAGATCAGCGCAGTCCGATACGTGAACTCCTCAGCGGTTCGCAGCCGAAGCTGGATCTTTCCTATATTCTCGCACAAGCGAAAACCTCGGCTCCTCTGGCCGATCGCATCCAGTGGTTTCACCACCTGCTCGGCTGGCTGAGACCCCTCGAGGCAGCACGCTCAGAACACGAAATCGATCGCGATCCTCAGATTCGCTTGCGCTTTTTAGTCCAGCTCTTACGCCGTCATGTCGAGTGGCAAAAACCCTTCGCCGAGGTTCTGATCAAAACGCTCGACGAACTCTCGGCCCTCAGTCTCTTTGCCTATGCTGGTCTTCCAGAGCAGCAGGGCTTCGTCGACCAGATTAGCACTCTTTGGCTCGATATCATTTTGCCTCCCGCACCTGACCAGGGCGATTTGAGCAAGGTCCTGCGCACTCTGTTTATAGATGTCGGTGATGCCGACTGGATCCGCGAGATTCCTGACGAGACTCTCTCGGACTTCTGCCAGCTTTTAGCCCTCGATAAGGCGAACTACGATGGCCTGTGGCAAGGCTATTACCACGAACTTTTGGATGCCCTTCTCGTGCTCGCAACGCAGATTGCAGCTATCTCTTCGAGCCGCAGCATCTGGGATCGGAGCCAACGTCCTTCTCCTGAAACATCGCCGGCCTTTCGCCTCTTGCAAAAGACGCAAAGCCTGATTGCTACCTTTCGACCACTCAAAGTCTGGGAGCCCTTTCATCTCATCAGCCTCCAGATGCTTCAAGAGGAGGCGAGTGAGGTTCAGCGGAGCCTCGAACAAGCGCTCCACTATGTCGAGGAACATGGCGTCAATCTCGGCCTGGTGTTTCGCATGGAGCATGCCGCGCAGCTACTCGGACGCTTCTCTCTGCTCTGCGAATGCCTGCAGAGCCTGCCCCAGCACAAGGCGCGAAAAGGTGTCAGCACACTGCTCGCCAATCTGCTTGCTTCGCAGTATTCTGCCCAAAGCTTTCACGACATCTGGCAGCAAAATATTCGACGCCTCGCGCGGCGCATGGTCGAACATGCGGGACACAGCGGAGAGCACTACGTCACCCGAACCCGAAAGGAGTATCGGAAGCTGCTGCTGTCTGCAGGCGGTGGCGGCATGCTGACCGTTGGCACCTGCCTCATCAAAGCTGCTGTGAGCAAGCTGCAGGCTCCTCTGCTCACCGAAGCTTTCCTGCATGCTGGCAATTATGCCGGCAGCTTTTTGAGTATGCAGGCCCTGCATTTGACCTTAGCCACCAAGCAGCCCTCGGTCACTGCTCCCCATCTGGCCGTCTTACTCTCGCGCGGCAGTGGCGAAGAAAAAGGCCTGGGCATCGTCGATGAAATTCGTCACGTGGTGCGCTCGCAGCTGGCTGCAGCCCTGGGCAACATTGGAATGGCTATCCCGACAGCGATGACCCTCGCTTATCTGATGCGCCATTGGTTCGGTAAAAGGCTTTTCCCTGAAGATATCGCTCATTACACGATCGCTTCCTTACACCCCTGGCACTCGTTCACGCTGTTCTATGCTGCCCTCACCGGCGTCCTGCTCTGGCTGTCGAGTTTGAGTGCTGCCTGGCTCGAAAATTGGATCGACTTTCATCAGATCCCCGAACGCTTGAGTTCACAGCGCTTTTTGGACGAAAAATTGGGCCCCGGAACGGGCGCAAAATGGGCTGAAAAGCTGCGCAAGCATGTGGCAGGAGCTGCTGGCAGTATCTTTTTAGGAATGAGCCTAGCCCTCATCCCTTTTTTGGGAAAAGTGACGGGACTGCCGCTCGATGTCCGCCATGTAACCTTGGCGGCAGCTCAGCTGAGCGTCGCGCTCGTCTCCGTTCCTCAAGCTTGGACCGCCAGCGAATGTATCGCAGCTTGGAGTGGGGTGGTCTGCGTCGGCCTTCTGAACTTCGGCGTGAGCTTTGCCCTCGCGCTCACTCTGGCCATGCGCGCTCAGAATGTACCTCTCCGCCGTAAACGTGCCGTGCGTCGAGCCCTCTTGCGTCTCATTCGGCGCGAGCCTTGGAGTTTTATCTGGCCGCCTCGCGATAACACTACGTCTGAAGAGACTGGTTCGCCATCGGGGTCTCACGCGCTTACAGATAAGGCGCCATAAGGCGAACCAAACTATCCCGGAGCCGCAGCGGCAGGGGCCGCGTCAGCAGCTCTTCAAGACTCAGGCGACGGGCCCGCGCCAGTCGCTCGTCGATGAGATTGTCGAGATTTTGCACAAGAGCGTCATCGTAGGCTTCGATATTAAATTCAAAGTTTAAGCGCAACGAACGCGCATCCCAATTCGTCGAACCAAAGGCTGCCCAAATCCCATCGACCGTCATCAGCTTGGTGTGATCGAAGGGCGGCGCACTCAACCACACGCGACACCCGTAATCCACAATCTGCCAAAGCTGAGCCCAAGAGGCCCACTGGACCATCTTGAGATTACCCTGAGCAGGGATGATGATATCCACCTCAATGCCACGCGCTGCAGCGACGCCCAGGGCCGTGCACATCGTCAGATCAGGCAAAAAATAAGGTGTCACGATGCGAATCCGACGCTTAGCGGAAGCGATCGCAGCCTGAAAGGTCAGCGACATCGCATGCGAGTGTTCATCAGGACCATCCGCGATCGCACGCGCGAGCACCGCGCCCTTGGCCTCGACGGCTCGAAACCAGTCGGCTCCACTCAAGCTTTCTTTGGTGGTGAAGTGCCAATCTTCCACAAAAACTTCTTGGAGCTGGGAAACAACAGGACCTTCGAGACGAAAATGCAGATCCGAAGTGGGAAATTTCGTTGGAGCTTGCACCAGATGGCTCATCCGAAAGTTCATGCCCCCAGTAAATCCGATATGCCCATCGACCACCATGATCTTGCGATGAGAACGCAGATTAAAGATCGCAATATTGCGAAACGGAATAAATAGCGAAGCCTTGACCCCTCGGGCTCGCAAAATCGTGTTTACGTGAGGATAGCTGTAGCGGACCCCGACAGCATCGATCAGCACGCGCACTTCCACGCCTCGTTCATGCGCGGCCACCAGCTCGTCGATAAACATATGCCCTAGGCTGTCGCTATCAAAGATATAGGTCTGGAGGGTGATCGAACGTTCCGCCTGCCGAATCGCCTCGAGCATAGCCGGATAGGCTTGCTCTCCGTTCACCAAGACTTCGACCTTATTGCCTTTGAGCAGGGGACGCGTGCTGATACTGGTCACGGCACGCGCGATCTGCATGAGACCCTCATGCTTGAGATCAAAGACGGCGTCCAAATTTTGTTGGTCTACAGCGAAGAGAGCGAGTCCATAGGGCAAACGTTCGCGCGGTGTCCGCAAAGTCACAGCTTTGCGCCGCACCCGATTCAGCCCGAGCAGAAAATATAGCAGCGAGCCTACACCGGGCGAAAGAATGATCAGGGCCGCCCAGCCTATAGCCGAGCGTACATCGCGTTTCCAGAGTATGGCATGCCCCGCAGCAAAGAGCGAAAGCGCACTGAGAAACAGCGTAAGTAGCACGGTTCCATACTGAGCCATCCAGTGAATCATGAAGCTCCAGGGGTGTCAGATCGTTGAAGCTCTATTTTGTCGAGACTTAGGTCTCGTTGCAAGAGGGTTTCCAAGATCACGTAGGTGTAGGTCGACTGAATCTCAGCAATTCTCTGGATTCGCTCGGTCAGAATTCGATAGAGCTCCGAGGTTTCCCGTACGACCAGTTTACACATGAGCGAAAATTCGCCTGTCGTGTAGTAGCTTTCGAGAACTTGGGGAATGGCGGCCAGCTTTTTTTGTACGGTTTCGATCTTCGAGGCTTCCTTGAGCGAGACGCCTATAAAGGCATAGAGCCCATAGCCGAGCTTATCGAATGCGATCTGTGTCTGCGGTTCGCTCAGCACACCCGAAGCCTGCATCTTTTTGATGCGATTATGGACTGTTCCAAGCGAAATACGCAAGCGCTCGGCGATGTCCTGA
>CANGNB010000257.1 GCA_947454545.1 Oligoflexaceae bacterium
ATCGAGAGCTCCTCGAGTTCTTAAGCGATGTAGGATTGAGCAATATCGACATCAAGGACTCGGAAAATCGCTTGATCGATAAAGCAACCATCAAGGGCTTGCTGTCGAAGTTCACACGTTACACTGAGCTATTGGAAATGGCCAGCCGCAGACGTGTGAAAGAATTGGTCGAATATCTTGTGGATCATCCCGAGATTGATGCTAGTTCGATGTCTTCAGAAGAAAAATGTCTCGATGTTATGAATCAGATGATCAAACACGTCGAGCAAGCCTATGCAGGCAGCCGCGTCTTGGCTAGTGGTCAGGTTATTTTTGACCAGGAATACAGTCGCTATAAGCTTCGTATCGAGACCCAAATCAAAGACGTTCCGCGTAGTTCGATCGTCGATGCTGGAGTATTTGCAGGCGGTGAAGTTGTAGAACTACGCCGCATCAAAAAGCAAATCAGCGATATTGCAAAAGCTCCATTTACCTTTGAAAGACAGGGTAAAAAGGAAAAAGTCGAGGCTGAAGAAGAAGCGTCAACCGCAGCAGGTTCGCGATTGGGCAGACTTGCAAGTCTTGCAGAATTACGCGAATTCATCGAGTTAGAGGGCCGAAAAGGTGCCTACGTCCAGCGCTATAAAGGTTTGGGTGAAATGAACCCTGATCAGCTCGCAGAGACAACGATGGATCCTGATAAGCGAACACTATTGAGAGTAGAGATAGAAGATGCCATCGAAGCAGACCTTCTTTTCTCGACACTCATGGGGGATGATGTCGAACCCCGTCGTGACTTCATTCAGAGCAACGCCCTTAACGTTAAAAATTTGGACGCTTAAGTCCGAAGGTTTAGGTGATACATGGCCGATCAATCAAATGTTCAAGTGATTCATATCGAAGACGAACTGAAGTCTTCGTTCTTGGATTATTCCATGAGTGTCATCGTCTCGCGGGCGCTCCCCGATGTACGAGACGGTCTCAAACCTGTGCACAGGCGCATCCTTTACGCCATGCAACAGCTCAAAAACTATCACTCACGACCCTACCTGAAATCAGCACGTATTGTCGGTGATGTGATCGGTCGATTTCACCCTCATGGTGACTCAGCTGTCTACGATGCACTCGTTCGCATGGCGCAAGAATTTTCGATGCGCTACCCGCTTGTAGACGGACAGGGTAACTTCGGTTCTATCGATGGCGACTCCCCGGCTGCGATGCGTTATACCGAGGTTCGCCTTCAAAAACTGGCTGAACTTCTCCTGACAGATATCGAAAAAGAAACAGTCGATTTTGGCCCCAACTATGACAACAAAGAAGAAGAACCACTCGTTCTTCCAACGAAATTTCCGTCGCTCATAGTGAACGGAGCCAGTGGTATTGCAGTGGGAATGGCAACAAATATTCCCCCGCATAACCTCGGTGAAGTCATCAGCGCCCTGGAAGCTCTCATAGAAAATCCAGATATCCATGTCGAAGAGCTGATGGAATTCGTTCAGGGTCCAGATTTTCCTACAGCAGGTCTGATTTACGGCCGAGCTGGTATCCGACAGGCTTATCTAACTGGTCGCGGTGCTATCAGCATGCGAGCTCGGGCTCATGTCGAGGACATGAGTAACGGCCGGCAACGCATTATTGTGACTGAGCTACCCTATCAGGTCAACAAAGCCAAACTTATCGAGAAAATTGCCGAGCTCGTTAACGAGAAGAAAATCGAAGGTATAAGCGATCTTCGTGATGAGTCTGCGCAGGATGAAATTCGGGTTGTCATCGAGCTTCGTAAGGGCGAAATGGGAGAGATTATCCTCAATAATCTCTTTAAGTTGACTCCGATGCAAAGCAGTTTTGGTGTCAACACAGTTGCGCTGGTGAACGGGATTCCTCGCATCCTGAACCTCAAAGACGTCCTGGAGCAGTTCTACCTGCATCGCAAAGAAGTCATTCTTCGCAAGACAGCCTATGAATTGCGTAAAGCTGAAGAGCGTGCGCATATCTTAGAAGGTTTGAAAATCGCTGTTGAGTCGCTGGATGAAGTGGTTCAACTGATTCGTAATGCAGCTGATTCGGAAGCTGCTCAGCTCGGTTTGATCGAGCGCTTCAGTCTAAGTGAAATTCAGGCCAAAGCTATTCTTGATATGCGCCTCTCTCGATTGACAGGCCTGGAGCGCGATAAGATTGTGCTCGAATATCAGGACGTCATGACCTTGATTGCAGACCTGAAGAATATTCTGAACACTCCTTCGCGCGTGATTGAAATCATTCGCAAAGAGCTTGTTGAGATGCGTGAGCAGTTCGCCGATGAGCGCAAGACGGAAATCGTGAGCAGCGATGCTGACGAGTTCACTATGGAAAGCCTTGTCGCTGATGAGGAAGTCGCCGTTACCATCACGCATGCTGGATATATCAAGCGGACTCCCCTAGCCGAAATTCGTGCTCAAAAACGCGGCGGCAAAGGCCGTGCAGCAATGAAGACCAAAACCGACGATGTGGTTCGAGATTTGTTTATCACTTCTAACCACCAGTCGATCATGTGCTTCACCAACGAAGGCCGAGTTTACGAGCTTAAAGTTTACCGCCTTCCTGAAGTGGCTCTCGCCGGCCGTGGAAACCATTTTGCGAACCTCATCAAGCTGAACAAGGACGAAAAAGTTGTCTCCGTTCTTCCTGTGAAAGAGTTCAAAGAAGGTCTCTACATTGTTTCGGTTACAGCCCAAGGCTATATCAAAAAGACCGATCTCATGGCCTACTCCAATTTAAGAGCGACCGGGATTATCGGCCTCAAACTTGAGGACGGAGATCGTTTGGTCAACTGTAAGATCACCTCTGGTGAAGACCACATCCTCATCGCGACGAAATTGGGTAAAGCTATTCACTTCGACGAAAAAGAAATTCGTCCTATGGGTCGCTCAGCTCGCGGTGTGACGGGGATCAAGTTCTCCGAAGACAATGACGAGGTGATTGGTCTCGAAGTCGTAAACAACAAGGGTGCCATACTCTCCGTTTGCGAAAACGGCTTTGGTAAACGCACGCCTATCGAGGAGTACCGTATTCAAACTCGTGCCGGTAAAGGCATTTATACCATCAAGGTGACTGAGCGTAACGGTCCAGTGGTTGGTATCATGCAGGTGGCGGATGATGACCACTTGATGGTTATGACTTCAGCCGGCAAAGTCATGCGCTTTACAGTTGCTGAAGTAGGCCTTATTGGTCGCCTGACTCAGGGCGTTAAGCTCATGAATGTCGAGCCAGGTGAGACCGTTATGAGTCTTGCGCGCATTCAAATGATTGAGGGTGAGGAAATCTAGTGGCACACATAGATCGGGATGCGGTCGAAAAGATTTCTAACCTCGCTCATCTCAAGCTGAGTGAGGAAGATCTGAGCACGATAAAGCCTCAGTTCGAACGTATCCTGGCCTACATGGATTCCTTGCAAGAGTTCGAAGACACTCTACCTAAAGACTGGCGCCCTGAGTTCGATTTGCCACCGACTCCAGAGCGTGAAGACCTACCGGTGGTCTCTGAGGTCATTGAGAAAGTCTTGAGTTCAGCTCCCAAGGTTGTGGGTACGGCCTTTCAGGTTCCCCGCATCATTGAATAAGTTAAGAGTGAGGCCTGATCATGCGCAGCTTCGATCCCTTCAGCCTCTCAGCTCAGACGATTGCCCAGAATGTAAATAATGGGACATGGCGTGTCGAAGATATTGCCGAATACTATCTTCGACGTGTCAGCGATATTCAGTCCGTATTCAACAGTCACGTCGGCTGGGATAGGGATATCGCCAAGAACGAGCTTGAAAAGCAGATCGATTTCATAAGAGCTGCGCGCCTAGCACAAAAACACCTCCCTTTAGCAGGCGTACCTGTTGCTATCAAAGACAACATCATGGTTGAGGGCCAGCTGGTCACCTGTGGATCACGTCTCCTTCAAGGTCATCGTGCAGCCTATGATGCAACTGTTATTCAGAGATTGAAACAGGCAGGAGCATTGATTTTAGGTCGCACCAATATGGACGAATTCGGGATGGGTTCGACCAACGAGTTTTCAGTCTATGGTCCGGTGCTTAATCCTTGGAATCGGCACCACGTATCCGGCGGTTCTTCTGGAGGATCGGCTGTAGCAGTTGCTGCAGATTTTGCTCCCGTTGCATTAGGCTCGGATACAGGTGGTTCGATAAGGCAGCCCGCTAGCTTTTGCGGTATCTGGGGCTTAAAGCCCTCTTATGGCCGCGTGAGCCGCTATGGTCTTGTTGCTTATGCTTCCTCTCTTGATCAAATAGGTCCCATGGCTCGTTCTTCTGCAGATCTAGCTCTCGTCCTCAGCGTTATTGGGGGACACGACCCCCGTGATTCAAGCTCACATCGACACCCTGAAGGGCATTTCCCGGAAAGTCTCAGTAAAGGCCCTAAATCGCTCCAAGGACAGCGAATAGCTATCATTAAGGAGTTTATGAAGGACGGCCTGGTCGCAGAGGTTAGGGAGGCATTTTTAAGCGCTCTGGAGGAATACAAGAGTTTGGGAGCAGAGATCGTGGAGTGTAGCCTGCCGGAGATAGATCTTGCTATTCCGACTTATTACATCCTGGCTACTGCTGAGGCTTCGTCTAATCTGGCTCGCTTTGATGGAGTTCGTTACGGTCAAAGAACACAAAAAACCGGCGTCAATCTCCGCGAGCTTTATATGCTGTCTCGAGCTGAGGGCTTTGGACGCGAAGTCAAGCAGCGTATCATGCTTGGAACCTACGTTCTATCTGCAGGTTACTACGAAGCATACTACGCAAAGGCTAACCGCATGCGCGAACTTTTGAAGCGGAGTATTAACAATATTTTCGCTCAGGGCGTATCCCTTATAGCCTCGCCTGCAGCGCCCTCTACGGCGTTCGAACTTGGTCAGAAAACTCAAGACTCGCTTTCCATGTATTTGAGCGATGTGTATACGATCGCAGCGAATTTAGCTGGAATTCCTGCGCTCTCACATCCGATTGGACTTGATTCCAAAGGTTTGCCAATCGGTATTCAGCTTATGGCACCGGCTTTTCAGGAAGAAAATCTGTTAAGGAGCGCGTCTGTCTATGAGCAGCACAGTCAGTGGAACGAGCGGAACAGACCGAGGTTTTGATAGTCTTCTGGCCCGTTATGAACCTGTTATCGGTCTCGAAGTTCATTGCCAGTTAAAAACTGAGAGCAAACTCTTTTGTTCCTGCAAAACAAGCTTTGGCGCTCTTGCCAATCAGAATACCTGTCCGGTTTGTTTAGGCCTGCCCGGTGTCTTGCCGGTTTTGAATCATCAGGCCGTAGAATATGCCATCCGTATGGGATTAGCCATCGAGGGCACCCTCAGGGAGCGTAGCACTTTCTCTCGTAAGCAATATTTTTATCCTGATTTGCCGAAAGGTTATCAGATTACTCAGTACGATCTCCCCTACTGTGAAGACGGAACGCTCGTTCTCGATAGTGGAAAGCGGATTCATATCCAGCGTATTCATATGGAAGAGGATGCAGGAAAGAACATTCACGGAGACACCTCCAGCTATGTCGATCTTAATCGAGCTGGTATACCTTTGCTCGAAATCGTATCTGCTCCCGAGTTAGGATCTCCTGGAGAAGCTCATGAATATCTCCGTAAGCTTCGAGCTATCGTTCGCTATCTCAATATCAGTGATGGCAACATGGAAGAAGGCTCTATCCGCTGTGACTGTAATGTTTCGTTGAGACCAAGAGGTTCG
>CANGNB010000258.1 GCA_947454545.1 Oligoflexaceae bacterium
CCCCCGGGATAGGCTGTGCGGTTGACATCGAAGGGATCGGCAATCAAAAAGGCGTCATCCAAAGTCGACCAGGGGTTATTATCCTCGGTAAAGGCATTGTAGACCTCATAGGCGCTGTTATAAACCGAGTTCGAAGAAACGACGACAGGGTAGCGCCCGATTTTGCCGGAATTATTGGCGTTGGAAAAATCATTGACCTGCCAGCTGTTATCCATATGGAAGCGAAGGCTTTGAATCTGTGTGGTCCCAAAGGTCTCACAGTCTGATGCGGTCGAATCGATCAGCAAGCGGTAGGCTGTGTACTGATAGGCGGGGGCTTTGGGAATGCCCGAACCCGCGAGTGGTTTTGAGTAGACCAGGTCTTTATTAAAGGCGTAAATCTCGTAGGAATAGCTCTGGCCGTTGCGTACGGCATTGTCGGCAAAGTAGGAAGTGCTGCCCACAAAGACAATATCGCCCGAACTCAGAGTTCCTGCCTCATAAGCTTTGCCAGCTTCGGGTTTAAAACTCTCGGTGCCACTGCGTTTTTTAAAGACGAGATAGCCACTCACCTCCCCGCCCCCTGTGCTCCAGGAGAGAATGAGACTATTGTTTTTGGGAACGATCGATAAGCTGTTCGGTGCATTGGGTTCGGAGCGCACAATGATGCGTCGCACACCAGGAGAGGTCTGACTGCTGACCTCGGCTGCACCGATAGCTGAACGTGGATTCACCTGTTGCAAAGCGCCAAAATCGTGGAGTCCCACGGGCAGATTGCTGAAAGTATAGGCCCCTTCCGCAGTCGGTTGAGTCGCTGCGAGTTTGGTTCCAGGAATCGTGACCTGAACGGTTTGAAAGGAGGACACCCCCTCCATTTCAAGACGGCCCTTGATCTGACCTGTCGGAGGAAGATGCAAAGTCCCTAGCTCCAAGATCTCCCCTTCACGCAGATCTTTGCGCAGACGCAGCCCGCGATCAAAGGTCTGCCCCAAGGCGAGCTTGCTTCCGGAACTGGTCCCTGTGATGATCACATCGCGGGTTCCGACCGGCACATTTTTGATCTGATAGCGATGCACTGCAATCTTTTCAGCCACGAGGGTATCGGGGTAGCCGACAATATAGGCGTCGAGGCTCGCCTCGTCTATACCTTCATCGATAGAGAAGGTGAGATTGGTTCCGGCTACCGGAACTGAAGGCGTTGCTTTTTCATCGACCAAAAGATCGCGTTTGGAACGGCTCTCCTTGGTGTCTTGAGTTGGACTGCAGCCCACGACGAAAGCCCACAGTATTGCGATCCCAGTGAGCCCCGGAACCAAGTGCAAATGCATTCTTTGAAATGCTTTTTTAGTCAAAAACATCAACACCTTCCAATCCTCGCTTTTCACTGCTGACGAAAACTCTTCGCCCTGACGCGTGAACCCAAAGCGCAGCTTTATTCTGTGAGGTTAAAAAACTGGCTTGCTGTTTGGGATGAGTGATATCTTTCATATCAAAGACCAGCATACGAGCCCCTAGGGAATCGGCGAGCACAAGAAAAGACTCAGCGATATCGAGAGAACTCGCGTAGCTCGACGTGCTTCCCGTCAAAGCCGTCAGACCGCGACTGACGGGGGCCAACGGATTGCTGAGATCGAAGACTTCGAGACCCTGGGGACCAGCTGCAACGAAGGCATTGCCGCCCACTACTTTAATCTCTTCAAGACTCGTCCGTGCGTAGGATTTTACGACCTTGGGCAGCAGGGGATTACTGACATCGATGACTTTTAATCCCTGAAAACTGCCTCCCTGCCGATGCGTCAGGTAAAGGGCGGGGCCAGATTTATCGAGACTCGCTGCCAAGCCCCCGGTATCGAGAGTTTTGATTAAACTCATCTGTCGAGGATTGCTTATGTTGACGAGGGCAAGCCCTCCAGAGCCGGCCCCATCTTGCAGAGCAACATAGGCTGTCGTGCCTTCGATGATCACAGCCGCTGCATGACTAAGGGGAAGGCTTCCCAGCACAAGAGGACTGCTCGGCTGACTGATATCGACGGCCGTCAGCCCCCTGTCCCAATTGGCAACGTAAAGGGTCTGCCCTGCGATCGCAAGGTGCGCGGCCCAACCTCCCGCATCGCCATTGCCGAGGGTATGGTTAGCTACGACGTTCAGGGAGGTCGGATGACTCATATCGATGACGCTGAGACCATATTTTTCCCTCGCCACGTAGCCATAGTTGCCTGAGGTACGCATGGCTTGAATCGTCGTGAATAAAAGAAAGCTGCTTCGCACGAGATTAGCCTTAAGGCTCAGAGGCGTAGGCTTATAGGTCAGGACCAGCTCATCGCGCAGCATCTTGCCTTGAGGGGATGTTGCAGTGAGCTGCACAGTATAAACACCCGCAAGCGAAGGGGTCACAAGCGTCTGTAGGCTCTCTTTGTTGGCAAAGAGCAGCTCTCCGGGACCGCTGATCTGACTCCAGCTCACACTCTTAGCACCGGAGGCCAAACCTGCTAGGGTCCCAGGTCTCGTCCAGCTTAGGTCCGGGCCTGCCGCCACCGACAGTTCGCCAACGTCCACAGGAGTCTTAGGCTCTTTGAGGTTAACGGTGAAATCGAGCTCACTTTGGTTGCCAGCGAGATCCGTGCAAGCTATGTGAACGGGATAGGTTCCGGCGAAGATATTCAAAAGCTGAACGCGCTGAGTATCGAGTGCCTGGACTTTAAAGTCTTTGGCTGTCGAACTCCACGAGCAGCTAAAACTAATCTGATCCTCGATTTTAAGTTCCAGTATGCTCGCTCCCTCCATGGTCTCACTCTCCGGCGGGAAAATGCGAGGAGCCGTTCGATCGATAAGGACCTGAACCTGCCCGAGCAGAGGTCCTTGTATCACCCCAGGGCGGACTGCGGGCTTAAGGCAGAAAAACCACGTGCCTTCTTCAAGATCACGAAAGCTTGTGCTGAGGGCTTGGGTCGTTTTCGATTCGGTGGGCTGGGAGCAACCTTCCTGACGAGCTGCCTCGATAGTGAAGAGAGACCCCGAAGTCCCCTGCCACTCTAAGAAGAGTTCGGTGTCCGCACTCGGACTTTTGCCGGCCCGAAAGCTTTGTCCGCTCTCGAGGTCAGAGGCCGAACGCTGGCAGGCATCCCCACTGCAGGGTTTGAGGCTAGGGGCTAAGAGGCGCTGATCTTGGACCAAATTGGCTTTTTGTCCGCACCCCAAGGGAGCTGCAAGCCATGCTGCGATCAGCACGTATGTCCCGCTGTTCCCCATATCCACACTCCTACCAAAACTTCAGTCGTATCGGAGTAGTTTTGTGGTTCCTCAATATAAAGCTATTGCAGTAATAATTACGAGGTCTTGAATCTCTTATTCTTAGCTTAAAGGCAGCCTCTCCTTTAAAGTCCCCGGACCTCCCACCGATATTACTAGGAAGGAAGGTACCAGCATGCGTCAACAGCCCTATACATGGACCGAACTCCTAGAGTTTTGTGCCGAGCTCAGCGAGCTCCGAACGCAAGACCTGAGCAGTTCTCGCGTTTACATCACGCTTAATGAGCTGCATCGGAATGTTGAACTTTACTTGGAAGAGAAGGGTTATAGGGCTGATGCAACGGGAGCCTGGCCAAAAAAGCATCCGACCCATAAGCTTTTAAAGCAACTGGCAGAAAGCATCGAAGCCTGCAAAGAGGCAGGCCCAGCTTTGAATGATCGGCTGCTCTGCTTTGTAGAAGACATACTCTTGCCGGAACTCGCTCGGCAGTGGGAAACGGCGAGCCCCCTAAGAGCAAGCTGAGATCTCACCCGAGTAGAACACGGCACCGCTTCGCTCAATTTTTAAACACCCGATAACTCCTTGGTGGCAAGTTCACACTCTTCTCACGCACCACCCCTCCCCCAAAGACATCTTCCATCTGCCCCGAAGGCAAGGGGACCTGACGCCAGCTATCCGACTTATTCAAGGCGATGGTCAAGGAGGGTAGCCCCTCACACGAGCCCATCGTATAAACCCAACTGTCCCGATCAACAAAACTTGTCCGACGTGTCCCGCGTCCCAAGACTTTGTATTGCCCGCGCAGCCTTGCCAGCTTTTTAACTTTATCGCGCAGGGCAAGCTGGGAAAGATTGAGCTTGGTATCATCCCAGGGCATAAGCCGCCGATTGTCAGGATCTCCCCCTCCAGCCAGACCAATCTCATCGCCATAGTAGATAAGAGGAATACCGGGACTGGTCATCATCACCAAAAAAGCCAAGGACAAGCGCTCATAGGCAGCGGTATCTTGGGGCTGTTGAAACTGTGAACTGGTCCACGCATTCTCTGGCAAGCTGCCTAAGGTGCAGCTGGCGAGTTGGCGACTCGCGAAATGGATCGCTCTTGGGATGTCATGGTTGCCTATCCAGTTGACCATAAGCGCCCGCTGCTTAGGGCTGCGATCGTAGTAGCGTTCATTTCCCGCCAGCCAGTTGGCAAAGCTCCCCAAATCCCCATCTGGGGTAAAAAGGGCCTGGCAGGCCTCCTTTTTAAAAGGAAAATCAAACTGCCCATCGAGCAGTCGCGACGGATCGATCAGCTTTTTCAGAGAATCGCGATTAAAGTAATCAAAGGTCTCTCCCACTAGATAAAAGCGATCGCCCTCAGGTTTCTCAAGTTCCCGGTCAAGAACTGTGCGCAGCTCGCTGATCCATTCGCTTGGGATATGCTTCACCGCATCCAAGCGCAGTCCATCGATCTGAAACTCACGCGACCACCAAAGCGCATCCTGGATAGACCAGCGCCGCGCCTCAGGATTATAGAAATCAAAGCCGGGCAAATACTCGGTAAAAGAGCAGCGCGTGCCCCAGTAGGGGTCATCCCATAGATTTTCAGGCCCACAGACCCGAAGGCGGCCGTTATTTTGAGGAAACCACTGGGGATGAGCTCGATAGAGGCCGCTGTTTATGTCCACATGCTTCATCACATAATCAAAGAGCACCTTGATGCCATGCCCATTAGCACTGTCCGCAGCATGGGCCGCATCGACCAACTCGTGCAGGTCCGCTTCGGTCCCAAGGCGCGGCTCAACCAAAGGCCTTGGCCGGGGCTGCAGTGGGTTGGAATAGTCGATGGCGGCCGGCGAAGGCCAGTAGCCGTGATAGGCCGAATAAAGCTTGCTATCGCGATCGGGATAGACCGAGCGTCCGGGATCGTTGCGGTTGTCAAAGGGGGCAGAGAGCCATAAGGAAGTGACGCCGAGATCGGCAAGATAGTCCATGCGCTGGGTCACACCTTTAAAATCACCACCCTCATACTGGGCGCTCGCGGCAAAGCGTGCATCACCGCCCGAGGCCCCTGCAACGGGATCTTTGCGACCGTCGCTATCCGAGAAACGATCGGTCAGAGCGAAGTAAAGGACTGTGTCGCGCCAATCAAAGGCATCAGGATTCCCACACTGAGCCAGGGGCTGAGTCACCCCTGTGTCTGCCCCACACTGGACCACACTGTTGGTGCCCCCGAATGGATCAGGCTCGGAACTCAGTGCGTTAGGATCAGCGATCCAGCGCTGACCATCGATGATAAACTTATAGAGAGTCTTGCCCTCAGGAATTTTGATCTTAAGTGTCCAGAGCTCACCCTTTTTCTCTAGAGCTTGCGCTCCCGTCTCGAGCTTATCAGCCCATCCTGTGAGCGATCCCGAGAGCCATACCAATCGCGCCTGAGCATC
>CANGNB010000259.1 GCA_947454545.1 Oligoflexaceae bacterium
CGCTTGTATTTCGATTGAGTCATATATCCTCGTTGAGCTCATAAAAAATAACCCCGAGCATTCGGGGTTATTTTTGTTGGAACTTAGCTACGTAATTGAGCTGCTACTTCGTCAGCAAAGTTCTCTTTCTTCTTCTCGATGCCTTCACCGAGCTTGAAGAGATGGAACGCCGACAGATTGCCGCCTTTAGCTTTTTCTGTCACAAGCTGCTTGATGGCTACATTTTGGTCTTTTACGAAAGCTTGCTCTAGGAGACAAACTTCTTTGTAAAATTTATTCATCTGGCCAACGAGAATTTTCTCAACCATTTGCTCAGGCTTGCCTTGCTCGAGGAGCTGTTTGCGAGCCAATTCTTTTTCTTGGTCCAATTCAGCAACACTGACTTCTTCGCTTTTCAGATAGCGAGGAGCAGCTGCTGCAGAGTGCATAGCGATGTCCTTACCGAGTTCTTGGACTTCAGCGCCTTCGACGCCTTCGAGAAGAACCAAAGAACCGATCTTACCACCCATGTGAGTGTAACCTGCAACTGTACCCTTCGCTGTGCTCAAAAAGCCCAGGCGACGCAAGCGCATATTTTCGCCAATTTTTGCAATGAGACTTGCAAGAGTGGCTTCGACGGTTTCGCCGCCAAGCTTTGATGCTACGAGCTGATCGAGATCGTGAATCTTGTGAGCCAGAGCCAACTCAGCAACGTCATGTGCAAATTTTTGGAAATCTTCGTTCTTGCTTACGAAGTCAGTTTCGCAGTTCAGCTCAAGAACAACTCCCGAGCGATTGTCAGCTGCAACAAGAACCTTCACCAGACCTTCAGCCGCTACGCGGTCGGCTTTCTTAGAAGCGCGCGAAAGGCCTCGCTCACGAAGCCACAGGATGGCTTTTTCGATATCGCCTTGGTTTTCTTCAAGCGCTTTTTTGCACTCGAGCATACCTACGCCGGTTTTTTCACGAAGTTCTTTCACCATGCTGGCTGTAATTGTCACGGGCAAACCTCCCATAAAGTTCGTATCATCGTTAAGTAGGGGCTGCAATTTAGGGGGACAGAGGGCCTCTCTCTACTTTGCGCCGAAAGACAGAAGGGCTCACGGGGAGCCTATCGATCGGGGAGCGTCGCTCATCACAACGCTTCCCGAGATCAGAGTCTACTTACTTGCGCTCGACATTGATGCGATTGCCTTTGTCGTCGCGGAAAGAACCTTCCTGAACGCGAGTTTCACGCTCACCTTTGTCGTAGTCACCGTCTTTGGTGCGAACTTTGCCTTCGGCACAGGCTTGAGCAGCTGTGCTGATGAACAGTTGGAGTGAACGCAAGCTGTCATCGTTACCTGGGATTGGATAGTCGATCAGTGTGGGGTCTGCGTTGGTGTCTGCGATAGCAACGACAGGGATGCCGAGGCGCTTCGCTTCACGGATCGCAATCGTTTCCTTGTGAGCGTCGACGATGAATACAGCCGAAGGGATACCTGGCATATCTTTGATACCGCCGAGGTTACGCTCGAGCTTTTCTCTTTCACGGTTGAGACCGAGAACTTCTTTCTTGGTCAACTTTTGGAACGTACCGTCTTGCGACATACGCTCGATTTTGCGGAGTCTGTGGATCGATTGGCGAATGGTTTGGAAGTTGGTCAAAGTTCCACCAAGCCAGCGGAAGTTACAGTAGTACTGGCCTGTGCGACGAGCTTCTACTTCGACCAGATCGCGAGCCAAACGCTTGGTGCCCACAAAAAGAACGTGTCCACCGCGCGACGTTGTCGCCTCGAGGAAATCACAAGCTTTTTGGAACATCTTGACAGTTTTTTGAAGGTCGATGATGTGAATACCGTTGCGCTCGCCGAAGATGTAAGTTTGCATCTTGGGGTTCCAGCGACGGGTTTGGTGACCGTAGTGGACACCAGCTTCGAGCAATTGCTTCATGTTGACTGTAACGGACATAAGAAACTCCTTAGAAGGTTGATCGTCGGGAGAGAACCAGCAGCTCACGTTTTGAGTTTGCTGTGACAGCCGAAGCTGACCTTCGTTATTCCCACCCTGCGCTTTTATGGGCTCTGAGACATCTCAGAAGCCTCGTTTGACGTCTGCTTTATCAAAAAATGCAAAACGCCGGAAGAAACTATACCCTTTCCCAACATAGAACAAGTCTTAATTCTCTGGTAATTTAAGGTTCTTCAAGACTGCAAAGGGGTTAGTATCTTTGGCTTGCTTGTCCTCGTAGACCATGCGCTCCTGAAGATCGGCCAGACAAACCAGACAAGATTTACCATCTGGTGTCGCTTTGACTAGGCGCTGGGGAAGGGAAGTCTGGATGAGGTCATTTAGGACCTGTTCAATGTCCAGGACACCCTTCTCTATATAGTAAGAGTCGAGATCTTCTGGCTCGAGGTCTCTCTCTTCCTCGCCTTCCTCATCCTCCTCCTTGAATTCTTCAGGCACAAAAGGGGAAAGAAAACGAACGTCGATATCACGCTCGATCAACCAATCAATGCCATCCTGACATCTTCCGCAGGGAACTTTAGGCGTGTAGCGCACAAGACCCTTGACTGTGAAAACACCATAGTCACCAGGAGCCACAGTGAAGTGACCAGTCACTAGGGGGCCTTTGCCCACTTCGCGCTGACCGAAGGACTCATAGATGAAGCCTAACCACGGCTCGTCACCCCGAATCTCAACACGAAGGGAATCTCTCAATTCGGTTACTTTCAGTTTCATACACAAGACCTCGGGTGACACCTACGCATCTCAGACGCTCTAACGTAGGTCATTCATTTGGCAGGGCTCTTCTACTACGCAATAGCAAAAGCCGCAAGAGCCTCTCGACGTCTGCCAACGGCAGCGAAAAATGATTTTTAGTTAATAAATACATATACTTAAAATTAATTCTTACATCTTTTCAGAAGTGCCACCGATGTCGCCCTTGGACTCGAATGCCCGGTCCAGGTTTGGAGCTATTGGGAGCGCATGGAAAAGCGTTGGAATGTATACCATCGTGGTGAATTCTTTGGCCAAAAGACGGCCAGAGAAATCCGCGAGGCCTTGCGCCAAGGCACGCTCGACCCCTTTGACAAGGTGTCCGTCGAAGGCTCCAATATTCGAGAAGAGCTCATCGAAGTCGACGAAATCTTTAAAGAACAGGTTGAACCCGCCGTCCAAGCTGTGGCCAATGACCCCGGCTTCCTCACTGCTCCTATACGTAGCCCGGAAGTGCCTGAGCCTCTGCCCACAGGCGTCGCTACCCCCCAGGTATTTCCAGAACCTATACCCAAAACCTCAGAACCCCAGCGTATAGGTGCGAAGACGGAGGCTACAAGTACCCCTTTCGAAAGAACACCTGAGGATATTCACAGACAAGAGCCTCAGGCCAAGCAAACCGCTGCGAAGCGCTATTACATCATCGATCGGCACAAAACTTTGGGTCCTCTCAGCGCCCTCGAGATCCAATCGCTTTTCAATAGAGGCCTGCTCCATCGGGGAGTGCGCGTGCAAAAGATAGGGGGCCAGCGCACGCTTGCCATCCATCAATTCATCGCCAACTATGCTGGGGATCGCTTGAAAGAGCTGACCCACGACGGCAAAATACCGCAAAAGATCAATGCCGGAAGCCCTTCTTCGCGTGTCATGAATGAACTGACTCGCATGGTCAACAGCAAACGTCGTGCAAGCGATCGCCGTAATCGCGCGTATGTTCTCCTTGTTGGCCTAGGACTGTTCTTAGGATTTCTGATGTTTCTTCTGAGCTCCGGATCCTTCCGCTTGAGTAGCGAAGGCCGGTCGAGGGGCGATTCCCAGACCTCAATGAGACCTGAAGATCGGCCTACGAAAGCGAAAAGTCAGCGCCCTAAACTGGTGCAAAAGGCGACGGAGACAACGCCCCCTGACGAGGCTCCCGCACCTGTGCCCAATCCACCTCAAAGAGCCATCACACCAGTCCCTGCACCACCTCAGCCACCTCCTGTTCGAGCCGCCTCAGGACCTACGATGAGCGCTTCGAAAGCTAAGGCTGCTGCGAGCAAGAAGACCCGTGTCCAGGAGCCTCGAGTGAAAAGCCGACCTCAAGCTCCTGTGCCCGCTCCGGCACGGACTACTCCCCCCGCTCCTGCGATCAAAGTAGCTCCAGCCCCTGCCGTTCCGGCTCAAGGGCCTATTGCACGGGCTATCCCCATCGCCGGCCGCATCCAGACGATCGGCCCCCTGAGCTTTGCCCCAGCAGCCTTGGATGGTTGCGCCAACAAATGCAAGCTTGCGCTCAGAGATGCCACTGGCGCGTCACTTAAAGCCGTGTTTTTTAAGAGCGCCTACTACGAGCAGCTCCGCAGCCGCGCCAAATCAGTTACATTGACTGGCAATACGCGTATGGAAGGCGGAGAGCTGGTCCTTATCATCCAAGACGTTCGCTAAGATCCCCACCCCCAAGCTTGACTCCGTACTTGACCGGCACGCCATGAGCCGGTAATAGGGTAGGTTCCAAAGAAGCAGCATTTACCGCCTGCGGTTATAGGAGTATATTGACATGGCAGTACCTAAGTTTAGGACATCAAAGTCCAAGCGCAACATGCGCCGCTCGCACCATGCTTTGAAGGTTCACGGCATTTCCGTTTGCGGAAACTGCAGTTCCGTTAAAGCTCCTCACGCTATCTGTCCTTCTTGCGGTCACTACCGCGGCAAGCAGTGGCTTGAGCCTAAAGCTCAAAATGCAGCGGATGCAAGCTTCAACCCAGAGGCCTAAAGATGAGCAAACAGCCCGTTCTCGCCATGTTCCCAGGTCAAGGAAGCCAATATGTGGGAATGGGGCAAAAGCTTCTTGAGACTTTCCCCTATGTGAAGGAAGTTTTCGAGGAGGCCGAGGATGCCTGCGAGCTTCATATTCGTCGCCTCTGTTTCGACGGCTCAGAATCCGATCTAAAGCTCACGGCAAACACGCAGCCTTGCTTGTTGACTGTGAGCGTTGCCTATTGGAATGTCCTGACCAGGGAGACTGGCTTTAAAGCTGATGTCTTTGCGGGCCACAGTCTCGGGGAATACTCGGCGCTGGTTGCTTCGGGCAAACTCGCTCTCGGTCGTGCAGCTTATCTTGTGCGAAAGCGCGGAGAAGCTATGCAGGAGGCTGTCCCCGCAGGCCAAGGGGCCATGGCAGCCATCATGAAAATGCCGATCGATGAGCTCGAGAATCTGTGCATGAAGCACAGTCGCTCTCATCACGTCGTCGAAATTGCCAACTACAATAACGAAGCGCAACTCGTCGTTGCCGGCCACACGACTGCTGTCTTGGCTTTGTGCGAAGAGCTCAGTGCACTTGGTATTCGCTATGTGGATCTGCCTGTGAGCGCCCCATTTCATTCGAGCCTCATGAAGCCTGCTCGTGACCGTATGGAAGGGCATTTAGCAGATACAAACTTCCATTCGAATGAGAAAGGTGTCATCACCAATCTCACCGCCGAATTGGTCGAAGATTATAACTACCGCTTTCTCTTAGAACAGATCGACCATCCTGTTCGCTGGATCCAGTCGATCGATACAGCTAAAGAGACAGGCATCACACGCTATGTGGAAGTTGGACCTGGAAAAGTCCTGTTTGGGCTTGTACGCCGCATGGTTCCAAGAGATGGGTTTCAGATCATCGCCACCGATGAAC
>CANGNB010000260.1 GCA_947454545.1 Oligoflexaceae bacterium
AGCTTTAGTCTGAAAGGGAAACAATCAAAATTTTCTTTGAAAGTAACGAGGCATTTGGGGTGCCAAAGTTACTTATTAAGACTGAGTGAGAGGGCGTATATATGGAGCGCGTCTCTACGAGTATTTCTTGGTGGCCAGTAGTTCAGGCTATGGCTGAGCTTGTTGTCTATGGTTATGACGAACTGGAACTGACGGAACGTCATGTTAAGGAAGAACTCCGGGATGCTGGATTTCCTGAGATTGATATTGAAGAGGCCTGTGCTTGGGTCGAGAAGGCCGTAAATTCAGGAACGGTTGTCGAGTCTTTAGCGATGCTTCAGCCTCAGGGAGACGGACCTCGCGTTGCAAATCCCATGGAACGGATCTGTTTTTCAAAACGAATTTGGTCGAAAATCGAACTTTGCCGCCACAAAGGGCTTTTAACACACGATATTATTGAACGTATGTTAGAAGGTGCACGTGTTATTGATACCCGTGATTGGGACGATGAAGAGGTTTCTAATCTTCTTGCAGAAATATTTATGTCAGTCCTTCCTGGAACTTCAGAAGGTGATTTTTTTGATATCTTTGGGTCCTGTGTGCCTGAGTACTACAGCTAAAAGATAGAGCGAAACATCTTCTAAACTTGGCAGACCTATGCTGGGAGAAAAGTTTCGCTAAACTTTTAGACTTGATAAGGCACTCTGTTTGGACATTTGGAATCAGCTTATACCGCATTATTTTAGTGATGTTTCTGTCGATGAAGTCTTGATGAATGGCGCTCAAGAAATCGTTCTGGTAAGAGACCAAGATTTTCAACGAGCGAGCAGTTATTTCCAGGACGATCTGTCCATGATGCGAGCGCTCCAGGAGCTTGCTTTTTCGCAAGGTTTGCGTCTTGATCCATTTTGCCCTGCAAATGGTGGTTTGCTTCAAATAGAGAACGTCTATGTACGCTGGCACGCTTTGCTTCCTCCTATCTCTCGCGATGGGCCGCTTTTAAGTCTGAGACGGCAACGCCTAGGAAGTTTATCTCTTGACGATTTTATGGATGAAGAACAAAAGCATGCTCTTATTTTGCAATTAGAGCAGGAGCGGCCTGTTTTTATTGTGGGACCTACGGGATCGGGTAAAACAAGTCTGCTCATAGCGCTATTGGAAGCTACCTTGCAGCATCAAAGAGTAGCCATACTCGAGCAGGTTCCTGAAATTCCAAAGCTCTTTCCTCACTGGATTCGTTTGGCGGCTCAATCTGAGGATGTCAATGGAAGAGGAGCCTTTCGACTTGAGCAGGTCTTTGATGAGCTTTTGCGACTCAGACCCGACTCTATTGTCATCGGAGAACTGCGACAGGCAGAGTCTTTAGCTTTGTGTCGAGCTTTGCTCGCAGGTCTCGGATCCCTCTGGTGTACTTTACATACTTATGGCCCACAGACACTGTTTGCCCGTCTTGCAGAGTTGAGTTCTATGTCCGAAGTGTTTTGGAGTGAGCAATGTATGATACGTGAAGCTTTGCTTCTTCTCATGCAAAGAGAAAAGCCTCGCTTAAGCGAGGCTTGGCTCTGTAAAAACGGAGGTTGGGAGCTTATTTTTTCCGCAACCAAGGGAAGATAGCAGCAAGGATCTTTTTGAATAGTCCACCCAGAGTTGTTGGGATGACTTCTTGCTTTTTGGGCATAATAATTCGAGTAGGTTGACCATCGCGAGGCGCATGGATTTGCGGCTTTTTGTGCCGGTTGCGGCCATGCTGTTTTTCGCCCTCTGCTTTTGGACTGAGAGCTGCCTGTGCAGCTGCTTGAGGACGACCCTTGCCCTGTTGTTGGTCGGGGCGATTTTTCCCACCCTGCTTTTTCTCCGGCAGAGGAGCGCCCGGCTTGCGAGCCTCAAGGCGAGGTCCATCAGATTTTTGTAGCTTGGGCTTCTGCTCTTCGGAACCACGACCACCACGGTCCCGACGGCGGCCCGAAAATTTCGAGTCATCGTCTTTCATACTATAGCCCTTAAAGTTTTCGTCTTTATAGGGATTACCTGCTTTGTCTTCGATCTCGAGGTATGATTCTGGAAACCATTCCATTTTAATCGAAACGTTTTCACCCAGATACTTCTGGATGTTGATGAGATTGTGCCCGTAATCTTCACATACAAGTGAATAAGCTGAGCCGAAGGCTCCGGCTCGAGCCGTACGACCAATCCTGTGAACATAGTTTGCAGCTTCGTCAGGAAGATCGAAGTTATAGACGTGCGTGATGCCAGAGATATGAAGGCCTCGACTGGCTACGTCGGTGGCAATCAGAGCCTTAACTTCACCCGCTTTGATGCGGTGAATGAGGGCAATCCTCTTTTTCTGAGGAAGATCACCTGTGATCAGGTCAACTTCAATACCGTTGTTGACCAGCTTGTAGTGCAACCACTCTGCAACAATCTTTGTGTTCACAAAGACGATGGAGCAGGTTGGAGAGTGATCACGGATAAGGCCGAGCATGACCTGAAGTTTTTGGGTGGAATCGCAAATGACAGCATGCTGTTCAATGCGTTCGGGAGTGATGACTTCAGGGTTTGCTGAGATGTACTTGGGTGTTTCCAGGTATTCAAAAGCGAGCTCTTTGACTTGCTCGTTAGTCGTTGCAGAGAAGAGTAGTTTTTGCGTCTCTGGGCTCAGTTGGCCCAAGAAGAATTCAACGTCTTCTATGAATCCCATGTCGAGCATGCGGTCAGCTTCGTCACAGATGAACAGACAGCATTCTTTGGTCGAGAATATCTTTTTCTGGTAGTAGTCCTTGAGACGACCAGGAGTCGCGACCAGAACATCAACGCCCTGACGGATACGCTGAGCCTGTTTATCATAATCAACGCCGCCATAGACAGCGAGACTGCTAATATTGAGCTGATTAAAGAGAGCCTCTGCATCCTGACTGATCTGAACAGCAAGTTCTCGCGTAGGGGCGAGTATCATGGCTTTAGGATGGGGGCTATTTTCTTCGCCCACGGTCTCACGCAGCTTCACGATCTGATGCGCGATGGTGATAAGAAAAACGCCCGTTTTTCCTGTACCTGTTTGAGAGAATCCAGCCAGATCTTGTCCTTGAGTCGTCAGCGGGAGGCAGAGTCCTTGAATCGTCGTCGGTTTGGTCCAACCGAGATTCTTGATCGCTTCCATGATGGACGGGGCCAAATTGAGTTCTTCGAAGGACTCAGCAGGAACGACGTCCTCTTCCAAAACTTTGGGGCTGTCTTCGTCATCTTCATCGACACCAACGTCTGGCTCGAGGGCCGCCAAGTGTTCGGCTGACTCAGGAGTTGAGGAGTCTGAAGTTTCGGCCTCACTTTCCGTCGCAGCTAATCCATTCTGATTAGCTTCAGAGTTATCTGCTTCGGTCTCGGGAGTTGTCATAGTCTCTTCTTTGTCAGTCATCGCGATTTCCGCCCCTTAAGGGGCTAATATTTTTTTGAATTTAACCGATGTCAGGACAGGCAGCCATAAAAAAAAGGGTTTACTATGGCAGACGGTTCTCCTGACGACTTGGAATCTCTGTTTGATCAGGCCAACGCATCCACACCAGACTCCAGCAGTCGAGTTCAGCTGTTCACGGAGGAGGGTGGACCTCAAGAGCCATCTCACGAAAGTCAGAAGGATACACTAAAAAGCGCCAAGGTCCAAGTGCAAGACGTTGCAGTAGCACAAAAGCCTGGCGTAGTTAGAGATAGGAAGGCGCAGAATTCTCACGAAAGCGTGCTGCAAAGGATTGCGCGCGAGGCCAAAGAGGAGTCTGAACGCGCATTCTATCATGGGTATGTCAAAAAAGAAGATTCCAGCGATCGTAGATCTCATCTTCGCGACAAAAAAGCTGAGCTCAATGAGCTTTTGGCTTGGAAAGAACGCCTTAAATTACGGGCTATCCACGAGTTTATCCCAGTCCCCTACTACACATCTTGGAGCAAAGAGGCTAATTTGTTTTTCCGTCGTCTTGTTATAATCAAAAGGCGAATGGAGAACATCAAAGAGTAAAAGGGCCTCGAACCATGATCTTTTCCCAACGTTTTGGGCATGCCATGCTTGCCTCCTCCTGCTTTTTGTGGCTCAGCACGGGTTGCATCACCCCGTCCGAAGAGCAAGCGATCAAGGACGACATTTTTTCCCTTCAGAGTCGAGTGATGCAGCTGGAAGGCTCCAACACAAACTTAGGGAAAGAAATTACGAATCAGGCCAGCCGCCAAGAGGCGTCGATTTCGACACGTCTCGACAAATTTGCGATCGAAATTCAAAGGCTCAAAGGTGATATCGACGCCCTCAAAGTTGGCGTTACTACCGGTAAGCTTCCGGGGGCTGATTCCGAGCAAGAAGGTTCTATCGCCAAAACTTTGACGGACATGACCACCCGCCTCGAAGCACTTGAGGAAAACCAGGGAAAGATTCTGGCCGCCATCGACAAAGCTATCGATGCAAAAAAGCCTGAGAAAAAGGATGCAGGCAAGGAGAAAGAGGCTAAAAAATCCTCTAGTATCAAAAGCTTAGATGAGCTTAAAGAGGCGTTCCAAAAGAAAAAATATAAAGCGATAGCTGAAGATGGTCCGAAGTTTCTGGACAGCATGAAGAACAAAAAAGAGAAGCAAGACGCTACCTTCATGGTTGCTGAAAGTCTCTTCAAATCTGGAAAGACTCGTGAGGCTGCTCTCAAATTCAATGAGTACATCGAAAGCAAGCCTAAAGAGCACATGCCGCTCTCTCTTCTGCGCATGGGCGATTGCTTCAAGGAGCTCGATGATGTAGAAACGGCTCGCATTTACTACCAGGAACTGGTGCAAAAGTATGCCAGTTCTGACGAGGCAAAGCAGGCCAAGAGCAAACTCAGTAAGCTCTGAACTTTAACCTGAAGTGTATGATGCTACGATGTTCTAAAGGCTAGCGATCAAGACAAGGTGCCTATGACGACAGTACTTGGGATAGAATCAAGTTGTGATGAAACCGCGGCTGCTGTCGTGCGTGATGGGCGAGTGGTGCTAAGTTCTAAAGTCGCCAGTCAGATTCCCCTCCACCAGCTTTTTGGTGGCGTTGTGCCAGAATTAGCAGCGAGGGCTCACCTCCAACTCATCGATCAGATTGTTGGAGAGGCCTTGGCCGAAGCTAAGCTGTCTCTCTCGGACGTGGATGCAATTGCGGTAACTCAAGGACCTGGGCTCTTGGGCGCCTTGCTTGTGGGCATCTGTTATGCGAAAGGCCTAGCTTACGGCTCACGAAAGCCCCTGATCCCTGTGAATCATGTTGAAGCTCATGTCCACGGAGCTTTACTGGGTCTCGAACAGCAGCCCGACGATCTGTTTCCTTGTCTAGCCCTCGTCGTCTCAGGTGGGCATACGAATATTTATTTCATGCGCGAGCCGACTCACTTCGAACTCTTGGCCTATAGCATCGATGATGCCTGCGGCGAGTCTTTTGACAAAGTCGCCAAAATTTTTCAATTACCCTATCCGGGTGGCCCCTGGATTGAAAAAAAGGCACGTGGGGGGGACCCTTCTCGTTACCCTATGCCGCGCATGATGGAGCAAAAAAACAAGCTCCTTTTCAGCTATTCTGGTTTAAAGACCTATATGGTAAACTTACGAAATAAGTATC
>CANGNB010000261.1 GCA_947454545.1 Oligoflexaceae bacterium
CGTAGACCTCTTCATCCCAGCGCATCGCATGCTTGATGGCTTGCATAGCAAAGCTGCACTTGTCGAGATTTTCGGGTTCGACATAGATGTGAAGTTCAACTTTGCGACCTGATTTGGTCACAAATTCATCCTTGAGTTGGCTCAGTTGTCCGGCTACCAGGGCAAAGAGATAAGCTGGTTTAGGGAAAGGGTCATGCCACACGGCAAAGTGCTTGCCGTCAGGTCTCTTGCCTTTATTGATAAGATTGCCGTTCGATAAAAGGACGGGTGTGTTGGCTTCAGGCGCAATCAATGTTGTTTCGAAGCTAGCCATCACATCGGGGCGGTCCTGATAGTAGGTGATACGGCGAAAACCTTCGGCTTCACATTGGGTATAAAACTTATCGTGGGAAAGATAAAGACCCTCAAGAGCTGTGTTGCTGCGAGGAGAAATTTGGGTCGTCAGCTGCAGAGTGAAGTGCTCAGGAAGGTCCGTCAGTCTTAAGTGTTCACTGGAATAATCTAACTGATCGAGGGCCAAGAGCTCTTCGTTGAGATGCGCTTCTATAAGTGTGAGCTCATTGCCATCCAAAATAAGTGTTCGGGGCGAACCTGGATTATGGCGATAGGAAACTGTCGAATGAACCAGAGTGCAGTCGGGATCAAGTTCGAAGCTGAGCTTAACGCTGTCCACCCAGTAGGAAGGAGCTCTATAATCTTTGAGGTGTATCGCTTGAGGCTGCTGTGATTCCGTCATATCTAAACTCTTTATTGCGGTTGATCTTGATCTAAGGTTTCAAGTGGATGAAACGTCTCAATGAGAGTCACTGGAGCCCAGAGTGCCACGCGCACGAGGGCTCGTACCCAGGGTTTGTCTGCAATCCAGGCCGCTGCTCGTGGACCGTACTCATAGTAAGTTTGGACGAAGGTGCGTCCGAGACTTGAGCGGAGTAAGTACTGGTCGCGGAACCAGCGCAAACTTGTGAGGTGATGATTGAGGGGGCTTCCGTAGGCTGCGGTTGCGACGAAGCAATTGCTCGAGCCTATCTTAGGTTCGCGACCAGTTTCGAGTTGGACGAGGGTAATAGCATCACTTGGGGTTCCCGTGCGGCAGGAGCGAAGAAGTCCATCGGGAACGTACTGAAGGACTATAGCATAGGTTTCGGAACCATCGAGATCGTTAAAGCTTACTGCGTTATTTGCACTCAGACTGACCGTTGTGGTTTGGATGCCTGAACTTTCATAGCCACTGAAGTCACTGGCTTGAAGAAATTGCGGACTGGATGCTTCATTGAGGCAGGAGATACTGCAGGTTTCGCTGCCGCTCTCTCCGCTGAGAGAGAGCGAGCAGGTGCTGTCAGCGGTGGTTGATTGTTTCGTGTAATCGGCATTGTAGATGTGCGAAGGTAAGCTCAGGTTTTGATTGATAGCTGTTTTGGGAACCAGAATGGCCAACATGTTTGTGGCTGTGCCTGTCGTTCCATCGCTGAGTGTGACCGCGTCTAAATTTGTCCAGGCTGCCGTCAGGGATTGCTTCGAGCTCACGACATAGGGCTCCTTAATGTCCTGTTTGACCCCAAGGCTATAGCCCACTTCAATCGCCGATTCGAGTTCCGTTACGCTCGGATTGCCGTAAATAATTTTGGTCGAGACCTTACTGGTGTTGTCAAAAACTCCCTCTGTGCTTGCCAGAAGGAGGGCGGCTTTGAGGGTAAAAGTATCGGCGTTGATATCTTTAGCGAGGGAGAGGCTGTCACCGATAATTTCAGCAGAGAGAGTCGTGGATTGATCCACTGGAGCCGTTTTGTCGAGAGTGGGATTTTGCACATAGCGTGCCTTGAGCACCGAAGCTCCGCACTCATCGCCTTTAGGGGCACAGATGTCGAGGTATTTGATGAGAGCATCGCGCGCCGAATTGATATCGGAAATCTTGATCTCAAGTGTTGCGAGATCGCTCACGGTAAGTTTCGCAAAGGTGATGCTCAGCCTAATTTTGCGAGAGTCATTCCTTTCAATTTTAGCCGTGGGGCGTAAAAAATCACCCGCCAGACTGAGGGTGCTGGTGCTGAAGGCGGCGCACAGGCTGACGACGAGCAGAAGGCGACGAACATCGATCACGGCGGCTCTCTTTCTTTTGGCTGATGAACCTTTAGCGTGTGCTTTGAGGCAATGGGCGAAGCTGAGCCGAGCTCAAAGCGCCGCACTCCAATTTGCCCTGAACGCTTCTTGGCATCTTCTCTAGGAAGGACTTATGCTGTCAAGCTGGTAAGCAGAGGAGAGAGCCTGTTCCGTCAGAAACAGGCCGGACAGAAAGCTTAGGTCTTGGTTATATGGCCGAGCTGATTGCGAGGGATCAGCTTGTCCATGTCGAATTCCATGCCATCATAGGCCAGCATAATATTGGGGCCCGTCTCCTGATGGAGAGTTGCCCACACATCTTTATAAAAGCGGAGCTGCTTTTGAGCGTGACGGGTCGCCTGCTCGAGCATGCGTTCCTCTTTGGCTTCGCCCGCACGGGGATCGTGGTGGGTGAAAATAATATTGCGTATCCCCTCTCGTATCGCCAGGTCCACCCCGATCGGCGGGCTGCAGTGCCCCCAGTCGTAGCGACTTGCAAGCTCGTCCATCTCGTACTGGCCATCAAAGACGAGAAGATCCAGGTTTTTGTAGTACGGGTGATCTTTGCCCAGAGCTTCGGGGGTCAGGCGCTTGTATTCCCCATCGACACCAATCGCAATCGCGTAGCCATCTGCGTCGAAGCGCCAGCCGAAGGATCCACCGGGATGGTCGAGGGCGAAGGGTGAGACGACGATGTCGTCAAAGTGGAGCTTTTCGTAGAGTTTCACATGGCGAAACTCTACTGAGGCACCAAGCTCATCCCACTTGACTGGAAAATTCACACCATTGAATTGAATTTTGATGTGCTCGGGGGCTTGGGCGTGCACGTGGTAGATGACAAGCTTGTTGCCTGGGATGTAAAGGGGCACAAAAAAGGGCAAGCCCATGATGTGGTCCCAGTGCATGTGAGTCATAAAGATCGTGAATTCGGTGCGGCCTTGAGCCATGACTTGGCCGGAAGCTTCCGCAAAGCCAGTTCCCATATCGACGAAGAAACGATGGTTTTTGTGAATGATTTCATTGCAGCTGGTGTTTCCACCGTAGACCAAGGGGTGGCCAAGATCGCCATCACGCAGAGCATTACGGAACTCGCTGATGCTGGTCATGCCCGCTTTTTCAGCTTTTTTAGCATAATTATCAACTATTTGCACAAACGTTTGGTGAGTGAGCGCGCGAGGAAGCGAACCCCGAGTGCCCCACATATGTAGCTTCACGTTCAGCCCCTTGCTCTGTGTATCCCGCCTTTAGTATACCAAGGTCCCGATTAAGTTCCTATGTCTAGGCCAAAAAGACATTAACTTTTGCGTAGGGCCTACATTGCGCCAAAAAATGCATCTAAGATCAGGGATCTCGATAACTTTGGTCTGGAATCGCCTGGCATTCTTTGCTATAGATGGCGTCCTTATAGAGTAAAGCGCGGTCTTCGAGATAAGACGGGAAGACCTAAGGCTCTGAAATAAATACTCGTCCGATCATGGAGTAAGAATGCTGACCCTTCGTCTACAACGTCATGGCGCCAAACACCGGCCTTTCTATCATATCGTTGCGACAGATTCTCGTAACGCACGCGACGGTCGCTTTATCGAGAAGGTCGGTTACTACGATCCTTCGCGCGAACCTTCGACCATCGAATTGAAACTCGATCGCGTGACCTACTGGTACGAGCGCGGCGCTAAGCTTTCGGAAGCAGTCGAAAGCATCTTGACAGCGAAAAGCATCAAGCTTGAGCGCGCAAAGACCCACAAGCAAGGCTAAGGGTTCGGGATCTTGAAAAGGCGCTGAAAGAGTTCCTTTTCTGCGTGTCCCACTTTAAAGGCAAATGCTGTGAGTAAGCAGTGGATTCAGCTCGGCATCGTCGGTAAGGCCCATGGCCTAGGCGGTGCATTTTTCGTTTCCCAGCGCGAAGATATCCTTCCAAAATCCGTCAAGACTTTCCGCATCGGGCCAATGCCTGAGTCAGCGCCCAGTTTCACCGTGAAAATAAACCGTAAGCAGGCGGGACGTCCCGTCCTCCAGTGTTCTGAGATCAGTCAGCGAGAGTCTGCAGAAGCCCTCATTGGTCAAGCTCTTTGGGCTCTGCGAACCGACCTAGGCCTCGATGATGAGACTGAGTACCTCTGGGCGGATCTCATTGGAAAGCTCGTGTATGATTCTGAGGCTGAGCTGGTGGGGACTCTTGTCCAAGTGGGGAATTTTGGGGCAAGCGATGTGGTTCAGATACGGCGTGATTCGGGAGGGCTGCTTGAGGTACCCTTCGTCAAAGCCTACTTTGACTTTAGTTTTACTCCGCAGGATGAACGCTTGCGCATGACTGTTCCGCGCTCGACTTTTGCTGGCACATGGAGTGACGAATGAAAGCACTCACGTTTATCAGTATACACCCTCAGATTATCGAATCTTATACACGCGTTGGCGTGTTTCGGGCAGCGGAACGCCTTGGTATTAAAACTCAGGCCCTGAATTTGAGAGACTTTGCAGTCGACAAGCATGGTTCGGTAGATGACACTCCTTTCGGTGGGGGTGATGGAATGGTCCTGCGACCAGAGCCTCTGGCTCATGCTCTGCAGTCTCTCAGTGGGCAAAAGCGCGTGATCTATACAAGTCCGAGCGGTCGTCTCTGGCGGCAAACAGATGCTGAAGAGTACGCTGTTCGTGAGGATGAACACTTAGTGTTTATAGCAGGTCGTTTTGCGGGCATCGATCAACGCTTTGTTGATCTCTATGTCGATGACGAAATCTCTCTCGGTGATTTTGTGGTATCAGGAGGAGAACTGCCTTCGCTGCTCATCGCCGATTCAATCCTTCGGCAGATCCCCGGAGTTCTGGGAAATGCGAAGAGTGCAACAGATGACTCGTTTTCTCGCGGCATGCGTGGCTTACTGGAATACCCCCTCTACACAAAACCTCCTGTCTTTGAAGGGCTTGCTGTTCCCGATGTTCTGATGTCAGGGGATCATGCGCGAATCGTGGCTTGGCGCAAAGCCGAGGCAGAAGCCAAAACCCGTCGCCTCCGACCTGATCTCCTCGAACCTTAGCCTCCAAGACCACATAAACTTTTTCCGAGACATTTAGGCTACAGAACGCTCTTCTTTTTTTAGAGCTCTGACCAGTAGTATCTGCTTACTCTGCTGGTGAACTTCAAAGGTGAGACCGAAGGGTTTTAAGGAATAGCTTAGATCATTTAAGAGCTGCAACACTTCATCATCAAATTGAAAGTCCTCACCCGAAGGGCTGAAGTCGAAGTTGACGATAGCCTGGTCATCAGGGGAGTTGTGACTGCTTGCGCTCACTTTGAGATCGCTGTTAAGAATTCTCATGAGCTCGCGAAAAAGTCTTTCCGAGACCACAGTCAAAGCGAGTGGATTTGAGAAAATCTTAATATGATGGAGATGAGATCGATCGACTTGGATGCGATGAGGAACGACGCCCTGGGCCGCTTCATTGAGGCGATCGAGAGCTGCTTCGATAGCATCTGTGATTGGAAAA
>CANGNB010000262.1 GCA_947454545.1 Oligoflexaceae bacterium
AAACATTCCCGACCACTGCTGGCGGTTTCGACCTGATAGCCCTCAGCCGACAGGCGCATCGAGAGCAAAGTCAAAAAGCCTTGATCGTCATCAACCAACATGATTTTGGCAGAGTTCGTCTCGCTCATAGGTTCCGATCCTTTCCTCGATTGTTCTGTCGCTTTTTGCCGACAGCGTCGCTTGCAATGCTCTCTTATCGGGGCTTAGTTAGCTCAAAAACCTCCGAAATCGAGGCAAACGATCGCTTTCCCTCTAGAGATTCAAGGTCCGTGCCAGAGTCCTCAGAGCGCCTTTTCGAGCGGGAGTACTTAGCGTGGTGCTCGCCCTTTTTGACTCAGCTCGAGCTCGAGCTCCGAGAGAGCTTTCAACTTCTTCTCAAGATCTCCCCGCAGGCGCCGCTCATCCCCGAGCTCGCGCTCCAATTGGGCGGCTCCGAAGAGCTGCTGACTGTAGAGTTTGAGCCAAGAGCGCAGTTCAGGCGGCAAATAATTTTTGGCTGCGAAAGGTTGGATCTGCTCGTAGGCTCTGAGATAGCTGTGGGCGCGCGCATGCTGAACCGCTTGCGTTAAGCTCCAGCGCAGCTCATCATCCCAACTGCGAACTTCATTCGACGTCTTGCGCAAACGATCCGCTTCGAGCTTGAGCTCGCGCGCATTCATAGATTCGAGGGTTTCCGTGTAGTCTAACCAGTTGCGCAGGTGGACCTCACTGCCTTGCCACACCTGTTTTTCCTCAGAATGCAGCGGCAAGAGCCCGTGGCTACAAGCACTCACGGCTAGCAGCAAAAAGGCAAGTAAACACTTTTGATTCGATCGTATAGGATTCATGATCTTCCCTTTTTCTCGCCTCGGCTCAAAGCTTCGATGGCCCGTTGCTTACCTTCAGGCCAGAACCACTTGTGTGGGCAGCAAGATCTCGAGTTTAGCCCCTTTAGCTGCATCGAGAATCTGAAGCTTGCCACGATGAAGTTCGACACACTCCTTAGCGACGGACAAACCCAAGCCCGTGCCCTTCAGGGGGCCGTGGCGACTTGCCTTGCCTTGATAAAAGGGCAAGAACACTTTGTCACGCTCATCTTTTGCAATACCCGGACCTTCATCTCTGACCGTAATCCTGACACCTTCCGCCCCGCGCTGCCAACGCAGCTGAATCTGCCCCCCATCGGGCGAAAAGTGCAAAGCGTTCGAGACGAGATTATCAATCGCCGCACTCATGACGGCCCGATCGATGCTCAGGTGCAAGGCATCACCATCCATGACAAATGCGGCACCCTTGCGCTGGGCTGTCAGCTGGTGCATGCGCACAATACCATGGATGAGGCCGCCGAGTTCGACCTTTTCTCGATGGAGGCTTTTATTGCCGCGCAGGAGATTAAAGTCCAAGAGGTTATTGATCAAGACCTGAAAGTGCTGAATGCCACCGACCAGAATGGACAAAACCTCGTTCTGCCGCTCGTTCAGAGGGCCAGGAATACCATCAGCCAAAAGTTCTATGCCTTCTTTGATAGTCGCCAAAGGCGTCTTCAATTCGTGAGAAATGTGCCTTAAAAATCGCTCTTGGGCTGCTTCGGAAGCCTGCAGCCGTTCACCAAGCCAATTTAAGCGCTGGGCCACAATCTGAAGGTCCCGCGGACCTTTCACGGGGGACGTGGCGTAGTCACCAGCCCCGATTTTCTTAATATTGCCATCGATCGCCTTAATAGGCCGGGTGATCAGCAAGGAAAAGAGTATCACTAGAAGGATAGTGCTCGGCACGACCAAAGCTGCCATCGTAACCAGGCGCATGCGCGTGGTCTGAGCGGCCGAGCGCGCCGCCACCACACGCGACTTAAGATCGCGCTCTAAGGATTCATGAAGGAGCTCCATGTGCTCGTCCAAGAATTTGAGAATCTTGATCGCTTCGAGAGCCTGCCGCTCTTTCACGGGTTCCGTACTGAAGACGCCATTGAGCTTTTCGAGAGCCTTATCCATGGCTAAAAGCGTCGGACCCGAGGCGGAGTTATCGTAGAATTGACGCATCTGATCGAGGCCATGCCCAAAAGTTTGGGCCTCACTTTGAAAGGCTTGAAGGAGCGAAGGATCGGACAGCACCTTATATTGGCGCGCCAATCGCTCAAGGTCACCTAAACTCTTGGCCATTTTTTGCACCAATTCGGCGCGATCAGCCACAATTTCAAGATTTTCACTTTGCTCACGAGCCGCCTGAGTCAGAGAACGCGCACCGTAGAAGAGCGCTCCCATCACAGGCAAAAGCACTACGAGAAAGCCGATAAAAACCAGCTGTGAAATCGATCTCGCTTGAAAGACCCGCATGCGCCGGCCTCCTTCCCATCTCTTTGGAACTTTCACTGAGAAGAGGGAGGTTATAAGAAAACGGCGAGGAGTTCTGCACTGATTTTTGGCATGCCAAAAGACTAGGAAGATTTCTTCCCAATCTCGTCGGATGGCGTTTCCGATCGGAGTTCCTGTACACTCGGCACAGCGACACCCTGAGCGAGCGTGAGACCTTCATCGGGCCAAGCTCGTATCCAAGCCATCACGCCCACCCCCAGAGTAAAGAAAGCTCCGATCCATGTACAGGCTTGAAAGAGAGTTAGGTGGCCCCCACGAGCGAGAAAATAATGGGCCCAAAAGGGACAGAGAAACTGTCCGATGTAATTAGCACTGGTGAGAAACCCGAGCGCGCGCCCTCGTCCAGAAGCTCCCACACGTTGGGCCGTCCAGCTTTGAAGACAAGGAACGACCAGACCAATCCCCATGCCCATCGCTAGCATGGCTATCCAAACGACCCAAAACTGAGGCACCATCCCCATCAGAAGACAGCTCGCTGTGATACTGAAAAATCCGAGCAAAATAAGATGTTCGGTACGCATATGCCGACGCCAAACCGCAAGGCTCAGCGAGCTCAGAGAACTTGCCGCCGTGAGCGAGCTGATCAGAAAGGCTGTCCCTCGCGGTCCCCGGTGTAAGACCTGTTTGAAAAAGAGAGGACCATGCACCGGGACTAAGGAAAAAAGGCTCATCGCGACCACCGACAAGAGGATCACAAGAGCCATCATCCTGCGGGAACTCGCATAGGTGGGAGTCTCTTCACCCGGCGAACTCTGCGGCGCAGAGACTCGAATGTTATGAAGAAAGAGCATCCAAACCAAAAGGGGAAGGCTGATGCTATAAAGGAGAAAAGGTCCACGCCAGTGCCACTCGGCCATCCAACCAGCGATAGTTTGGGCCGTGATGCCCCACACGCCCATCAAGGCAGCTTGCAAGCCCAGGACACGACGCAATTCACGCCCTTCTGAAACATCTGCAAGCAGGGTTGCTGTCGTGGTCATAATCCCCGCGACAGCGAAGCCAAAGAGGAAGCGTCCGGCGATCAGATGCGTGAGCTCTTCGGCCCAATATCCATAGCAACCAAACACTGCAAAACCAAGCAGCGAGAGGCCAAGTATGGGCAGGCGCCCCAATCTATCCAGGAGAATGCCTACGGCACCAGCTCCTAAAGCGATCGCTAGAGCGGGACTCGTCAATACAAGCTTAGCAAAGACATCCACCTGAGCTTCGGCCTGAAACTCTTCGTGCAGACCAGCCAAAGATGGAGAGAGAATCGCTGTCGTCATCACTGGCAGGAGTCCACAGGCCAAGAGCCAGGCCAAGATGCGCCTATCGATCGACATGTGCCCTTGCCCCCTCATTCACGTCAACATCCTTCCATCCTAACACAAAATTCTCTGACGCTGCTGAGCGGAGCGGAACGCCATCAGAGGTCCGGAATCAAGAGATCGCCCGGCTTGATAGGAGCATCTTGAACATATTCACGGATGCGGGCTGGAATGTAGAGATCACCGCTTCCGACTACCCGCACCACCCCAATTTCTCGGACCAGCTGCCCCGAGGTCCGGCTGGTATCCGGGGGGATGAGGGGTTCAATGCGGTAGACGGAATAGGTGCGCCCTTCGTCAAGCTTGGTATCGGTGCTATGCACGTATACCCAGTTGCCACCGGTGACAAAGGCCACCTGAGGGAACACCCCTGCCGTATCCACCGCAGGCAGATAAGCCGCTCGAAGTTCGTCATAAACACGCTCGGGGATGAGTTTGCTCAGCGGCGCCTGTGCAGCGAGACGAAAATTTTCCCAAGCCTTAAAAAAATCGCCCTGACGTTCCTGATGGACAGCTAAATTGTGTAGGGCGAAGGCTTGCTTAGGATCTTTGAGCAGGACATTCGTCCATTTAGTGGCTGCTAAAGCCCAGCGATTTTCCCGAACGAGATCGACTCCCTCGTTGACCATCTGTCCCAGAGCATCGGGGTGCTTTTGATAGTGCAGCTTGCGCTTCACGATATTTCGCGCTGGGCAGGCATAAAACAGGGCTTCATCGAGTACCGAGCGTTCCACCATCGCCACAAAACGCTCGCTCTTGAGACTTGATTTACGCGAATAATTGGCTAAAACGGACTGACTGTTGATCACGCGATCTTCGATGATTTTACCCGTCACCCGATTGTAGAGAACAAAACGGACGATATACTGAAGTTTTTCTGTGCGAACGAGAGCCTCTCGCTTTTTGATCTTCCATTCAGGAGCTATCTCTGGCTTTTGGGGAAAACCAAGAGTCTGAGGGGTTGGAATCCCATAAGAGGGAAACCAGTTGATGTCTTTGAGATCTTGAAACACCATGGCCTGGGTCTTATCGAGTTGGGACAGGGCTGTGCTCTCTTCAACCTGGAGAGTTATGATGCCATGTGCATCCTGAAGGCTGGGTGTGCGTTTGATCAAGGCATCAAAGTAATCTTTCGGATTAGGTCCACTGACCCGGGCAGGTTTGTCGAGCATCTGCACGCCCCCTTCATAAAGCGCACATTCTTGAAGGGTTTTTTGAATGAGAGCACGCGCTGTGTCCGAAAGCTTTGGATCAACAGCGACGACAAGTTTCTTGAGTTCGGAATACTGTTCCGCCGTGTTAAGCATCTGAGGGTACTGGACTTCGATCTCATCCTTTGCGCAGCTTCCTAGAAGCAAAGCGAAGAGCCCGAAAAGAGCTGCTCTCAATCTGCTCCTGCCACACGAATGGGGCAGAATCGAGAACGTTTTGCGCAGTATAGATGGCATCTTTTCCCTCCGCAGATCTCGCGCCTTGGACGGCTTCAAAAAAGAAAGGCGCATTGCGTTAGACTCAGATCAGTCTAACAAATGCGCCGCTTGAGGCAAGCACGGATTCTCGCTTTAGAGCGAGGTCGGGTGTTCCACCTTTTGAAACTTTTGTATCATGGGCAAGGCCAAAGGCTCCCAGACTTCGTGATGGGTGTGAGCAAATTCCTGGGGAACCCGCGTTCGGCTCCAGTAGTGCTTAGCTCCGAGCTTGCGATCCCAAACCTGTTGAATCGCAATGCGCTCTTCTTTGGGCTTTGCCATAATATCCTGGCATTGCACCGAGCAGCAGGCTTGAAAGCTTTCTGCGCAGTCGGCACACTGAAGAAAGAGGCGGTTACAGCCTTCATAAGCACAGTTGGTGTGCTCATCACAAGGAGCTCCACACTGA
>CANGNB010000263.1 GCA_947454545.1 Oligoflexaceae bacterium
CAGCCTGTTTTTTGGATTCGCTGAGCTCGTTGAGTTTGCCGGTCATGGCTTACGGCATTCGTTATGAATTTGGAATGTTTCGCCAGGTCATAGAGCATCAGCAGCAAAAGGAAATGCCTGATTCTTGGCTACGCTATGGCTATCCGCTGGAGTTAGAGAAGGATATCTATGCCTATGAAGTGGGCTTTGGCGGTCAGGCTCATTTTCACGAACAGCTCGATGGGGGGCTGTATGCTGATTGGCAGGCACAGCGCAAGGTTTTAGCTGTGCCTCATGATCTGCCGATCCCTGGCTACGGGACAAAGAACGTCAATACTCTAAGGCTCTGGGCTGCTGAGGCTGATGAGGATTTTCACTTTGCCATCTTCGATGCAGGCGACTTCGTAGGTGCTGTGATGGATAAGGTTGAAAGCGAGGCGCTTTCCAAAGTTCTCTATCCTAACGATGCGAATGCTATGGGTAAGCTGTTGCGCCTCAAACAGCAGTATTTTTTGGTTTCGGCCTCTCTCCAGGATATCCTGCGGCGTTTCAAAAGCGGGGGCCAAGCTCTAGAACAACTGCCCGACTATGTGGTCATCCAGCTGAACGATACGCACCCAACGCTGGCTATACCGGAGCTGATGCGACTTCTCATCGATGGGGAAGGTTTATCCTGGGAACTTGCGTGGTCACTGACCCAGAAGACGATTGCCTTCACCAATCATACGGTGATGCCTGAAGCACTCGAGTGCTGGCCTGTTCGCATTCTGCGCGAAGTGTTGCCGCGGCATGCCCAGATCATCGAAGAGCTCAACAAACGTTTTCTCGAAGAGCTGCGTGCAGAAGGCCGCTATGATAGTAGTTTTCTCGAACGTGTCGCCCTGATCAGCCGCGGTATCGATGGTGATGTGCGTATGGCAAATATGGCAGTGATGGCGAGTTTTTCTGTTAATGGCGTCGCCGCGTTGCATACGGAGCTTCTCAAAGATAAGATTTTTCCCGAATTTTATGCCCTGTACCCCCAGCGCTTTCATAATAAGACCAATGGCATCACCCACCGGCGCTGGCTGCGTCTTGCGAATCCAGCTTTGAGTCAGCTCATCGATGAGGCTATTGGGCCCCGCTGGATGCACGATCTGGAACAGCTGCGTGAGCTAGAACGCTTTCGCACAGATCCAGGCTTTCTCGAACGCTTGCTGAGCATCAAGCGTCAGCATAAGTCCCGTCTTGCTGAAATGATCAAAGCTCAAACGGGCCTTGTGGTCGACCCAAATGGGCTCTTTGATGTACAGGTCAAGCGCATTCACGAGTATAAGCGCCAGTTGCTTAAGCTCTTGCATTGCATTCAGCACTATCACCTCCTGCGTGAGCGTTTTGATGATGACTCGATCCCGGCACGAACGGTGATCTTCGCAGGCAAAGCTGCACCTGGCTATCGCATGGCGAAAATGCTGATTCATCTTATCCATGCCGTGGCGGAGACCATCAATTCGGATCCATTGACTCGCGATCGTTTGCAGCTGGTGTTTTTGCCTAACTACAATGTTTCGCTGGCTGAAGCAATTATTCCAGCTGCGGATCTCTCTCAGCAGATCTCGACGGCTGGGACCGAAGCGTCGGGTACGGGCAATATGAAGTTCTGCCTCAATGGAGCGATCATCTTGGGCACTATGGATGGCGCCAATATCGAAATTCGTGAGCATGTGGGTGACGAGCAGATCTTTATTTTCGGCCATACGGTGGAGGAGCTGCGTGAGCTCCAGGCGCGAGGCTATCGCCCGCAAGAATGGATCGATGCTCACGATGATCTCCGCGCAGTGCTCGAGACGATCGAACGGGGATATTTTTCTAAGTTTGACCCCGATGCCTTTCGCCCCATCTGGGATAGTCTCGTCACCTATGGGGATCGCTACTTCCACTTGGCAGACTTTCCGAGCTATGTGAAAGCCAATCAGCGCGTGGAACAGCTATTTTTAGACCCGATGCGCTGGCAAGAGAAGGCTCTCTTGAATATCGCGCGGATCGGCTGGTTTTCCTCGGATCGAACGGTTCGCGAGTATACGGATGGCATCTGGCATATCAAGGCTCAGCCGCTTTCTTGAGAAACTTGTTTACTTGCAAGAACCTCGCCTTTAATCTCGCCTAGCTTTGACGTGAGCGGGTTGCATGGTGCTGCCCGCCGAGATCAGGCTCAGGGTGAGGACTATGACACTATTGCGCTATGTTGTGTGTGGGGCGCGCGGAATCGGTGCCCTCCTTTTAGGGATAAGTTTGGGAGGCGCTATCGCTGTGGCCGCAAAACAAAAGTCTGATGAAGCCTATCTATGGCTTGAAGAAGTTCAGGGCGAAAAAGCTCTCCATTGGGTAAAAGAGCAGAATGAACGCAGTCTCAAGCAGCTTCGCTCCTACTCAGACTATGGTGAGTTCAAAGAGCAGGCACTTCATATCCTGCAGGCCAAAGATAAAATTCCCATGGGCCAAATTCGGGGAGGCTATGTCTATAATTTTTGGCAAGATGCGGATCATGTTCGCGGCCTCTTGCGGCGCAGTCCTTGGGAAGCCTATAAGAACGGCAAACCCCAGTGGGAAGATGTACTCGATATCGATGCTTTAGCCAAAGCGGAAGGCAAAAGCTATGTCTACGGTGGTTCGGAGTGTCTTCGTCCGAAACTGGAACGCTGTATGATCACGCTCTCGGAAGGAGGGAGTGATGCTGCCAGCTACCGCGAATTTGATACGACAACCAAGAGTTTTGTGAAGGGCGGCTTCACCCTTTCAGCCTCCAAATCAAGTCTCGAATGGCTTGATCAGGACACACTGCTGTTCGCTGATGCAACGCGAACAGAGGCCTTGACGGAGTCGGGCTATCCCCTCGAAGTAAGACTTTGGAAGCGAGGTCAAGATCCCAAGGACAGTCGCTTTCTCTTCAAAGGCGAAAAGGCAGATGTTTCCGTGAGTGCCGCGGTGTTTCGCGATAAGAGCGAAGAGCATGTGATCGTCATGCGCTCGCCAAGCTTTTTTACCTCCGAGTACCGTTACCTGCAAAAGGATGGCCAGCTGAAGCTCTTGCCTTTGCCGATCGACATGCAGCTGCATGGGGTCTTTGAAGGACAAGCTATCGTAAGCAATCGGAGTCCTCTCCCAGGTTTTGCTCAGGGTTCGTTGCTTTCGGTTCCGATGAAGGCCCTGCTCGAAGGCAAGACGCCTTATCAGTTGGTATTTGCGCCAAACGAACAGCAGGCCCTGAATGGAGTGGTCGAAGGTCAGGGCGTTCTTTATGTTTCTCTGCTTGAGCAGGTGCGTAACAAAGTTCTGGGCTTCGAACGCGGCGCTGATGGCACGTGGAAGAGTCGGCTTTTACCTCTCGATGACAAAGGGACTGTAGGTTTGATTTCTGTCGATGAAGACAGCGATCGTATGCTCGTCAGCTATCAGGACTTTTTGGTGCCGCCCAGCCTCTTTTCATTGGAAGGCAAGGATTGGCAGAAGCAGCTCGTGATGCAGCTGCAGCCGCGCTTTTCCAGTGAAGGCCTAGAGATTCGCCAAGAGTTTGCCAAGAGCTCCGATGGGACAGCGATTCCCTATTTTATCGTGCATAAAAAAGGGCTGGCCCTCAATGGCAAAAATCCCACCCTGCTTTATGGTTACGGCGGCTTTGAAGTGCCGCTGCAGCCGAGCTACAGTGCAGTGACGGGAAAACTGTGGCTCGAGCGAGGGGGTGTTTATGTCCTGGCCAATATTCGCGGCGGGGGAGAGTTCGGGCCGCGTTGGCATCAGGCTGCATTGCAGGAGAATAGGCAAAAAGCTTTCGATGACTTCGCTGCGGTTGCCCAAGACCTGATCACGCGCAAGATCACCGAAGCACGTCATCTGGGAATACAAGGGGGGAGTAACGGGGGGCTCTTGATGGGAGCGAGTTTTACTCAGCACCCTGAGCTTTTTCAGGCAGTGATCTGTCAGGTCCCTCTGCTTGATATGCTGCGCTTCCATAAGCTCTTGGCGGGAGCAAGCTGGGTCGGAGAGTATGGTAGCCCCGAGGATCCTAAGATGCGCCCGATCATCAGCCGTTATTCGCCTTTTCAAAATCTGAAAGCTGAAAAGCACTATCCCGAGGTCTTTTTCGTGACGTCAACGAAAGATGATAGGGTCCACCCAGGCCATGCTCGGAAGATGGCGGCACGGATGGAGGATATGAAAAAGCCCTTTTTCTATTTTGAAAATATCGAGGGGGGGCACAGTGCGAGTGCGAATCTTCAGCAGTCAGCCGAACGCTATGCTCTCGAGTACAGCTACCTGTGGATGAAACTCAAGTAAGCTCCAGTCAGGGGGGGGGGCTCTTTCGGAGCCCCTTATCAGTAGCGATTAGCCGTTTTTCTTTTCGACTTTAGCTCCAGAATCTTGCCAAACCTTGATACCACCTTTGAAATGTTTGATGTTGGTATAGCCCAGTTTTTGGACTTCGGCGGCAGCTGATTCCCATGCTGTGCAGCGGGGACCGCCGCAGTAGGCCACGATCAGAGCGTTTTTGTCGGTAGGAAGAACTTTAGCGAGAGCTTCTTTGTTTTCAGCAAAGCTGACAGCACCCGGAATGTGGGCTTCGCTAAACATTTTGCTGCTGTTGGCATCGAGAAATGTAGCTCCCTTGCTGCCCACCAAAGCTTTGACTTCATCGAGGCTTACTTCTGGAGCCTTGACGCTTTCGACGGCAGCCATGAGGGGAGCTGCTGCGAAGGAGAGAGGAGTAAGAATGAGGGCCGAGCGAAGGACGAGAGATAAAGTTCTTTTCATAAACTGACACTCCTTGGTCTGATCGAATGGAAAGACTCATCTTCTTTCCCCTCAGGAGAGCTGTCAATCAAAAGCGAGAAAAGCTTGGGTGCGATCTTTTGAAAAGACTTTTAATAATTCTGTAAGTATCCAAAATTTAAGTTAAAAAAGCCTTCATTGAAGAGCGGTGGTGAGCTGCCGTAAGAAGGATGGAAGGCTTGCATTCGTGAGCTTTGACACGGGTATACAGGACTCTCGGAGAAGACCCAGGGACCACATTGAAGAAGGGTTATGGCAATGGAGTTGTTGAGACTGGCTGCGGCACGGGGCAAAGGTGATATTGGATGGTTGAAGACCCGCTATAGCTTCTCGTTTGCGTCTTACTATGATCCCCATCACATGGGTTTTCGAGCGTTGCGAGTGCTGAATGACGACGAGATAGCCGCTGGTGGTGGCTTTCCCATGCATGGGCATCGAGATATGGAAATTCTGACTATCGTGCTCTCGGGAGCAGTAGAGCACAGGGACAGCATGGGACACAGCCGTCGGATAGCGGCCGGTGAGGCGCAGTGTATGAGCGCCGGCACGGGAGTCCAACACAGCGAGGTGAACCCCTCAGCCCACGAGCCTTTGCATCTTCTCCAAATTTGGATTGAACCCGCAGAGGTCAATCTCAAGCCGACGTACCAAGAAACCAAAATTCCAAAACTTGCCGATACCCTAAATCTCTTGGCAGCGCCTATCGGTCAGCCAGCTCCCTTGAACCTCAATC
>CANGNB010000264.1 GCA_947454545.1 Oligoflexaceae bacterium
AAGCAGAGAAAGCTGCTTCACACTATCCGAGTGAGCCCATTTTGTTTCTTGGGGCTGAGGGATGGCATATAGGAGTGATAGGGATTGCAGCCAGCAAAATTGCTGAGAAATATTGGCGTCCCACCTGGCTTTTTGAAAGAAAGGGTGGGATATGCAAAGGCTCAGCCCGGTCGATCCCTGGCTTTGATGTTACCGATGCGATGGCCTCGGCTTCTCACCTCTTTGAAAAATTTGGTGGCCATCAAGCTGCGGGTGGTTTTTCGTTTAAGAGCGAATATGAAGAACCCTTGCGCCGCGCTCTGAGCGAATTTGCATTAGCCCAGCTACAAAAAAACCCAGAGACTTGGATCAGTCATATTTCGTATGATTGTCGTCTCGAACTTGATTTCCTGCAGCTTGATTTGGTCAAGCATCTCGATGAATTGAAGCCATTCGGTCATGGATTTGAGGAGCCTCTTTTTGCTATTGAAGCGGAGATAGAGTCGGTGCGGTTTCTGCGAGACAAGGCTACGGGCGAAGCAAAGCACACGCAGGTCTTTATCCAAACCCCACAGGGTGCAACTCACAAGATTATGTTTTTTCACGAGGTCTACGAAGAGTTAGGGGATCTGCAATCGGCTCGGTTTTTAGTCTATGCTAATCGTAACGTATTTCGGGGGCAGGTCTCACTATCCCTGATGGGTAAGGACTGGGAGCCTCTTTGAGACTCAGAGTACTCTCTCGATCAGAGTGAAAAAGTTTTATCCACTAGAGCTTTCGTTTTTGGTTTTCACCGTAGATTGCAAGATTTTTTTGAATGTCTCTTGTGTTGGAGTCAGGCCCAACCTTTCGTATGAGTGTGATCTGAGGTAAATAGACCAAAGGAATCGCGGGGACCTCACTCTGAAACTGCTTTTCTAGGCGCACATAGAGGCGCAAAGCATGGATGACATCATTCTCCCGCATGATATTTTCAAGGATCCTGTTGACGATTGGCTGCTCCCATCCACTATAGTTTTGTCCAACAAAATCATTTTCGTTCGAAGGAACGGCCAAACTATGAACGAGCTGCATGGGTACGGATAAGGGGGGGATAGTCCAACGCATACAGGCTAAATCTTTGAAGCGCCGATGGGCGAGGGTTTGTCTGAGATAATCGGTTTCTGGAACAAGATCGAGCTTGAGCTCAATGCCGATTTTCTTGAAATCACTTTGTACTAGATTAAACCAATCATTTTTCAGTCGAGCTTCGGTACAGGTTAGAGTCAGACTCAGTTTCTGCTGACCGTCCCCATAGCGCATACCATCTGGTTTGAGATGCCACCCTGATTGTTCCAGGAGGTAAGAAGATAGCTTGGTGTTGAACCCATCGACCTTTTTTTCATTCATCCTTAGCATGATCGCTGGACTAATCATGCCTTCAGAGATCGTTGCTAAATTTCGAAAGCTCTGCTTGTTGAGGCTGTCGCGATCTACGCTATGAAAGAGTGCTTGGCGAAGCTGAGGATTTACTAAAAGCGGACTTCTCAAGTTCAAAAGTAGCAGCTCTTGAGTGTAGCTGGGAGATCCATCAGCCTCATATTGCTCACTAAGCTGAGGAGAAATCGTCAAGAGTTCCTTGTACTGAGACCAGCTGAGTTCTTTGGTTAAAGTTTGGTCGAGCTCTTTTTGATTGATTGCATTTCCTAGCTCTTTTAGACCAGGAAAAAAGCGAATGATGAGGTCTTCCGAGGGACTTCCTTCCCATTCATTTTTGCCGTTATGGACCAAGAGAAAGGAATCTGGTTGAGCCCTACTCATGCGGTAAGGTCCGTAATAGAATCCGGGGTCTTGAAGGGTACTCCAAAGAGCAGAACTGTCAGAATTTTGATTGGCGATGGCTTTAATCTGCTGTTCTTTATGTTTCGGAAGCAATGAAATCGAAAAAAATTGGGCGCTGTCAGAACGTTTATGCCTCAGAACGAGGCGCATCTTGTTTTCCTGATCTTTGTCAAATTCAATGATGCGAATCGGCAATATGGGCTTGGGACTTTGCGTGTAGTTCGCGAGAGCCATGTACTCAAGAGTGAATTTAACATCCTCTCGCGTTATTTTTTCACCATCACCCCACACTAATTTTTTCTTTAGAACGAGGTTAACAGCTAGCTCTGTCTCACCCGTCTTCTCGTTGCGAATAAGATCTAATGATGGGTTTTCCTTACAAAGGTGGCACGTGACGCGGCCATCACTCTGAACCGTTAAAATAGGCGGCATGAGCATGCGTCGGAGCTGGTTCGACTCACCGAGCTGCTGCTGAAGGGGCAAGACAGATTTGGGATCCTGGAGGGTCCCTATGGTGAAAGGCCTAGTTGTGTCAGCATGTCCCTCATGTGAGAGGAACATGAGCAAAACGATCACGAGTGAGCTCATGGTCCGCTTAAAACATTGGGGGGAGATGAAGGCCGGCACGTGAATCCCTCTCGATAAAAAAGCCCGAATATAACCTGATTGTAGGCTATAGGGCTTCTTTTAGACAACCGTAAAAGTCTGCCAGCTCGCGTATTTGAGGGGTCTCACGGCAGTCTCATCAAGCTGTGTCAAAACTCCTATTTTGCAAAATTTATTAGATATATCAGAGGGATAGAGAGAAAGAAATGATATCCATAGAGGCTGGCACGTATAGTTGGCCATAATTCTGCCGATCCCCTAAAAGGACCTTTGTCTTAGTGGAGAGAGCACGTGTGGGATTCAGCCAAAGATCGCTTGCAAGGACCGCCCTCTCGAGTTTGGTCTAGAGGTCTATGGGCATTGCTTTGGATTTTAGGGCTAGGCTTTTGGTCTTCATCGCCATCGTCTTTGAAGTGGGCTTCCCAATTTGAGTGGCCGCTTCTGTTTGAGATCAGGGGCGCATTAGGCAAAGAGCCAAAGATAGATTCCAAGCTTAAAACTTTTGCCTTCGATGATCGCTGTGTCGCGCTCTTGAAGCGCTCTCGATTGAATTTTAAGGAATGGGCACAAATTCTCGAGGCTCTAGGACAACGTCGACCTGCAGGGATCGTCATTGACGCAATGTTTTCTGTGACCGAATCAGTGTATGACGAACAGGACCCTGACCTGCTGGAATTTCAGAGGGCTCTAAGGGAGCTGAAAGCGCCGATTTATGTGGGTGCTTTCGCTAGTCCAGCTAAGTTGCCTGCGCGTTCTCAGGTTGAGACGGGGGCAGCTCATTACTCGATGGATAAGTTGATTCCCAAGGATTCCCAGGGACACCTTTGGAGTGAAAACCTGTTTTTCCCTGACTATCGACGCTTTTTTCTTTATGGTCCAAGTCAAGATCTTCAAGCCCTTTTCTCAGGAGTGGGACATATTCTGTCTGGACCAGTGGATGGAACGTTTTTCCATATTCTCAAAATTGATGATAGGAAGATCTTACGCCATCTAGCTTTGAGTCCCTTCCCAAAAATCCGAATGAACGCAGGAGAATTGCGTATCAATGGGACAATACTTCCGATCACCAAAGAAGGGAGAGCCTGGGTAAACTACCCGAGTCGCAGCTCTCTTCATCAGCACGTGCAAAGCATGGAGCACATGCTAGACCACGACAGCTTAGGACAGGCAGCAAGTGTCGTTCAAGAGGGGGACGTAGTCTTTCTTATGCCCATGTATTTCACGGGTAACGTAGACTTCAAGCCGAGTCCCATTGGTCTGATACCCGGTGGCTATACGCACATCGCTGTCATGAACAGTGTTTTGCGTGGAGATTATATCAAACCAAGCGAAATTGGGCCGATGATTACAATTATTATGGGAGCTCTTTCCATAAGTCTCGGTCTTGTCCTTTCACCGCTCGGTTTAAGTTTAGCTTGGTTTTTACTGGTTTTTTCTTGGCTTTCGAGTGTTGCACTGAGCTTTGTCATAGGTTCAGTTCTTTTGCCTATAACAGCTCCCGTATTGGCTATTACGGGTGTTTGCCTAGCACTCGTCGTTTTTAAATTACGCGATGAAGAATCACGCTCTCGATTTTTGCATCAAGCATTCGATGGGAAGTTACAGGCCAAAGCTCTGCGTGTTCTTGAAGAAAATCCTGAGAAATTGACTTTGGATGCTCGGGAGCGCGTTCTCACCATCATGTTCATCGATATTGTTGGCTTTTCCCTTGTAGTGGAAAATCAGGCTCCTCGCCTTGCGTTCGAACATCTGAAAGATATTATGGACAGTCTCGCAGACACCATTCATCTTCACGGAGGAATCGTCAATAAGACATTAGGAGACGGGCTTCTGTGTTTCTTTGGCTATTCGTTTCTGGATGATAGGGAAGGGCTGGGACATGCTGAGGAAGCTCTCAGAGCCGCATTGGCAATTCAAAGAGAGAATGTACAGCGGATGCTAAGGAAGCACGAGCTGGGTGAGCCGATATTCCCTCTGCGCATCGGCATCAACACATCGGCCGTCCTTCTAGGAAATCTAGGTAAGGGTGAGCGCATCGATCTCACTGTGATTGGAAATGGTGTCAATTTTACGAAGCGCTTGGAGGGAGCCTGCACTCCTCATAGTGTCCTGGTAGGTCCCACGACGAAAGAGCTTGTAGAACCTCAGGGGGACTTGCCCAAAGCTCAGCTGCGTATGATTCGCATCAAACACCACCAGGACGACGTGGAAGCTTGGGAATACGACCCGCTTGCGGAAGAAGCTGCATTGAGGCGTCAAGCTGACGACGCTTACGCTCGCCTGACGCATTTGACACGGCTTGACCGTCGCTGGTTTGCTCCAAAAGGTGAGACTCTTCGAGTCACATCTTTATCCGGCTCAGGCAATCTGCTAAATTTCTCGACAACTGGGCTGAGCTTTGACTTCAGCGAGCCCTTGGCGCGTGGCGATCGCTTTGAATTTGAATTACGCTCTTCTCACGGCCAATTGGAGCCTCAATTAGCTCAAGCTGGGCTGCGTTCGCTTACTGTTGAGATTCGCTGGGTTCAGGGAGAAAAAAGTCGCTTTGTCTATGGTGGGCAGTTTATTGAATTGAGCCCTCGCGAGATCGAACTCTTAACGGATATTTTATGTCAATATTGCACTCAAGACTCCTCCTCATCCTCTCAATCTTTGGGAGCCTAGGTAGCTTATGGGGGCTGAGTGCTCCAATTCAGGCGTGTCCCGCAATTATTCTCGCTTACCAGGTCAATGGCTTCGAACGGACGCACGTGACGCGCGATCAGTTGGCGCTCTATCGTTTTCAAGGGGGATTGCACTCGGAATGGCAAGAAGTGCCGCTTGAATTGGATCCCCTCGATTCGGAAGGCAGTCTGCTTTTTCCTGTTGGTGATGCGTGGCGTCAGCTAGCAGTGAGCGCGACAGACCGCTTGAGCTATGCTCATAGCTCGGGAGGTAACCTTTATGATGGAAGCATTCCTGCGCCTTGTGCTGCAAGTCAGCTCATAGAACTCAAAAGTGAGGAAGGTCTACATTATCTCGCTGTATGCAATGATGGACATCGCTCATCCATCGATAGTCCGGTCACATTCGATGAGAAG
>CANGNB010000265.1 GCA_947454545.1 Oligoflexaceae bacterium
ATCCTGAGCAGGCTTTCCAGGTTTGCCTCGGGTTTCACGCTTTTTTTAGTCTTCTGTTTCACCGCTTTCTCGCATCCAAGTGAACATTCGCTATCCAGGGCCCTCAGACATAACAGCTCGTCGTTCTTAAGACAATCCTTTGAAAACTTCCTACATGAGTCCCTGCGGACGTCCTGACATGTTGCAGTCCGGGATCCGGGCTCTCTCCTAGTGAAGGGTGCCGTGGCTGCGTGCCCCATTTTCTTGGAGCTCGCTCAAGAGATCTTCAAGCTCGTCATCGACTCTCTTGAAACCTAAGTGCAGCTGCAGGCTATGCGCCTGAAAATGTCTTTGCATGATTTCTGCTGTAGCGACGACAAAGCTAGTGTCGATGCCTTCAGCGCTGATCTGTAGATTGACGGTTTCTCCGGTAGGGAAGAGTTCCGAAAGGTCTTGGCTAGAGAAGACAAAGTCGTGGTCGAGGTAATCAAGCTCGGCGATCAGTTCGCGGTGCGAAATTTTTCGGGCCCGAGCGCGGACGAGCAGCCGGAAGGGTACCACTTTCAGGATAAAGTGAACCTGACCCTCGAAGTGGAGCCATGCCTCTTTGCTTGTCTGGCTCGTGCTTTCCATTCTTGACACCACGCCTTTTTGTTTAGCTATTCTGCAACGAAACCCCCACTATAGACCAGGGGGCGTCGCCTGAGAACCGAATTGTTTACCTCCTGCCAGGCTTTCGTCAAGTTCTTATCAGACAAGGCTTTGCTGCATATCTGCAGGGCGGTTTTGGCACTTTTTCCCTGGTTTTGTCAGCGTCCTGTGCTATTTTTAAAGGGTCCTTTGCTAAGTCTATATTACGTGGGGGTTTTGTCCCTTGAAAGTCGGCAAGCTCGGCATTTTTTACTTACTCTCCCTGCTGGTGACACAGTCACTGCTCGGGGCTTTAAATCTTCCCAAGCGTCGCGGGGTCCTCGCTCAAGCTCAGTACCTTTTGGAGCATTGGGATCTCTCTTATGTCTATGGGGGTGGAAAGCTGGGGGATCCTCGGGTGTGCGATCGTTGCAATGACTGTCTGGCGAAAGAACGGCCGGAGAAGTCCCAACGCATCAGCCGCTGTCCAGTGTGCCAAGAATGTAGCTTAGACTGCAGCCATTTCACTTTTGAGGTGTTTCGCAAAGCTGGTCTCGAGGCGACCTATCTCACGACAGCCATGATGCGAGAATTAGCCCCCGACGCATTGCGACGTTCATACCACCTTGTAGACATCGGAGCGCGCTCGCAGCGGGCTCTACCTGGAGATCTGCTGGTCTATCCGGGGCATGTTGTGCTGCTCGAAAGACGTCTTGCAGACGGACGTGGCGATGTGATTCATGTGACATCAGGGCGTGACCTACAAGGTCCAGGCATGGGCCTCCAGCGCGAACGCCATGTAGATATCGACAGCTTTCGTGGCCCCCTGCAGCGCATTCTCCGTCATGATGCTCTTGCTGATGAGCTTCAGGCTCTTACCTGGCAGGGCAATCGATCCGAGATCAGGGAGCGCTAGACTTCCTTCGGGCCGTGCAGACTGTTTTCCAAAATTTTACGCTCGCCTGGTCGGAAAAGCTCCTGTAGCTTGCCGAAAGGTATCACATCGCGTATACATTCTCACTTCGCGCCTCGCAGTGAGTCATGAGTGCGCGGTGATCATAGACTGCGGAGAGGTTTTTCTATGTACGCAACGACTGAGTTCAAAAAAGGTCTGAAGATTGAGTATAACGGCAAGCCTTTTGTGATTGTCGAATTCCAGCACGTCAACCCTGGTAAGGGCTCCGCTTTCGTGCGCACCCGTATTCGGAATTTGGAAACGGCGCAGGTTCTCGAAGTGACCTTCAAAGCGGGCGATAAAGTCAACGTTCCCGATCTTGAGTATAAAGAGATGCAATATCTTTATAACGACGGTCAGAACTACACTTTTATGGATCTTGCGACTTACGACCAGATCGTTTTGAAAAAAGAAGAGCTCGACGATGCGGTTTACTTCCTCATCGAGAACAGCATGATCAAGGTCACCTTCTTCCAAGGAAGACCCGTGGCTGTGGAAGTCGACAACTTCGTCGAACTCAAAGTTACGGAAACTCAACCGAACATCAAGGGCGACACTTCGGGAGGCGGCGGCAAGCCTGCTAAGCTCGAGACTGGCCTAACGGTGACAGTTCCTTTCCACATCTCCGAGGGCGATATTCTGAAAATCGATACCCGTACCTCTGAGTATGTAGAAAAAGTAAAAAAATAAGTCCTGGACAGGGTCTCATGGACCCTTGAAAAACATGTCCTTGCCCATACGAAAATCCCACGTTAAGATCGCGTAGATTCTCACTTAAGAAATTTAAAAGGGAGCTTTCGCATGCGATCATTGCGACGTGTGGGCGCTATTGCGCTGACTTCAGGCTTATTAAGTGTTAACGCACAGGCTTCTGTGATCGGCGTCATTGACAGTGGCCTCGATACACAGCACAAAGACCTGGTCGGACACATCTGGTTGAACCTTGGCGACTCGACGACCGATGGCGTTGATGACGACAATAACGGCTTTCGTGATGATGTGAATGGCTGGAACTTTGTTGGCAACAATGGAACTTTGATCGAACGCAAGTACAGCAAGCTTTATGATGATGAAGTCGCCCGTTTTTTTGCGACTCAAACCAAAGCTCTGGAAGGTAAAGCTTCGAGCGAAGAAATCGATTGGATGAAGACGTCTGTAACGAAGAAAGAATTCGTACAAAAGCTCCAGACCTTTGGCAACTACGTTCACGGGACTCATGTGAGCGGTATCACCGTTCGCGGCAATGAAGAAGCCAAAGCTCTGGGGGCAAAACTCATCCCCACAGAAAATCCCCTCGCTGGCATCATCGGTCGCAAATCCGTACTTGAAGGTGATGTACGCAAAGCTGCAGACGAAGGCAAAGAGCTCAATTGGATCGTTAAGGAAATTATCAAAGGTGGGCTAGGCTTCTTTGCAAAATCGCAAGCTACAGTCTTTGGCAACGTAGGCATCTATCTCAACGAGCAGAAGGTTGATGTTGCCAATGCCTCTCTCGGTATGGGCCTTATGCAGGCAGAAATGATCGTCAAGCCTTTGCTCAAGCTCGCAGGGCGTGGCAAAGATCCAAGCCCAGAACTCGTGAAGGAGTTAGCGATATTCTTCCTCGAGCGTGTGAATGCAGAACAGCAGATCTTGCTGCGCAGTGCTCCTGAGACTCTCTTTGTGTTTGCTGCCGGAAATGAAGGCATCAACAATGACGAATATCCCACAGCTCCCGCGTCGATTGATCATCCCTACAAGCTGGCTGTAGCGGCGAGCTTCGCCGATGGCCGTCTGGCTCCTTTTTCCAACTATGGTGTGAAGCGTGTTGATATCGCAGCTCCTGGTGTTGGTATCGTGTCCACTATTCCTGATGATCATCAGTTGGCTCTGAGCGGTACCAGCCAAGCAGCTCCCTATGTCACAGGAGTTGCAGCGCACGTGAAAGATATCAATCCCAGCTTGAATCCTATCGATATCAAAGCCATCCTCATGCAGACTGTCGATAAGTTGGATGCCCTCAAGGATAAAGTGAAGTCTGGCGGCGTGCTGAATGAAAAGCGTGCTCTCTTGGCTGCAGAGCTCTCCTTGGAAAAGCCACTTGCTAAAGCGATCGCTGAAGCTCAGGCCCAAGTCGGTAATATCGTGAAGGACCAGGTCCAAAATCGCAGTCAGCATGCGGTTTGGATTCCAGTGCCAGAAGCTATGTAAGCTGAATTTCGGAAGGGTTCGCTCAGCTCTCAGAGCGAACTTTTCTGGATCATGATTCGCTGTTCCGTCATGATTCGCTGTCCTGGCAGTTTCGACTCAGGTGAGAAAATCAGGACAGCATCTTGGGCTGAACAGCGGAGTATCGTACCTTCGACATCATGTATCCCACGTTTCTCTGGGAACTCAAGCCTACCGCTAATCCGCTGATCTTTTTGAAATTCATCGAAGGATCCAATCTGAAACCGGAGTGCTCCTTCCGAAACATCAAGCACCTCATGGACGATTCCATCGATCGTGATCTGAGGTTTGTGTGCCCCCTTATAGAGGATGCGAAAGTGCTGGCGCCGGTTGGCACCGCTGCCTTCCACACTTGCTTGGGAGATTTCCGAGAGCGCATCGTGGGTTTCACGGGCGATCTGTTCAGGGGTATGCAGCGGTGAGCCCATTTTATGACCCTCGCTGAACTCATGAAAGATATGGGTTAAAAGATCGATGTCACAGATCATATCTGGGCTTTGCTTTTCCAAATCACGCAGATAGGTGACGAGTCTGCGCAGTTTGTTTTTATGCTCAGTAAAGATTTGAGGTTCGCCCTCTTCATCCGGCTTCACATTTAAAATGTGGGCTTGCAGAGTGGCAAAGAGCAGCTGTTTGATGCGACGAAGGCCATAAGGCAAGATTTTTTCAAGTTCGGCCTCAGCAGCGTGCTGGTTCATCCGCATCTGATGGCCTTGACGTTCCCCTAGTTTATAAAACAAGAGGTCTATGACGTTCAGAATATCGATCCATGTCGAGAGGTGATTGAGACGAATAAAGTAGCGATCTTGAGCCTGCTGCAGGCGTCCATTCATGTCACGTAAGCGAGTACAGATTGAAGTTGTGAGACTGACAAACCATTTTGGGACGAGTTGCAGTACTTTCGCAAAGTCGTCATTGCTGACCAGAGCCAGCTCAACTTCTTCCACCGCGCGAGCGGAAGCCGATCGCGGTTTGCGGTCAAACAGGGATAGCTCACCAATGACACTTCCTGGGCCCATGATGGCCAGAGAAAGCTCAGCTTCACGGTTATCGAGGTAGATTTCTACCTGACCGCGACGCACGACATACATCCCTTCCGCCAGATCACCACTAGCGAAGAGTTGTTCACCGCGCTTGAGAAATTTGGTCCTTCCCGCTAACAAGGTCTGCCCTCTCGACTGACGCATCCTCCTTGAGGTTTCGGCTTTTTGCCTCAAGGCTTGAGGAATCCCTCGAATGGGGGTGACGGAGGTCCTGGTATTCGACTTTAAGGATTTGTTTTCTTTGGAAAAAAAGCTGTATTGGGACCTAAAAAATATCGTGGAGGAAGTCGCTATACGTTGATCTGCCAACGACTCGTGGGCTTAGAGGCTTACAGTTGCACTTTGAAACAGTGTGAAATTGGTGTTGCAGTCGCCCTGTATGATGCGCCCATCGGAATTTATTTTCCAACAGAGGGAGCTGAGGGCATTCTGGATTTTGAAAGTTTGTTTATCGGTGTCGATCTCACGGAAGCGAAAGATCATAGCATTGGGTGTCTGGTTGGGATCGGCACAAGCATGCATTTCGATGCCAGCGCCTGCGGTCTTTGCTGCTCCGACCACATAAACGCAGAGGCCGTTGGCATTATCGATCATGCGGAAGCTTTGATCCGCAAAATTTTCCAGTCTAAAAGACTGTGTTTTCCTACCTGCTGTGCAGGGATAGGCGATCA
>CANGNB010000266.1 GCA_947454545.1 Oligoflexaceae bacterium
AAGGTTAAATTCTCTATTTTTTTCGTAGTACACCACGTGCGACGAGCAAGGCGCTTTAAACCATCACGAAACATTGCATAAGTATGATTGAGGCTGAACAAAGGATCCCAAGCACCTTCTTTAAGCTCGCCTTGACCCACTACACAGCCTCGACGCCCAGGTGTAGCCTCATGGCTCCAAGCAGGAAGAAGGGATCGAATAAAAGGTGGATAAGCCTTGCTTTGATCTGTTTTTACGAGTCCAGAAGAACCCACACATTCCTTTAAATCTTGAAATAGATCCGTGAGACATTTGCGTCTTTCGCAGGGTCGTGGGCCATATTTTTTGCGAGCTAATTTAGCCAAAGGACCTTTCGCAGGAATTTTCCCAACTGCTATCGCAAGTACTTTTCTTGTCTTGTCTTCGACTGCAATGGCTGCTGTTATTGGCTTACATTTGGTATGCTCGAAAGTTTCAAGCTCATCAAAAGCCAATCTTGAGACCTTCTCACGCCCTCGTCGATAGACTTCAAGATTATGCTGTGCACACCTTCCAAAACGAACAAGTCGCCTCGCTATGAGGGCTCTTTGCACCCCCAAAATGATCGCAAGTCTTCGCTGCGAAACACCAGAACACAGACCTCGAAAGACATTCTGGTTTAAGTATCTTTTGCGTAACCTATAATCAATCCCGAAATGAGTCTCTGAAAATGTCTTCCGGCAAGCCCTGCAGCGATACCTTTGACACTTCTTCCCATCTGAAATTCTTACGTAAATCCCATGCTTTACCGCATTTCCTACGCTTTTACAATGAGGACAGACCATACCCCCTCCTGGTCAAGATCAGGGGTATTGTGTCCAATTTTAGAAATTTTGCGAGCGACATCTCATGTCTCTGACCAAACCTGAGCCGAGCGCCCACAGTTAAAAGAGCCAGTTTTAGAGGAATAAATCTTGCAGAATTTGAGCACCCAACCGCACCCCAAACCCTGTCACCTCCGTATCCACATGTCCCAAGCCTCCCGTATGCTCGGCCGCTGCAAGATCGATATGGATCCACGGCACATCCTTGCCGACGAACTCTTTCAGGAACAGGGCCGCCTCAATATGGTCTACCCCTCCTGTGAGACGACACTGCTTGATATCAGCGATATCCGACTTCAGACACTCGGCGAAGTCTTCATCCATGGGAAAGGGCCACACGCGCTCACCACTGCGTTTACCAGCATCAATCAGAAGCTGCGTGTAGTCCTGCCGATTGCTAAAGGCACCCGCATAGGTGGTGCTGATCGCTCGGATACAAGCCCCGGTGAGCGTCGCGAAATCGAGGACCAAAGCTGGTTTTTCTTGGGCTGCCAGATGCAGGGTATCGGCGAGCATCATGCGACCTTCCGCATCGGTATGCACGATTTCGATGGTCTTGCCATTCATGGCCGTGACCACATCGTTGGGACGATAGGCTTTTGGTCCGTTGCTATTATCGGCGATTGCTAAAAATGCTGTGATGCGCAGAGGCCATTTTTCCAAAGCAGCCAGGCGAATCAGGCCAAAGGCAACTGCTGAACCCGCCATATCTCGATGCATGCCGTACATGTATTCGGCTGGTTTGAGATTGGTGCCCCCTGTGTCAAAGGTCACCCCTTTGCCCACAAGGCAGATATGAGGCAAGCCTTTTTTCTTGCTGGACCCGTAGCTGAGCTTCACAATTCCAGCATCAGCATGTGGTGAGCCTTGCGCGACAGCGAGGAAAGCCCCTGCCCCAAGGCTTTCTAATTTTTTCTGACTATAAAATTCGAAATCGAGACCGTCTTTTTCAGCCAGCTTTTCGAGTGTCTGAACGTAACGCTTAGGAGTCAAATCATTGCCTGCCTGCATCGCCAAAAGCCGCACGTAATTGCCGCATTCACTGCTGTGCTCTGTCCGAGTCGCAACGCGCTCGGCATGGGCAAGATCCACTTCACTCGGACACAGAATGGCAAGGTGAGGCTGATAAAGATCCTTCTTATCTTTGCTTGAGCTTTCATAGCGAGGCACACGAAAGTACTGGGCCTTAGCCGCAGCTAGAAAAGCTTCCATAACCTTGAGACTCTGCACCTCAGAGAGAGAACGCAGATCGAGTTCAAGCTTTTGACAGCGCAGCTCTTTGAGGGGCTTGAGCACTTGCCGGGCTTGTGTGAGCAAATGAAACATGTCGGCCGCAGCATCTACGAGCAGAAAAGTCCAGCGCTGCAATGGCGTTGCATCGCAGCTTAGCTGCGCCCCGCCTTCAACTTTGGTATCCAGTCGCTTGGCAAGGGCCAAGAGCTGCTGCCGTTCCGGGTCAGGAAGGAGCTGAGGCAGCACACTATCCCAGCTCTTTTGGCCAGCTTCGAGGGCTAATACAAAAATACGCGCATCAAAACTACTGAGTGGCCCCTCAGAGACCCCATGCTGCAGGGAAAACAGACGACTTGACATAGAAACTCCTTCGACAAACAGCGCTTTTCGTAGGCTTAGGGCCTTATTTTGTTCTATACTCCCGGACGTGCCAAGCGAATTCACGACCGAGGACAGCATGGATCGGCCCTCACGCTCTCTCAAAGAAGAACTGCATCAAGCCCCCACTCACGAGATTCCCTCTTTAGGCTGTGCCCTTGAGCGGCGTTCTTCGTGCTGCGATGGGATTGGCTATCGGCTGCAGCCCAAAGGATCTCTGACCCACGCTGAACTCTGTAGCTGCGTTCAGGAATGTGCGAGCTGCTTTGGACAGAATCGTCGGATGGTGGATGGCGTTGCTAAAACCTGTCGCACTCCAGCCCCTTCGCGCGTCGTGACCCTCATCAATAATGCCACGCTTCCTGCTCGCTACAGTGGAGCCCGGCTCGATTCCTTTAGTAACTTCACAGGCAACGGCCGCGACATTGTTCAGCGGGTTTCGCACTGGAAGGATGACTTTCAGCTCGATAAACCGCGCGGCCTGCTGTTGAGCGGCCCTGTGGGTGTCGGCAAGACCTATTTGCTGGCAGCTCTTGCGAAAAGCTTTGCAGCCAAAGGTGTGAGTGTCCGCTTTGTCGATTTTTTCCAGCTGCTGCTGGCCCTGAAAGCTGGCTACGCCGAAGACAAAAACGAAGCAGGCCTTCTCAACGAGATGATCGAAGTCGATATTCTCATGATCGATGAGCTCGGCAAGGGCCGCTGCAGCGACTGGGAACTCTCGGTCCTGGACCAGCTGGTGATGGGTCGATACAACCGCAATAAGATCATCGTCGCCTCCACGAACTATTCCCTCAAACCGCTGACGCGGGTGAATACCCATAATGTGTCCCTTGATGGCACCGGTTCCTCGAGCACCTTTGATCTCGATACCAGCGAATCACTCGAAAAACGTATCACTTCACGGGTTTTCTCGCGCCTCTGCGAGACCTCAGACTTCATTGAGCTCAAGGGTGAGGATTTCCGCCGCCTGAGTAATCAAGAGAAGGCCCAGCAGCTCAGAGCTCCAACCGCTGGCCGGAGGCCCGTCTGATGTCAGGGAGCACTCATTCCTGTGTGCTCACGAGCCTCGAGAATCCACTGCTCAATGGACTCAGCCTTGGGCTGCAAAACTTTGACGCTGAGACTGTCGGTCTTCAGTCTCAACTTTTTGGCTGCTGCGGAGGCGGAGGTTTTGCATGGCACGAAAGTGCTCAAGGCTATACCCGCTGCCGTCTCAAAACACGCCTCAAACGTGTCCAAAGCATCGTTGATCTTTACCGACAGCGCTGGCCGCAGCATCCGCGCAATTTTATGCAGGTCCCTGCCTCCTGGGCGGCACAAACACTGCAAGAACTTGCGGCCGTGATTAAACACGATCATCCACCAGCAAGCCTGCAGTATACCCCCCAAAGGCAACAACCTTCGGACCTTTGGGCGAAGGCTGTCGCCCTCAATTGGCGCTTTGGAGTCGAAGCTCGCATGCTGCATCTGGGGCACATCGACAATGCGAGTCTTCATGCCTTCACTGCCGAAGCAGAAGGCCCCCTCGCGCTCCTTGTCGAGCAGGTTGACAAGCTTTGGGATCCTCTCTATGCAGAAGCGCTCGAATTTATCATTCAAAGAGCGTATAACGCTGAAGCCTGGCTTTGGATCGATCTGGTGTATACACCTCAGGCTAAAGATGAGCCTGCTCAAGATTTAAACCTGCGGGCAAGCTTTTCACGCAAGATTCAAAAACTCAAAAGCGCGCACCCGCTCGACTCTCTGACCCCCGACGGGCAATCACGCTTGAGAAGCTTACTCGGACGAAACTGGACCTTACCGACAGGAGTCAATCGCAATGCTTGAATGGTATCGCCCTATCCTCGCCTTTCATGTGATCGCCATCATCAGTTGGATGGCCGGGATCCTCTATCTTTACCGCCTTTTGATCTATGCCAGCGAAAATCGCAAAGATCATTCCAAGGTTGAAGAGCTGCTCAAAATCATGTCCCGTCGCCTGCTCAAAGCCATCACAATTCCCGCTATGATCGCCTCCTGGATCGCGGGTTTAACGATGGTTTGGCTCAATCCATCGCTTTTGCATGCCCCCTGGTTCCACATCAAACTCAGTAGTGTTGTTCTCCTTACGCTCAGCACTCTCTATGCAGGGAAACTGGTGCAGGCTGTCCAAATTCATGGTGAGATTCCTAAGGGTCGCACTCTCCGCTACCTCAATGAAGTACCGACGATTTTGATGATCGTCATTGTCTATATGGTGATCACCCGGCCGGCGATAGGCTAAGGCGAGCTCCGACTGAAGATATACCCTCCGAATCGGCTTGTGATCTAGCTACCAAATAGCGGTCACAAGCCCACCGAAAACCAGCCATTCCCCCTTTTGGATTCAAGAGTTACAAAATTTCTCTAAGCGCTCTCCCCGGGTTCTCAAGTCGCCTTTCGAGCCATCCGATAACCTTGTGTGCTTTCGAATGTTCGAGAAAGGGGACCGCATGCTCAACCGCACCCACCTTAAGCTAGGTTTAGTCCTTGTGACGAGCCTCGGACTGCTCTCTTGTGGGCAGCAGCAACCCGCGACCAATGTTCGCACGGGCCAGGCCGGAAATGGTACCGGCACACCGGGCACCCCCCCCGGATCCCAGACACCACCAGCAGCAAGCAACAAACCCACTGCGGCGCAGCTGGCGAAATCCAATGAATTTTTTATCAACAACGTGCAGCCCAAATTCAAAGCAGCTCCCTGCTCGGACTGTCACGCAGATCCACGCAATCTTAAGGACCCCAAGCTTGGGGGCCCCCTAACGATACTCGAGCACAGCTCCATGTTTGTGCTGCTCAAGAACGGAACCGGAGCCAACAACAACAAGCTGATGTCCAAGCTGCTGAACATCGAACCCCACACTGGAGGTAAGATGTGCGCTGATGAAAATGCGGGGCCTTGTGGTTCCGTGAAAGAATGGTACAAGACGGTCTTTGGCGATGGGGTATTAAGCTTAGGGAAGATCGAAAACATCAATCGAGAGGGCTACATCTCAGGTTGGGCG
>CANGNB010000267.1 GCA_947454545.1 Oligoflexaceae bacterium
CTCGAAGAGCTCAACTTTGAGCGTTGTTTTGCGGAGCTACCGTACCGCACCCAGATTGGCAAAACCGTGGGGATAGTCCCCGAGCATCGTGGGCAAGGCTTGCAGTTTTTGATGACGGCAAAGTCCGCGATCCAAGCTTTCTCTGCCGGTTATGACAGCATCGTCTTGGCTTTGATGCGCGAGGGTAATGTCTCGCAGAAGGTGAAACCACCGTTTCCCGTTGGCGAGCGCCACTATTCGTTGTATGGCAAACCCCTGGGCTCACCGACTTGAGGAAAGGAGCTGTCATGCTTAACGCCGTCCATCGCATCGATCAGCAGCTCAAAACAGCTGGATCAAAACCTGCACTGGTTTTTCCGAAGGGGCAAAGTTTCACAAGCCTCAGCTTTGCGGACTGCAGAGAACTCGCGGCAAGGGTTCAAACAGCCCTTGTGGCGAAGGGACTTCAGGAAGGTCAATCGGTTCTCATCGCGATTGAACTTTCCCCCCTACTCTATGCGAGCATTATTGCCTGTGCCCGACTGGGCCTGACTGTCACACTCGTTGAACCTTGGATGCCGCTGGCGCGCATTGAGCAAGCTGTCGGTCTCCTGCAGCCCAAGGCTTTTCTCGCTGGTCCTATAGGCCGTCTCTGGGGCCTACGGGTCGCGGCCATACGGAAAATTCCGCATTGGCTTCACGCGCGAGAATTAAGCATAGCCGCAGCGCAGGAGGAGCAGTGCGTCGCTGTAGATGGGGAACTGCCCTGTATCATCACCTTCACTTCGGGGAGCACCGGAGTTCCAAAAGGAGTTGTCCGCTCCCACGCCTACCTCGGACGTCAGCAAGAAGTCGTCAGTCGTTCGCTCCAAACGTCTGCATTGGGACCCGATCTGGTAATTTTTGCCAATATGGCTCTTGAAAACCTTGCGCATGGACGCTGCTCTGTGATCGTCCCCAGCCGTTGGCCCATCAAAGCTTTGCGGAGTATCGATCAACTCCCATCCGAGCTTTCTCCTCAAAGCCTGGTGGGAGGCCCTAGCTTTTTACGCCTAGCTCTGAACCACCTCCGCCTGCCTCAACTCAAAGCTTTCTTTATCGGCGGAGCCCTTTCGGACTGCGCCCTCTTTGAGTCGGCCTTGAGCCGTTGGCCTGAAGCGCGTTCGATTCATGTCTATGGGAGTACCGAGGCGGAGCCTGTCGCCTTTGGCTCCATGCGTGACGCTGTCGCCAAAAGTCGAGCCGCTGGGTACTACCAGGTCTTATTCTGTGGACAGCCGACAGAGGGTATGAGCTTTCATCAGACTGCGAGTCAAACCTGGATTGCAGGACCGCATGTCTGTCCAGAATACTTGGGCGATGAAGTCAGTAACCTCCAAAATAAAAAAAGAGACGAATCCGGTACTCTCTGGCATCGGATGGGTGATAGGATAATCGCGAGCTCTGAGGGCTGGTGGTATGCTGGTCGCGAGCAGCAGGCAGAACAGGATTTTTATGATGAGCAAAGGCTCTATACAGCCTTGCAAAGCAGTGACGCGATGATCGCGCGCGATGATAACGGAGGTCGCATAGTCTACTGCTCAGAGGCTAAACACCATCGTTTAGCTATCCAGGCCCTGTGGACGGATACCACAGAAGTTCGCCAGGCTGAAATCAAACGGGATCGACGCCATCGTGCGCGCATCGATCGCGAGGCAACAAGAAAGGGACGCTCATGGATCGTTGGTTAGTTTTTCTTAAAGAACGTTTGCCTGTCCCCGTGCTTTTGCTGCTCAGCTTTGGCGCCGGACTGAGCTGCCTTCATCTCGATCAAAAGCCCTTTCAGCCTTTGTTTCTGCTGCTGGGCACCTTGCAGCCAGGGCTTTTCCTCTTAACCCTCCGACTGATGGATGAGGTCAAAGACTTTGAAAAAGACAAGCAGGTTCATCCTGAGCGCCCTCTACCCCGCGGCCTCCTTTCTGTGACAGAGGTGACTCGCGCGATCTACCTTGGACTCGGTCTGATGTTTGTCGTGGCTCTCATTCATGGCCTTCAAGGTCGCAGTCTCGCTTGCGGGCTCTACGCGTTTTCTACTATCTATCTCTGGCTTATGTACAAAGAATTTTTCGTGGGAACACAGCTGGAAAAGAGTCCCTTCCTTTATGCTGTCACCCATCAGGTGATCATGCTGCCCTTAGCCGCTTCCATACGTGCCATGAATCTTAGCAGCTTCTCTTGGCCCGAATTTCTTTCTCCCGGACTCATGTATCTCGGCGTCTTTTTTACTTTTGAAATCTGCAGAAAACTCGATCCAAACGCGGTTCCTCTTCTCCGCACCTATCGGGTTCACTACGGCGAACGAACGACAGGTCTTATGATACTCTTCACCACAGCACTGACCCTGACAGGCACTTTCCTCCTTTATGCCGGTTCCACTTGGAGCTTGACCGTCCTCATAGCCTTCGCCCTCAGTGTCCCTCTCTCTTATCTTTTGCTCCTTCATAAGCAATATAAAGCTATCGAAGGCTTGGCCTCTCTGTCGCTTCTTGTGCACATCTGGTGGCCCTATGGCCGCGCCCTCATTGGAGTCTAACATGCAAGCACACCCGTGGATTTTACGTTCGGATACCACGCTCGATATTTTGGCTAAGGAAGCCGGCGGCAAAGCCACTAATCTCGCACGTATGGTCCACCAGGGCTTTAAAGTGCCCCCATTTTTTGCCATAAGCTCGGCTGCGTTCCAGCAGTTTAAGCTCGACAATGGGCTGATTGAGCTTTTGTCTAAACCAGAGTCGAGTGAAGCCTTTGAGCATAAAGTTCAGAACTTATGTCTTTCAGGAAAGCTCCCCCTAGGTTTTGAAGAGCAGCTTGCTAAAGCCTTGCGCGATCACCATTTCGATCTTGGCTTCACTGCCGTGCGTTCGAGTGGCCTCGATGAGGATGGAGCCCAGCATTCGTTTGCCGGTCAGTTCTCTTCCTATCTTTTTCAGTCGGGTCTTGCCGCTATCGTGCACTCTTTGCGCCTCTGCTGGGCGTCGGCTTATTCTGCGCGAGCGATACGCTACCGTCTGGAGCACGGTTTGGACTGTGCTGACATCGGCGTCGGCGTGGTCATTCAAAAGATGATAGCCGCCGATCGGGCGGGCGTTGCCTTCTCGCGTCATCCCATCAAAGTCTTACAAAGAGACCGCCTGCTCATAAGCTCAGTGTATGGAGCTGGAGAGGGTCTCGTGAGCGGGCTGTTTGATGCTGATAGTTTTGATGTGGGGCGCAGCACCGGCGATGTCCACAGCGACATCGTCCCTAAGCCTAGACAGCTAGTCCAAGCTCCTCAAGGCGGTTTGATAGAGACGGATGTGCCTCAAGAGAAGCAAAAGGCCGCGAGTCTCACAGCAGCAGAAATCGCCGAAATCTCGAGGCTCGCCGTTACTCTCGAAGAGAAATTGGGTTGTCCTCAGGACTGTGAATGGGCGATTGAAGCCGGCTCGATTTTTTTAGTACAAACCCGTCCGATCACCAATCTCCCTCCGGACGCCTATTATGATGCGACTATCAATGGCCGGCAACCCACTCTATGGGATAACTCGAACATCATTGAAAGTTACAGTGGTGTGACCTCGCCCCTAACCTTCTCATTCGCTAGTCGGGGCTATAATCTCGTCTATATTCAGTTTGCGCGCATGATGGGAGCGCCTGAGGCGGTCATCGAGGCCAAGGCCTCCGCGTTTCGCAACATGCTCGGTCTGATACGGGGACGCGTCTATTACAACCTAGCGCATTGGTACGAACTTGTTCAAGCCTTACCAGGAGCAAAGCGCAATCGTGAACTCATGGACACGATGATGGGTGTAAAGGCTGCGGTAAATGCAGATCTCGAGGCTATCTTTGCCAATATTTCAGCGCCGACACACTACAGTGTCGGTGATAAACTGATACTGACTTTCAAAACTCTTCAGCGCTGGTGGACAATAGACAGTATTGTCGAAGGCTTCTTTGCTCATTTCAATGCCGTCTACAATGAAGCGCGCAAGAAAAACTTTCGCAGCATGAACCTGCTCGAGCTTAAGCACTACTTTGACTATCTCGACCTTAAGATTACTAACAACTGGCAACCGCCTCTGATCAATGATTTCCTTTGCATGATCTTTTTCGGCATTCTCAAAAAACTCACCTCACAGTGGGTCGCCAGCGAAGCGGAAGCCGACTCTCTACAAAATGATCTGCTTTGTGGCGAAGGAGGCCTGGACAGCACAGAGCCAACGAAGTTTTTGATGCGGCTCGCTGCTTCGATTGACAAGGGCGATGCTCGCTTTCGCCAGTGGTTCTTAGACACGAAAGCTGAAGAGGTCATTGAAGAGCTCCGCACCGACTACAAGCATCATCCTGTCGGCAAGCAGTTTGAAGAGTTCTTAGATCGCTTTGGCTTTCGCTGTGTGAACGAACTCAAACTCGAGGAACCCGATCTGCACGAGGATCCTAGTTTTGTGATCCATTCCCTACAAAGCTATATTCGAACCAAATCCTATCAGCTCGAGAATATGGAACATCGTGAAAGGGAGATTCGCCACCAGGCTGAAGAAAAGGTTCGCTCGAAACTCGGCGGCCTCCGCCTTATCATCTTCTTTTTCATCTTAAGACATGCCCGCAAAGCCGTTAAGCACAGAGAAAACCTGCGCTTTGCGCGAACCAAGATCTATGGTGTCTGTCGCCACCTCTTTCGGGCAATGGGTGGCCATCTCACAGCGATGCGCGTCCTCGAACACGAAAAAGATATCTTTTATCTGACCCTCGAAGAGCTCTTTGGGTTTATGGAAGGCCGCCTGCCGGCTTGCCAGCTTGGTGGCTTGGTCAAGCTACGCCGTGAAGAATTCGATCATTATCGTGAGACCCCTGCTCCTCCCGATCGCTTTCTCACCTATGGTGCTGCCGGTTTTAGCAATCTCTATCCGGCGGTGATGTTCGAGGCCGATTTGCTGCAAGGCATACATGATGATGGTGGGGATCCGAACCGCCTTAAAGGAACGCCTTGCTGCCCTGGGACGATCGAGGGCGTGGTGCGGGTCGTTCACCAGCTCAAAGACGCCGAAGGGATCAACGGCGAGATTCTGGTTACAGCTCGGACCGATCCCGGTTGGGTTCCTCTCTTTCCCTCTTGCAGTGGACTTTTGATCGAACGGGGCAGCCTGCTATCCCACTCAGCTGTTGTCGCCCGCGAATTGGGTCTACCCACGATAGTTGGAATCAACGGTGGTCTTCTGCAAAAACTAAAAACCGGTGATCGCGTGCGCATGGATGCCAGCAAAGGCGAAATCTATATCTTAAAGGATGAGGTCTGAGCGATGAGCCCTACTTCTTCGATACTCTATCAGGCCAAGGCTTTGTCGTTTGACTATCGCCTCGATCAGCAGACCGTCCATGCTTTGGATCAAGTGGATCTTGAGATAAAGCGTGGAGAACTGCTCCTGATCATGGGCCCCTCAGGCTCAGGCA
>CANGNB010000268.1 GCA_947454545.1 Oligoflexaceae bacterium
AATGTCAATGCAGTGGTGGGACACTTCTGTTCGTCCTCGACCATACCAGCTGCCGCAGTTTATCGGGATGCAAGTGTGCTCATGATCACACCGGCCTCGACCAATCCTAAAGTGACTGAAGACGACAGCGTCAAAGCTCAAAACTGTGCAACAGTGAGCGATGCCAAGAAAAAGGCAGCATGCGAACTGTCTCAGTTCAGCAATATCATGCGTATGTGTGGGCGTGATGACCAGCAGGGCGTTGAGGCCGCTGAATTTATCGTGAAGAAACTCAAGGCTAAGCGCGTCGCAGTGATTCATGACAAAGATACCTACGGCCAAGGGATCGCTGATGCGATGAAAGGCCATTTGAAAGAGCTCGGGCTTGATGCTGTCCTCTACGAAGGTCTTACGCGCGGCGAGAAGGATTTCAATGCCCTGGTCACCAAAATCAAAGCAGCTCATGCCGACACTGTTTACTTCGGGGGACTTCACTCCGAAGGTGGTCCGCTGATCAAGCAGATTCGCGAGCAAGGTCTCAAGGTGAATTTCGTCTCTGGTGACGGGATTGTTTCGACTGATTTCGTGTCAGCTGCAGGGGGAGAGAAGTACGCAGCCGGTGTCTACATGACATTCGGTGCCGATCCTCGCAAATTTGCTGAGGGTAAAAAGGTTGTTGATGCCTTCCGCGCACAGAAATACGAACCTGAAGGTTACACCCTTTACTCCTACGCAGCCGTTCAAGCGATTGCGGCCGCCATCAAGGGTAGCGGTGAAGAGCGTGACGGTCACAAACTTTCGCAGTGGCTTGTTGCCAACGGTGCCGACACCGTCATGGGTAAAGCCCAGTGGACACCGAAAGGGGATCTTCAGAAGTCGGGCTACGTGATCTATCAGTGGGATCAAAAAGGGTCTTACGCAGAAGTTCCGGCAAAATAAGTTTTTGCGCCATGGGCAAGGGGGAGCGGTATGGATATGTACGTCTTGGGCCAGCAGCTTGTGAATGGCCTAGTGCTGGGGGCAACCTACGGCTTGATAGCTGTCGGCTACACAATGGTTTATGGAATCATAGGCATGATCAACTTCGCTCACGGCGATGTTTATATGCTTTCAGCCTATCTGACCGCTATTGCCTTAGCAGTGCTGTCCTATTGGGGGCTCCACAGCCCATGGCTGCTGATTGTGATCAGTCTTCTCTTTGCGATGGCGCTCACCAGTCTCATCGGTGTGGTCATCGAGCGGCTTGCCTATCGCCCGCTTCGGAAAGCGAATCGGCTGGCGCCGCTGATTTCGGCGATCGGAGTATCGCTCATTCTGCAAAACTATGTTCAGCTCAGTCAGGGGGCGCGCAATCAGGGGGTACCTACCCTGATCGATGGCGCGTTTCGCTTTGGCAACGAGCAGCATTTTTTCCAGGTGACCTACAACCAGCTTCTTATCGTGGTTGTGGCCTTCTTCAGCATGTTGGGTTTGAATCTGCTCGTGAGCTACACCGCTCTGGGACGAGCCTGTCGGGCTACGCAGCAGGATAGAGAAATGGCCCAAATCTTGGGTATTCCTGCCGACCGCGTGATCGCGGCCGTGTTTGCTATGGGGGCAGCCATGGCTGCTGTGGCTGGAGTCTTGATTACCCTTAACTACGGATCTTTTGATTTTTCTATCGGTTTTGTGACGGGTATCAAAGCCTTTACGGCAGCTGTTTTGGGAGGGATAGGTTCGCTTCCTGGAGCTATGCTGGGGGGGATTTTGCTCGGTTTAGCTGAGTCCTTGTTCTCCGGTTTTGTGAACTCGGATTATAAGGATGTATTTGCTTTTGCTTTGCTCGTCTCCATCCTGATTTTTCGGCCCAGTGGACTTTTGGGTAAACCTGTTGTGGAGAAGGTCTAATGAAGCAGAACTTTGGCAAGCGTTTGCTAGGAGCTCTGGCAGCGGGTTTCGTTACATTGATACTGTGCGGACCTATTTCTGGTATCCGCTTAGACGGCTATGAATTTGAATCTCAATTTAAGATACCTCTGCTTTTCGCTGCTGCAGTCACACTGCTACGCTTGCTTTCCGACTTTATACCCTGGGAGCGTGTTCAAGCCGATTCAGGCGAGCTTCAGCCTGGCCCTGAACGTTTTGGAGCTCTTTCTCGGACAGCTTTCGCTCTGGCTATTTTCCTAGTTGCAGCAAGTTTGCCACTGATGGGTTCGAAATACCTCCTTTCGATTTCCATAGTAGCTTTGATTTACGTGCTTTTGGGTCTGGGACTTAATGTCGTCGTGGGCTTTGCTGGGCTCTTGGATCTCGGCTTTGTGGGCTTTTTTGCAGTCGGTGCCTACGGCTACGCCCTGGGAGCTAAGTATCTAGGTCTTGGGTTTTGGGGAGCGTTGCCTGCGGCGGCGCTGACCGCAGGACTCTTTGGGGCCATTCTTGGTTTTCCTGTTTTGCGGATGCATGGGGATTATTTAGCCATCGTGACGCTTGGTTTTGGCGAAATTATTCGCTTGGTTTTAAATAACTGGCTGGACTTTACCGGGGGGCCCAACGGTGTGGATGCCCCACCCCCGACCTTTCTTGGATGGGAGTTTAAGAGATCGGCGACGCAGGGGGGAACCCCGTTTCACGAGGTCTTTCATCTCGACTATTCACCGCTATATCTCGATAGCTTCGTATACCTAGCCCTGCTCTCTGTGGTGGGTTTGTCGATTTATGGAGTATCACGCCTAAGGCGCATGCCGATCGGCCGAGCTTGGGAAGCGCTGCGCGAAGATGAAATTGCGTGTCGCTCGCTGGGACTGAATCATGTGGCGATAAAGCTTTCAGCCTTTTCTATCGGAGCTTCTATCGGTGGACTAGCAGGTGTGTTTTTTGCTGCTTACCAGGGCTTTGTTTCTCCCGTATCTTTCACGTTCTTTGAGTCCGCTCTAGTTCTTGCGATCGTCGTCCTGGGAGGTATGGGCTCTTTGGTAGGTGTAGTCTTAGCGGCTTTGTTTCTCACGCTTCTTCCAGAACTTTTGCGTGAGTTTTCTGACTACCGCATTCTCGTCTTTGGTATCGCCATGGTCCTTATCATGATCTGGCGTCCGCGGGGTCTCATCCGCATGCGACGCCCTTATTTTCCTCAGGAAGGAGCTTAAATGGCTTCGCACACTCAAGCCCTTTCGAGGGATCCCGAACTTCTGCGTGTCGAGCAGCTGAGCGTGCGCTTTGGTGGAATCGTTGCGCTCAATAAGGTGAATTTTACAGTACAGCCCGGAACCATCACCGCTCTGATCGGTCCTAACGGTGCAGGAAAGACGACAGCTTTCAACTGTATTACGGGCTTTTATAAGGCTCACGAAGGGGCCATTTGGCTCCGCGATCGGGACGGACAGCCGCAGGATATGGTGCAGCTTCAAAAAGGCTACTTTGGGGGCACGCACCGAGTGGCTCGCGCTGGTATCGCTCGAACCTTTCAAAATATTCGGCTCTTTTCTGAAATGAGCGTTTTGGAAAACCTACTCGTAGCCCAGCATCAGCTCTTGAATCGCAATATTATTTCGGGAATTTTTCAACTGCCGAGATTTCGTGCATCCGAGGCAGGCGCTCTGGAAACAGCCCGCTACTGGCTGAAAGAAGTCGATCTCGAAAGTTCGGCAAATCTTTTAGCTGGCTCGCTTCCCTACGGAAGTCAACGACGACTGGAAATAGCGCGGGCCATGTGTACCAAACCTCGCCTCATTTGCCTCGACGAACCTGCGGCAGGCCTTAATCCAAGGGAAACGGAAGAGCTCGCTAAGCTTATTCAAAAGCTAAGAGGAACGCATCAGGTGACCGTGATGGTGATCGAGCATGATATGTCGTTGGTCATGGGGATTTCGGACCACGTCGTGGTCTTAAATTACGGCGAGGTGATCGCCTCGGGACCGCCTGACGCGGTTCAGAAAGATCCCAAAGTCCTGTCAGCATACTTAGGAACGGAGGACGAAGGATGACAGCTCAAGCGGCTTCCACGCAAGCTTTGCTTTCGATACGAGATCTCCGGGTCAGCTACGGTCCTACGGAGGTCGTTCATGGTATTTCGTTGGACGTTTTTCCTGGTGAAATCGTGAGTCTCATCGGGTCCAACGGCGCTGGCAAAACCACACTCCTGCGCAGCCTCTACGGAGTGCCACGCGCTAAGTCCGGAAGTATAATCTTCGCCGGCGAAGATCTGAGTCAAGTCCCTACCCATCAGGTGGCTAAACGAGGTTTGTCCCTGGTACCTGAAGGTAGACGCATCTTTTCCGGGATGAGTGTTCTCGAAAATCTTAAAATCGGGCAGACATCGCGCGCGGATCCTGCAGGAGCTGAAGAGGACCTGGAGTGGATCTATCAGATGTTTCCCCGACTCAAAGAGAGATCTGCCCAGCGCGCTGGGACGCTCTCGGGCGGAGAGCAGCAGATGCTGGCTATCGGGCGCTCTCTGATGGCTCGACCCCGACTTTTGCTGCTGGATGAGCCAAGTTTAGGTTTGGCGCCGCTAGTCGTACGCTCTATCTTTGAGACACTGCGCACAGTCGCTGCTCAAGGGATGACCATTTTTTTGGTCGAGCAGAATGCCCATCAAGCTTTGCGCTTGGCGCATAGAGCTTATGTCTTGAGCACTGGTCGCATCAGTCTCGAGGGTCCAGGGCAAGAGCTTTTGAAGAATCCTGAAGTGAAGGCGGCCTACCTCGGGGGCCATTGAACTCGGTTTGTGTGAGCTTTGGTATCAAAGCTCGCTCTTTGGGTTCAGGCCCAGCTTTTCCTCCTGCCAAGAGTTTTCTTGTGGCGCATTCCTTGAATCGGATTTAGAGTGCCCGTTTAGAAGCGGGTGAAATCCTTCTAAGTATTCCAAACGATTCGGGTTTTATGTGGAACAACTCAGGTTTTTAAAAGATCAGGTTCGGGTCTGGGCGCGCTACTGGCCTTGGGTAGCGCTAACCCTTGTGGTGATTTTTGCCGCCAAACTTGTGCAGATGGATTTTGTTGTCCGTGAAAAGTTCGAGGGCAAGCGCTGGCGTCTACCGTCCACAGTCTACAGTCGGCCTCTGGAATTTTTTGAGGGAGCGATTCTTCGAGAAGAGGACATCGAGACCGAACTCCAAGGTCTCAACTATCTCAAAGTTGAGTCGCCTCAACATCCCGGAGAATACTCGGTCAAGCCTGGAAGCTTTACTATCTACCGCCGTCCCTTCGTGTTCTGGGAAAGTCGCGAAGAGGCGAAGCTGATTCATATCGAGCTCAGTGGCAAAAAGCTGAGCAAGCTCGAACAAAATGGTAAACCTGTTCGCTTAGCCAGACTGGAAGCCATGAAAATTGGGGGGATTTATCCCACTCAAAAAGAAGATCGCAAACTCGTTCAGCTCAAGCAGGTCCCACAAAGCCTTATCGATTCTCTGATCGCCATCGAGGATAAAGATTTTTACGATCATTGGGGCGTTTCCGTCAAAGGTATTTCCCGAGCCCTCTATA
>CANGNB010000269.1 GCA_947454545.1 Oligoflexaceae bacterium
AGTCCGCTGAGAGCTCCAGCTGCAGCGCGAAATTCATGTTCCTCGGAATGGGAATCATCGTCGGAACCTCTGCGCGGAATCAGGTTGATGGCTCCTGAGTAGGCATTAGAACCATAAAGGACTGAGGCCGGTCCTTTGAGGACTTCGATGCGCTCGAGCTGAGATATAGAGATTCGTTCGAGTTCGCCATGGCCTGTAACTGAGTCCCAGGTTGGTACGCCATCAATCAAGATGAGCAAACGGTTGACATAATTATCCTGAAGAATACCACGGATGCTGGGGACATTTTGAGCGAAAAAGGTTCGGGTGACATCGATGCCAGCCAATGTTTTAAGGGCTTCACTTATACTTTGAAAGTGAAAGGTTTCTATGGTCCGACGATCGATCACGGACACAGAGGAAGGCGTTTCAAAGATCGTTTGGGGCTTCGCCGAGGACACCTCGAGACGGAGTTTGATCAGTTCGGCCAGGGATAGATCATCCTTAGCTTCTGCTGCAAACGAAAATAAGAGAAGATGTGCGAGAAGAACCGGTGACAGTCGAACTGTTTGCATGCAATGAACTCCCGGGGAAGTCGACCGACAGACGTGGAGGCTTGCTTGCGATATTACCAGCTTTTGGGAAAGCAGTTCAACCTTTCCGATAAAACAAGACGACTAGAGGCCTCTCCTAACCTTTGTGAAGGTCACAGTATTTAGAGCAAACATGGGTGGGACTCAACTCGGGGGGAGGGGAGGGTACTTGGCTAGCGTTTTCTTGTGGGGCCGCCGTTGACCCAGCTACGTGGCCGTAGACACGGCTCAGTTTTTTTTGCAAGGAACAGGTCCCTCGCGAACACTGGGGACCTCTCTGTGGAGCGGGATCTTGCATCCGAGCTTGTACGGTGAAAGTCTCCGAACAGTTGGAACACTGGTATTCGTACGTAGGCATCCGGTCTCCTCCACTAGGGTACACATGTAGTGTCAGAGAATCGGAAGCGACTTGCAAGTCGGGGAGCATTAAAAATCTTCGAGCAGATGCCCATTGACATAAAAATCTACATTGGGCCAGCCACCTTCGGAAAAGAACAGGGCCTTGTCCTGTAGCGGTGCCGCTAGACTTTCCCAGAGCAGATCCCAGGCAATTCCGATGCGACGAGCGGTATCTTCGACGCCGCCTCGCGCCGAGTAGTAGTTTTGTGCGCCCCAAGACATCTTGCTTTTGTAATAGAGGTAGGTGAAAGGACTGCCAAGCGGTTCGCCGACGAGGGCTAATTTTTGGATCCCAGCCGAACGGCGGAGGTCTTCACGGGTGACGTTGACTTCGCCGCCGCGCTCAAAAGCAGCTAAGAGCGTATCTTCTGGTAACTTGAGGTCAGGGATCCGAAAACCTCGCTGGTGTTCCAGGATAGCAAGAAAGTCACAGCCTGGATCAGTAAGGGCTTGAGCTTTGTCGATGTCTCCCCCCTGATCAGCGGCAGCGACAGATGTCACAAAGTGGCGATCAAAATTAACGTCGCCGATGTCATGCGCTAAGACACCCAGGAGGTGAGCAAAGATTCTGCGACAAGGCTCTGTCGCGAGGCTCGGACATTGCTCTCGAAAGACAGCATAGTAGGCATTCAAAAATTCGTGCCAATGGGCGTACTCACCAAAGGGTTTTTTGATGGCATAGCCAGCATCGGGAAAGACAGCACCGTTTCTCCAGGCCGCTCCCTGTTCATCCAGGAGCTCTTTAAGTTCGGGCTGGGTTACATACTCTTGGGCGGCTTTTTCAGCCATCCATATATGAAGAGTCATCCCCGATGCCCATAGGGAGCGGGGCGAGCCTAAGCAAAGCACCAGTAAAGCACCGAGGACGCCTCTCATAAAGAACCCTTAGCGAATGAGTTTGTAGACGTAAACAGGGATCTGACACTCAAGTCCCACGGGGCCGTTGAGTGTGATCTGGGCTTGATCGAAGGACTTTGCTTGAGGAAGGATCCAAGCATTTTCCTTGTTAGCAAGCGGGCTAGCCTTCGACACCTGGCCCTGCTGGCTCAGATTGAGTTCGAGAATCTGAACGCCCTTGCAAAATTCAGGCACCAAAACATCGATCCGTTGAGCGAGGAAAGGCGTTGGAAAGCTGAGAGTCTGATTGAGAGCAAAGCCACCCTTATAGTCGATGACACCAGCATAGGTCGCTTCGCCCGGAGCTGGTTGCTGAGGAGCATTGAGGCGCACGTTCTGCAGGGTGAGATCACAGGTTGCTGTCTGGAGAGTTCTCTGATTGAGCCAGACGCGAACAGCACGAACGCTTTGACCTGGTGTGTGATAGAAGCCGTTTTGAAAGGGCGCAGCTACCCACAGAGTGCCATTGCTTGGCAGATAATCGACGCGATAGGTGAGAGGGCCGCAGAAAGAATTCTGCACGGCATTGAGCTGTAGCTCTTCAACGACGGGAAGTTGAGGAAGATTAACGTCCCAGAAGCTGTCGCCATAAGGAATGTTCACTTTAGCTTGAGCAAGGGGCGACTTTTGAATGTCAGCAAAGGCGGTGTTTAGGCTAACGAAAAGAGCTGTGCTTAGAAATAAGCGTGCGAGTTTGCGCATAGTCGGTCTCCCATGTATGAGGAAAGATTCACAACACCACGGGTAACTCAGCTTGTCAAGGCTCGATCGGTTCTGAAAAGATACTGGATGGTTATTCTCAAGAGCTCAGCTGGATCGCACCGGCTCAGCTTTCCGCCAAAGCTGCGACATGGGTTTCGATCAGTCGCGGTAGTACCTCGAGATTATACCCACCCTCCAGGCAGCTGACGATACGCCCGTTGGCATGGACCTGAGCAGCCTCTTTGATCCATCGCGTCATCGACTGATAGTCCTCGAGTTCAAGCCCAAGGGAACCGATGGGATCGTCTTTATGAGCATCAAAACCCGCTGATATCAAGATCAGTTCGGGGCGTGCTTGGGCTAGTGTCCTATCTAAACCCTTACGAAAGTGATCCAGGTACTGAGAGCGAGTTGTGCCAAAGGCTAGGGGAATGTTAAGGGTTGTGCCCAAACCAGGGCCACTTCCCGTTTCTTCCACATGGCCTGTGCCAGGATAAAAAGGGAAGCGATGGATACTCATAAAGTGCACGTTGGCATCTCGGTAAAAGATATCTTGAGTCCCGTTGCCATGGTGGACGTCAAAGTCCACGATGAGGATGCGCTGGAGGTCATGGACATCGCGTGCATAGTGGGCAGCGATAGCAATGTTGTTGAAGACACAAAAGCCCATACTTTTCGCGTCGGTCGCGTGATGGCCCGGAGGCCGCAGGAGACAGAATGCATTCTTCTCATGGCCACGAACGACCTGGTCTACTGCTGCCATGGCCGTGCCAGCCGCATGCAGTGCAACTTCGAAAGAATCGGTAGAAACGAAGGTATCTTCGTCAAGGTGGCCTCCCCCTGCTGCGGCTGTCTCGCGCGCCAGTTCTATCATGCTGCTCTTATGGGTTCGAGCGATGAGGTCTGCGTGTGCCGCTGCTAAACGCCCTTTGGGAAGCTGGCTAAACCAAGGAATCGACTCAAGATAGCGAGTGCTGGCAAGGACGCGATCGGGGCATTCAGGGTGATAGCCGGTACGATGCCTCTCAAACAGAGGGTCAGAGTAGATAAGTGTCATGGAGGCTCCTGATCAGGGCGCGTTGGGATCTAATCTAGGAAATTCTGCAGGCTCCTGCAAGAGCTTCGCGGGAATTTTAGGGATTTATGACATGCCGGATGACAAGGGTGTCGGCCCACCATCGTTGATTGTTGTTTCCTGGTGATTCAATGCGTTCGGAATAGCTCAAGCGCCTTGTTCCGGTAGCGCTCAGTCCCTTGTCGATCACAAGGGGACTGGGCATTTTTTCTTTGCGGAAATTATCGCTCATGTTCGGATTAGTAAATCCTAGGAGAGTCGGGGGAGTACCCAGACTTGTTGCGCTCCAGTAGACCGAGCGACTTTTGCCTGATAGGGAGCCAATCTTCACCATCTGGGTGCCTGAATACGTGTTGGTCTTCAGGTTTACAATCGTGCGTGTGATCGAAATATCGGCACCTAGATCGCCCGTGCCTTGAAACTGTCCATTGGACTCTATCTCGGTGCTCACGGCTCCCAGGGGCACATCGATCAGAACCTCTCCACGCGTATCGAGGTAAGCGGTGCTACTGACGATGCTACCTGTGGGGGCTGTTGAACTGCTGGCCTGCATGAGGCAGAGCCTTGTCTGCCCGGGCTGGCCACCAAAGAGGAGCAAGCGATCGTTATTCCAATCTAAGAGAGTTTGAGTCAAAGGATCTTTGAGAAACGTTGTATTTTGGAGGCGAGCTGCTCGCACCACGAGCGATTGATTGGCCCAATCACAGCCGACACGCAGATACCACTGACCGATACGCCCGCTTTTATATTGGGCTGCATTGAGATCGGCCGTTAGGGATTTGTTGCTACCATTTTCTGTGCGAACGTAGAGCTGAATAGGATGGGAGGCGAGCAGAGAAGGCCCCGAGCTGCCGTTTGCATTGCAAAGCTGCTGATTGGAACTGAGTCCAAGTGTTTGACGGGCTTGCTTCAAAGAGTATTCACAGTCGACATAAGTCCCAAGAGTCTGCTCGATGCTGGCGAGTTCAGTGTAAATCTCAACTTTCTTTTGGCCCTGAAGTCCGTTGGTAATATTGCGGGAAACGATCAAAGCGATAAATCCAGCGAGCCCTGCTGCCATCAATACGCCGACGAGACTCGAACCGAGCTCGCTAGGGTGAAGCTTAGGGGAGTGGTTTTGTTGCCTTCTGCACATGCTAAGCCTCCCAAAAGATTCCTAAAGTTATCGGCTCTTTGATCGCTGGCATTGAACTCAGCCGACGTATTTTTTTAAAGTTCCAAAATCATGGGTTTATTTGTCTTAAGCCTAGCGGTTCTTTCGCCCACGAAGGCTTAAGAAGCGAGATTATGAGGTCAAAACAGCGGGTCAACACTCCGATAAATCTGGCGATATTCCAGCAAAGCGGCTTTTCTCGCTCTTTTCCTTCCTGTAAGATGCTGTCAGAAGGAGCTTGAGCGCCTTCTCTTGGGGTTTACTCTGTGCCGCAAAGCTTTTAGCAGCGTCGTTCTCTCGTTTAGCAAGGAGTTTGCTGTGGATCGTCTCTCAACCTGCCGTCGCGAAGTGTTTCAAGGTCTTTGGCATCATTACTTTCATTTGGTACCATATGCGCCTCTGATGCTTGAAGCCTTTAAAAAACGTCAGGACGAATGGATCGAAGATCATGTGGCTTTTCGCACCCTTCCCGGCGAGCATACGGGCAGTCATGTCCTTCAGGGTGTCTTCGAAGCTCTTGGCTTTACGCGGAAAGATGACTATCACTTTGAAGCCAAGCAGCTCAAAGCCTTTTGGATGTGTCCCCCTGATATAACGGGACACACCCGTGAAGC
>CANGNB010000270.1 GCA_947454545.1 Oligoflexaceae bacterium
GTGAGAATTTCTATGAGCTGCAAAAAGCGACTCGAGGCAATAAGCAGATCAGGTACGACAGCCTTCAGAGCGACTTTTTTATTGAGGCGTTCGGCGGTATTTTCTAAGCGAGGTCGTAGTCTGTCCTCAAGATCCTGAAGGTTAGTTTTATTCAGGCTGTCGACAACAGTCCCTAAATAGTTCAGAACTTCATGGATCGAATCTTTCTGAGCCGCTTGCAATGAACCTAGAATCTCGCGCAGGGGTTGAACCACATGCTGGGTGAGACCTTGTTCCAAAGCCTGCCGCTTCGCTCGATCGGACTTCATTTCACTGACATGATTATTGACCTGATGTCCCAGAACACGATGCAAAGACTCGAGATTGCGCCACTCCATCTTCACTTCCACGTAGCGCACCTGGATCAAGCTTTCATCCACTTTCCGCTCGTGACGTAGGCACGATAAAAGGAGGTCTTCGAGTTCGTGAACGATACCCTTGAGCCGAGTAAAACCCGTCGTCCTCGCAATTCCTTTGATAGCATGCAAAGTGTTGCACACGGAACGCATATCACCCGCCTCAAACTCTCGGTCGAGACGCTCGTATAGTCCGGAGAATTCTTCGAAAGCCACATTCAAAAGCTGTTCATCACAATGAGAAATTTCGAGAACTCGGCTGACCACCGTCTCGTCCTTGGATTTTTGACGTTCCGCTGCAGCTCGTGAATGAACGACCGCTGTGCGATCTTCGATCACAACAAGGACTTTATCGACCTTATCTCCATGGCAGATGGGATGATAAGACATCCCCAACCAGCTCTTATCGCCGTGGATACCTTTCTGCTGAAAGGGTAACTCGATCGGAAAGTGCACTTTCAGACTATTAAACCAGGTTTCATCGCTTCCGATGCTATCGAAGAGGGCTGATATACTGTCTTTCTCAGCCTTGGTCAGAGTAGGGGCGATGGGATCAAAGAGGAGTGCTTTCAGCGATTTTCCCGTCAGATGATCCTGGCCCAGAAGATGCTCGGTATAGGCACTGTAGGGACCAATCACAACCCCATCGCGATCCATCGTCAGGATACCGAGAGGAATCGAGAAAAATATCTGACTCATCTGCCGTTGATAGCCACGAATCTGCGACACATCACGCCCCAATATGCAGATCAGACCTCGACTGCGGGGCAGACCGCTCTCATACATGCGAATGTTCCAGAAGAACTCCCGCGACATCCCTTTGAGACCATTCAAAGGGAGTTCAAATTCGACTGAGCTGGAATTGCTTACATCTTCGATATACAGCTTTAACTTGGTGCGCATGACCTTCCAAGTTTCAGCTTCAAACAGCCGGGAAAAGTGAGTCTTGATCAGATCTTCACGCCCGACCTCAAAGATATCGGCTGCAGCCTGATTGCCCTTCCAAATGAGTCCCTTGGTATCAACGATCACAAAGAGATCAGGCAGCCGATTGAGCATCTCATCGACATTGGTTTTGGCTTTTTCCAAAAGCGACATGATCTCGTGCGAGGCTCGTAAGTTCTGGCCAGCAATGTATTCAGCTTCAGCGACGCTCGGAACAGTTTGAGTCTGGTTCATAGAAATGCGTCCTCGTCACTGGAGGTTTCGGTCGAACTGGCCTCAGCGCGTATGGCCAATTTATTAAACTGATCACGATCGAGGATTTCTAGAGATGTGCCACAGAGAATAGCGCCTGAACTCCAGTTCACTTCCCAAAGATCTTGGACGACATCAGGCTTTTGGCTCGCTACATACAATACTTCGTCAAAGCCATCGGTCACCAAGGGCAGACTGATGCCACTCGCAACGCCAATCGAGGTAAAGCTCGCCTTAACTCCGCCCGCGACGAGGTTACAGTATTCGCGCATATAGTCTTTTATCTGTGTTTCCTGAATGCTGGGGCTCGGGGCTCCAGTTGAGAGCACCAAAAGGTTCTTCACACTGCGACTGGTGAAGTGCGCCTTGAACGCGAGGCGAAACGCTCCACCAGCGATGAGGATCACGGACATCATGGCCCCGTGCACGAGGTCTTCAGCCGTCTGAGTCTCTTTCAGAGTAAGTCCTGGGATGGGTGCTGTGAGACTCAGGCGACTCAGCGAGAGTTGCCGTATGACCGCCCTAAGATTCTCTATCTGACTCATTCAACAACTCCTTGCTGCACTCACCTGCTGATCCCTCGATGAGGACTCACCCATTTAGTCTACCTGGAAGGTCGCTTAGCGAAAAGCCACAGGTCGACAATTCTTCGGACTTCACCAGAGAACTCATAATCCCTAGGAAGCTTTCATCCCAAAAACAAAGACAAAAAATACATTTTTTTAAAAACACTAAAAATCTTTTGATTTCATGACCTCAGGTTCCCCTCACCCATTCCGATACATCGCCATCGATATCGATGCTTCGAGGATGATTATGCGTCTTACCAGCAAAGTTCTCCTGCTTCTGGGTGTATCCATCATCGGCACGATGAGTCTGACGACAAGCATTGAACTTCGGAGCTTAGAGCAAAAGTTCACCTATGAAAACAATCAGCTCCACCGCACGATCTTAGCAAACCTCATGGACAACCTTTCAGGAGCCCTTTACAACCTGGATCAGAGTCGCATCCAACGCCAGCTCGAAGCCTCCTTTCAGTTCGGCTCTCTCCAAAGAATTACCGTCGTCGATGATACCGGAAAAATTCTAGCTCAAAGCGAACAGCAAAGAACCCCTGATGGCCATGTCTCCATCGCGAACACCACGGAATCAGCCAGCGAGCTTTCAACCCCACTTGATGCATTCAAAAAACCACAAAGAGAGCTCCAGGAATCTGCTTTCGATATGATTTCATCACCCCAAGCGAATCCTCTCGGCTATGCGATTACCGCCACCCTCTGGTATCAAGAAGGTACGACGAAAACTTTCGTAGGTCATGTCCTCATGGACTACGATGATCAGCAGGTAAAGAACTCTATTGCTGATGCCCGCAAGGAAAAATTCATCGCAATGGGGGCCATCTCTTGCATCCTTTTCGTATTGAGTTTTTTCTTCCTTGAAGTAGCCATTATCAGACGTCTGGGGCGATTAGAACGTTATGTGACAAAGGTAAAAAATCGCGATTATACAGGCGAACTGAACGTCCGTGGCCATGATGAAATCAGCGATCTCTCTGAAGCCTTCCAAGCCATGGTGAGTGAGATCCGTTCCTATCAAACAGGACTGGAATCAAAAGTTGAAGAGCAAACGCGTGATATCCGCAAGATGCTCGCTCAGCTTAGCTCGAGCAACAGTGCCATCAAGGCGATTTTGGATCACGTCGAATTTGGGCTGCTGCGCTGTGACCGAAAAGGTCTTATCCTTCCTGGATATTCACTTTCTTCCATGGCACTCTTAGGCCCGACCGATAAACGTGACGCTACTCTAGAAGGTCAGTCCTTAGCTCAGGCTCTTGGTTTAAGCGGACGTGATGAAGACAACTTTCGAACCCTCTATGAGCAGGCGGTTGAGGACGGTCTTTTAGCAGACGATCTCATCACGCAGCTTCCCAAACGTATCCTTAAGGGCGATCGCTACTTGGGCATCCAGGGGGCTATCATCACTGATAGCAAGGGAGAACCAGAAAGCGTCCTGTTTTCCATCGCCGACATCACTCCGCTGGTCGCTGCAGAGCGTGAGAACGAAAACAATCAATCTCTGCTTAGGATTTTACGAAGCCGCACTCGCTTTATAGAACTTTTACGGCAGACGCTCCATTCGGAAGTATTTCGAAAGCACAGCCCCTCAGATGCAGAGACACCACCTCTCGAAGAGATCCTAAACGCACGCCGACATCTGCACACATGGAAGGGAGATTTCTCGGTCTTTGGTCTCAGCTTCTTTTCAAGCCTTCTGCATCAAATCGAGGAAAAAGTCGATGAGACCAGCTTGCTCGGGGCTGAGATTGAAAAGTTTCAAGACGAGGTCAGACATTATCTTGAGTCTAACGCTAAAATTTTAGGTATCCACCCTGAAGACTTAGACCGCAGTCTCGTTGTCTTGGATGATCGCTACGTTCGTGACTTCGAAGAAGCTATTCACAAGGCCCGCGACCTTCGCGAAGCTAAAATCGAGGCCCTCCGCTTTATCGATACAGCTCGCTCAGAGGAAGCCCAAAATCTCTTCGAAATTCTCCTCGAAGGCGCCCGCGATCAGGCTAAGCGTCAGGGCAAAGATATTCAGGTAAAACTTTATGGTGGTCACGTTCGCCTCCCCCTGGGGTATGCCGAAGCTCTGACGAGTCTCGTCCACATCCTCCGTAATTCTGTCGATCATGGGATCGAAGCTCCCTACCTCCGAAAGGGCAAAGCACCCTATGGCACCATTGCTATCGATGTTGTCGAATTGAGCGACTCCTTCGAGCTGACGATCGCTGATGATGGTCAGGGTCTTGATATCGATGCGATTCAACGCAAAGCAATCGCAGCCGGAATGCTTAGCCTCGAAACATGGCAAGGTATGAGCCTAGATCAGCGGATCCAATTGATTTTTCAGCCCGGGTTCTCGACCAAAAAAGAAGTCTCCGAAACTTCTGGACGAGGAATCGGCCTTGATGCTGTTGCCAGTGAAATTCATAAAATCGGTGGAACGATCCGCGTGATCAGCGAACCGGGCAAGGGCACTAGTTTTATTCTATCTCTTCCTCGCATACACATTGGTCTAGAGGACACCCATAGAGCAGCCTAAAGACATCAGAATGTCCGTGGACAAGCAGAAGGAGATTTACTAACCTCAGGTTCAGGCTTTCTCAGAAAGGATCTCCCATGTTTCCTATCGTTCAGGCATTGGTCTTGGCTTTCACATTGACTCTCCCCGCTTTGCTTCAAGCTCAATCATCAGTCAACGTCGAAGATAGCCCTCTGCAGCTCAACATCAGCTATAGCCAACAAGAACAGGGCACCATCTCTGTCGATCTCCTGGCCCCGCAGATGGGCACTTGGGGTCGCCTCGGACTGCATGGGGGCAACAGCTCTTATTTCAGCCGCGACGAACAGGGCAAGTCAGTCTTGGATGGGACTTCAGAGCTCGGCCTGGTCTGGAGCCTCGAGGAAGGCTTGATGCCTTTTCCCAACGCGATTCTGAATCGCGATCTCGGCTTTCGCACCAACCTCCGTTACGGCGAACTCCGCTACACTCAGGGTGAAGGAGCTGCGTCGAGCGGCCAAAGCTTTAATTTTCTCGAGTTTGAATGGCTATTTACTCTGCGTTCGAGCCTCAAAGGCGATCTGAGTCAGAAATGGGTCAAGGCAAGCACCCTTGGCCTCGGCACAGGGGCGCGCTTCAATGCGAGCAGCAAAATCCGCACAATAGGCCAAACCGAAGTTCAGACCCTTCGTGTGTATCCAACGCTCCAGTTTTCGCTGTCA
>CANGNB010000271.1 GCA_947454545.1 Oligoflexaceae bacterium
ATACACATCGATAGCCGAGGCGAGAATGGCCTCAATGGAAAAGGGACGAATCTCCACTTTGCCGGCAAAGGTTTCTTCGAGTTCGCGGGGAGCAGCCAGAAGTCCGGCTCCATAAGCTCGCATCTGCTTGGGATCACGTTTGCTACCCAAATAGGCCGTCGGATTTTGTAGGCCAAATTCCAAACAGTACCAGTAAATCTTCTCGAGCATGAGTTTTTGTTCGGGTGTGCGAACGCGCGTTCCGGCATCACCAAAAATTTGGTTGAGCATAGCAAAGAACGGGTGAGCGAGCGTCGGCAGATGACCCATCAGATCGTGAAACATGTCGGGCTCATTGGTATATTCAACTTCGCTCAGATCCCGAATAAAATCCGAACACGGAAAGATGCGTTGCGACAGGTACTGAGCAAACTCAGGAAAAGGGAGGAGACCATCGACGCGTACGAGGCGCCAGCCATAGCGCATCCCGAGTCGTTTGCTGAGGCTGGCGAGCGAAGGAATCTGCAAGGCATCGTGAAAGAGGCACTGCTGCGCTTCAAAGAGCTCATCATCGACGCGTCCTTTCCAGGCACTGAGCTGACGCGCACAGAGCAAGCGCCAGGTTTCATGCTGACGCTCGTAGTAAATCGCGGGAATGATAGCTTCGGCGATTGTGCCGGCAGGCGAAGGACTGGGACGAAAAGGGGAACGGTCAATCACAAAAGCCGGATTTGAATGAGCCATGATCCAAGTTTCCTACACAACAGGGGACCCAACAGCAACAGAACGGGAGTTCCTGGCATTTTTGGAACTCGCCTGAGCTCGAGCAAGAACATGGCCAAAGTAGAAAAGCTTAGGATCATCAAGGATTAGAAGTGTAAGGAAGGGTGGGGGACGAGCTTAACCCAAACAGATGTAAGAACTCTGGTCAGCAAGCGTATGCTTGGCTTAATGGGCAACATAGCCAAAGCCTAGCATGTAGGCTGTAAGCTCATAAAATCCTGCCGTCGGGGTGTCCTCTTCGCTGAGGGCCGTTGCGCGGATGTAGGTCCCATAGAAGAGCATGTCGGAGTCCGGGTTGTGCATCTCGTAGCCAAAGGTATAGTGGTTTCGATCAAGGGCTTCGAAGTCCTGAGCTCCACGCCCTTGCATAAGCACTTGACCGTCAGTTCCTTTGAGGCCAGAACCCTTATTTTTTGAATAGGAGCTAAAAGCAAAAGAGAGTTTGTTTTGCGATGCCAGCACATAGCGCGCCCCGATCACAAGATTGTGCGTATTGAGGTACTCGACGGGAGCCGTCCCTGCAACTGCCTGGGTCGGTGCTAAGGCATAGGTCGTGGCATTAACCCAACGCTCATAGGCATACTGGCCAAAGGTTTGAAACTGTCCGGTGCTGTTCAGCAAAAGACCTAGGCCAAGGACAGCTGGTCGGTAGTCTCGTCGATAAAAACTCTGGGTCGCGGACCCTAAGGCTTGAAGTTTGAGATTGTAGTACATATCGACCGAAGGTCGCACGGTGAAGCTGATGCGAGCGAGCCCATCCCAGTCGTAGTTGACACCTAAATTGAAGTGCAAGGAACTGAGGCTGTAAGCGATGTGCACAAGCTCCTGACCTTTCGACGAGATACTCGTATCCGAACCCGCCGAGTTGATAAGCATGCTGAGGCCGAGAGTCCAACGATCGCTGACCCTATAAGAGCTCCCGACGCCGAATTTGAAGCCTTTTTGCAGAGCTTTGATATCGGTGCTTTGCGTTTGGCCACCCACTGAGACAGGAAAGTTTTTGACTTCGACCGCCTTACCAAAGCCTGTTGGAATGAACATGTAACCAAAGCTCATCGGAGCTTTGGGTTCTTTGTAGCTACCGCCTACCGAGAGCAGCGGTAGGACAGGAACATTGATCGCTCCTGGTTTGGTATTGGGATCGGGTGTGGTCACTTGGTAGACCAGATGAGTCGGTGCGACATCAACATAATTGTCCGAACTCTGAGAGAGGGCGAGGTTTGCAGGATTATCAAGGACGGCCGAACCACTTTGCGAGAGGATGATGCCTGCACCACCATTGGCCCGCGCGTAAGGACCCTGGTATTCAAAAATATCGTTGGCCATAGCCGAAGAGGCTGAAAGCCCCAGAGTGCAGATGAGGTATAAACGCATGTATGGCCTGCCTTGGCTGTTGAGATCGCTTTTCTATTGTCGGCTGCCCTGAGGTCCTTGACAAGGTATCCGGACAAGCTCACTCCCAAATCTGACTTTAAGTCCTTTTCCTAATGAAATCGTATTTTTGCCAAAAATCAGCTGTTTTTCGCGAGCAGCTTTGCTGTGAAAAGTCTTTGATATCTCTATTTTTTGATTATATTTCGGACCCTTACAGCAATCATGGCGGCCGCCTCGCTTTTCCCTGTGCAGGGCATGGGCGTGCTTAAGGGCGTTCTTTAAGCTGATAAAATGCTGAAATATAAGGATTTTTTTCTTGGGTCTAGGGCTTGCACAGCTTTAATCCGATAGGCCTACGTACGATTGAGGGAGACTTTCATGCACTTTGCAGCGAAAAGCAAATCAGCGCTATTGGCCCTGCTCACACTCTCGTGCGCACAAGAGCGAAATCCTTACAAAGATCGCTATATGCAGGGAGGAACCCAAGGCGCTTCGGCATCGGGCGCAGGTGCCAACTCGGGGAATGCTGCGGGTGCGAGCGGGAATACGAGCACTGCAGGGGCTGTTGTTGCTGATCCTGCAGCCACGACCAAGGCCGCTGATGCGGGAGCCATAGCCGCTGAGAGTAAGACGGGAGTCGCTCTGATCTGCTCGAATCCAGCAGCTCTCGCGAAGTTCCAGGCCGAGGTCGCGGTCCTCTGTGTGGACGGTAAGCCAACCCAAGCTTTCGCGACAGCCTTAGCAGCCCCATACAAAGGGGGAGCAAATCCTCCTCTGGTGAAGATCAAGTCGGTCGATAACAATGGAACGAGCGAATTTATCGTTCTCGCTGTGATCGAAATACCTAAACCGGTCACAGAAACCTTTGGCAAACGCCTCAGTCTCAATGCTGGTACACTCACGGCAGGCAACGCGACCGTGACCCAGACGGTCGTGTCCAGTACTCCTGCAGGCAGCGGTGATGCTATGGGGGCGGCTGAAGTCAAGTTTGACCTCAACGTGTCTGTCGGTATCATCAAAGTGAACAACATCAGCATTCTGCAAAACGATTCCGTAGCTCTCAATCCAGATAAGTCCATCATAGCTACTCTCGGCTATCTGAAGCCGGGGGCTCCCGACAATACCGACGACATCCTTTCGAATTCGCTGTCGTTTATGATGGGTGAAGGCAATGTGACCAAGGTGATTCAGGTCAATCATCAGATGGTGAACAACAAAGGCCAAGCAGCTACGGCTGAGCAGACGGTGATTGGGATAGGACAGGCTTCGATGACCAATGCGTATAATAAGTTAAGTCAATAATTCTATAAGATTTTTCTCTCTCGCAGAGCGCTCGTCCTTCTGGGATGCAGCGCTCTTACATCTCCGTAAGAAGCTACAAAAAACCGCAGAATTCCATTATGTTCCCACCGTACATTCCGATCTCGTTCTCCAGGAAACGGAGAGGTTTCGATGCATTCGCCCTTTGTCATCGAAAAGGAATTGGCACTGACCCCTCGCACGCAAATTTTGCTTGTGCGCGAGAGAGCCACAGGAACCTTGCGGGTTTTTAAACGACTGCGGGAGGTGCATCCTCATCCACTCGATGTCGCTCGTCTGCGGCAAGAAGGGGCGATGCTGGCTCGTATTCAGTCGTCCTACGTGATTCAAAGCTTTGGCTTAGAGCGGCTCGAAGATGCCTATGGTCTCCTGCTTCAGCCTTTCGGTGAGAATCTTGCCGACTTTCTCAAAGCAGCTAAAGCCCCTCTCGCCATTCGTGACGTCGTATCCATCCTTCACCAGATGGCGCTCGCTCTGCAGGCTATTCATGAACAGGGGATTATTCATCGCGATATTCATCCCCGTAATGTCCAAATCGATGCAGAGACCCTGGCGATCAAGGTGATCGATTTCTCGATCGCTTCGTGGCACGAGCAAGAAGGTGCGCAAGTTCTACAGCTCAAGCATCACTTTGAAGGTTCTCTGCCTTACATGGCTCCAGAGCAAACGGGTCGCATGAATCGGGAGCTCGATCACCGTGCCGATCTCTATTCACTCGGAGTTACGGCTTTTGAACTTCTCACTCAGCAGCTGCCTTTTGTGGCTCAAGATCTCTTAGGCTACATGCATGCTCATCTCGCCAAGCGCCCTCCAGCTCCAAGCTCCCTGCGTCGCGAGTTGCCAGTGGTGATTGAGGCTATCGTCCTTAAGCTCTTAGAAAAAAATCCGGAGCTTCGCTACCAAACAGCTGCTGGTTTAGCCTTTGATCTCCAAAAGTGCTTAGACTATTTGCAGTCGGAAGCGGGGATCCCTGCTTTTGCCTTGGGCGAGGCCGATCGAACAGAACAGTTTGATATTCCTGCTGTCCTCTATGGTCGTGAGCACGAGTCCCAGGCTTTGCTCGAGGCTTTTGAACTGAGTCTTGATCACGGTACGTTGGTGACCATTTCTGGCTATTCCGGTGTTGGTAAGACCAGTCTCGTGCGCGAGATCGATCGCCCCATCTTAGCGCGTCGGGGGTATTTCCTAACGGGCAAGTTCGATCAGTTTCTGAGAAATCAGAGCCTGAGTGCCTTGACTGCAGGACTCAAGCAACTCGTTGAGCAGGTTTTGCTTCGCCCCGAGGATGAACTGCAAAGTCTACGAATCAGTTTGCGACGTCACCTCGGTCAAGCTCTTGGTGTTCTTCATGAATGGATTCCCGAATTTGAGGAGCTGATTCCACTTGATCAGCCGCTCGCTCCATTGCCCTCTGCAGACGCAGGGCGTCGCATGCTAAGAGCGATGCTGGGTTGCCTTAAGGCTGTGGTTGAGCAGGGCAATCCCTTGGCCATTTTTCTAGATGATATGCAGTGGGCCGATCAAGCAACCTTGGATCTCCTTCACGAATTATCTTTGCAGGAAGACATCAGGGGTCTGCTGATCATAGTTGCCTATCGAGATCATGAGGTAGGACCTGCCCATCCATTGGCCCTGGCTTTAGACGATTATGGGCGTAAAAAAGATTTTCTCAAACTTCATCTGAATCCACTGAACCCAGAGGCGACGTCGCAGCTTTTACGGGATGTCCTGAAGCGTAGCGGGAGCGAACTCCAGCAGCTCTGTATGTGGATCTACGGTCAGTCTGAAGGCAATCCCTTTTTTACTCTCGAAATTCTCAAAGACCTAAGAAATCAGAAGATTCTTGTCTACAATCGCAATGATCGAGTCTGGACCTGGGATGTGATTGCGCTTAAGCAAGCTCAGGCCGCAG
>CANGNB010000272.1 GCA_947454545.1 Oligoflexaceae bacterium
ACCTTCTGGTCCAATTTTTAGATATGGGTCTAGTACCCGTCATTTGCCCGCTCAGCTGGGATCCTGAGAGCACAGGCCTGCTCAACAGCAATGCGGACGGAGTGGCCTGTAAGATCACCGAGGCCTTTGCACCCCACTACGAATGCTCGCTGCTCTACTGCTTCGATAAGGCGGGAGTCCTGCTCGATCTTTCCGATGCAAACAGCCTGCTTCCTACCCTGAATCCAGCGACCTACCGTGACCTTCGAGCCCTAGGTAAAGTCCATACTGGGATGCTTCCCAAACTCGATAGTTGCTTTGCAGCCAAACGCATGGGGGCTCAGCATGTGCTCTTAGCGCGACCCGAGGAATCTTTGGCTTATGCAGCCAAGCAAAGCTTTGTGGGAACCGTGATCGAAGGGACCTAGTCCCGCTCCCGGAGCTGAGTGTGAGCTGCTTTCGCCGCTTGAAGAGCAGACTTATGGAAAAGGCTTGGGTCCAAGGCCCAGCCTGGGCTATGTTTGGACATCGATTTTATGCAGAGGTGACCCATGCCCGGATTTTTACCCTCCAGTCGCGCCACATTGATATTGGATCTCATAGTCGTTGCCATGGCTTTGGTCATCCCTATCATGCTCTATAGCCTGGCCGCTGTACGTCGCCTGAAAAACTACGAGCGCCACAAGTTCATCCAGATCGGCCTGGGCCTCATCCTAGGATTGGCCATTATAGCCTTCGAGATCGACATGCGCCTCAATGGTTGGCGGCACCTAGCGGAAGCCTCGCCTTTTTATGAAACCTGGGTTTTTCCAGCACTTTACGTCCATCTAGCCTGCGCGGTCCCCACGCTTTTGCTTTGGGTCTACACGATTTCCATGGCTCTTAAGCAGCAGATCATCCGCCCTCTAGCCGGTCAGCCACGCTTTCGCCACAAACTCTTCGGACGGCTCTCGGCTTATAGCATGATGGCAACTGCCCTAACTGGTTGGCTTTTTTACTGGCTCGCCTTCATGGCTCGATAAACCTCCATCCTTTCCTAAGCTTAGCGCATACCCCACCAAGGCGTAGGATATTGACGCCCCTAAACTTGCAAATTGACGCCGCCAAGAATATACTATGGGGCGAGAGAGAAATCTCTCTAAAGCCCCTGATACAACTCCGGAATCTTCCTCAGACTCAGGTGCCTTAAAATTTTTCCGAAAAGACGGATCTCGGGACAGCTCGTCAGCCGAAAGGAGGCTCCTATGGCAATCCCCACTGCTCCAAAACGCCCTTTTTTAGTTCGAAACACTGAACACAGCCTGCGCAACAAGCTACCCATGCTTGAGAAAATGCCAGGCAAACTGTCGCCAGACAGCATGAAGACCTTGCTGCAGAGCGTTCGCGAAGGGGAGCGTAATACCTCTCGCTTCATCCTGAGCTCAACTCTGCATGTGAACGATGTTGTCGCTGAATACTGCTTGCGGCACTTAGAAGAGAAGTTAGGCCAAGAAACAGACTATGAAACACGAGTCTTGCAGGGTATTGGTGGTCTTCCTGTAAGCACGAGCACGGATGTGCTGCAGTTTCTGCGCTATGCTTTTGGCGTTCAGGGAGCTGTATCAACGGCGATCGCCCGTCATATCAAAAGTACGACGAGTGGCACAAACTGAGGGTTCGCGCGAGCTCTTGCCAAGGCGAGCTCAGGCGACCTCTGCCTTATGCGGGTTCCTTCAGTCCTCGAAGGCCTTTGCCTCTCCGTATCTTTGGCTTTTCAAAAAACACATGATAGGTGATTGCAGCTTCCTCTGAAGCTCGCTACTATGGGCGCGTTCCTTCATGACGCTCGGCTTTTCGTCTGCCGAGAACAGACCAAGCCAATCGATGAGTTGCCCATGAATCGCAGTATCTTAGGTTTTTTGCTTGCTCTCTGCGCCATCACCACTCCTCTGTGCCTGAGTGCTGCTAGGGTTGCTCCAACGCCATTATCCCAGAGAAGAGCTCAGCCCCCATCATCTTCGGACATCTTTTACTTCCTTCTCATCGATCGTTTCGCCGATGGCGATTCTGCAAATAACAAAGGTTTTGACCGAGTCGCTGTTGCGGCGGCAGACAAGCATGAGGACATTCTTCGTCATGGCTTCGAACCAAGTCTTGAGGATTTTTACCACGGCGGTGATCTGAGAGGCATCATACAAAAGCTCGATTATCTGCAAGGTTTGGGAGTGACGGCTGTGTGGCTATCACCTATCCAGAAGAATCGCAGTACGCAATTTGCAAAGAACGCGATGGGAGCTACAGCTGCCTATCATGGCTACTGGATTCAGGATTTTACCCGCATTGATCCCCATTGGGGACGTGAGGACGATCTCAAAGAATTTGTCCAAAAGGCTCACCAAAGAAACATCAAGGTTTACCTTGATGTCATCGTCAACCATACAGCTGACATGATCTCCTACAGGGAATGCTCCGAATGCCCGTACCGCAGTCGTGAAGACTTCCCTTACGCTTCCCAAAAGGATGGCGTCGCCTTCAATCAAGGCTTTCAAGATGGCCTCTTAAGTTCTGAGAATTTTGCCCTACTCAAAAACCCGAATTATGCCTACACTCCGTTTCTGTACGATCCCAAACTACGCAAAACCCCTGAATGGCTGAACGAGCCAATTTACTACCACAATCGAGGCCAATCGACTTTTTCTGGGGAAAATGCCGAGCTCGGTGATTTTTACGGCCTGGATGATCTCTTTACCGAACACCCTCGCGTCGTCCAGGGAATGATCGCCATCTATAGCGAATGGATACGAAACTATAAGATCGATGGTTTTCGGCTTGATACAGTCAAGCACGTGAATATTGAATTTTGGCAGCAGTTTGTGCCCGCTCTCAAACTGGTTGCGAAGGAATCGGGCATCAAGGATTTCCACGTATTCGGCGAAGTCTTCTCCGGTGATTCGCAGATTCTCAGTCGCTACACGCGCCAGGGCAAAATCGATTCTGTTCTCGACTTTCGACTGCAAGGTGCACTCAAAGAGGTTTTTGCAGAAGGCCAAAGCCCCGATAAGCTGAAAGAGGCACTCGCAGAAGATGACCTTTATCGCCAAGGCAGCTCACCTCAAGAACTCAAAACATTTCTCTCCAATCATGATATCGGTCGCTTTGCTTACGCTCTCAAAAAGTCCTACCCTAAAGCCTCGGACGCTGAACTGATGCAACGCCTTCGCTTAGCTTATGCCTATCTTTTTTTGGCTCGAGGCTCTCCCGTGCTTTACTACGGGGATGAGCAAGGTTTTATAGGCTTTGGACGCGACCTTGGCGCTCGCGAAGATCTATTTCTTTCGAAGACTCCCTCGTATCGAGATCTTGCCACTTTAGGCAACCCTCCTGCCCGAGAGCCTTTCAACAGGCAACATCTTCTCTATCAGGCCCTAGCGGAACTCAGCAGCTTGCGCCGTTCAGAGGACTTATTTGGTACAGGGGAGATGATTCCCCTGGAGAATCTTCCTCCCAAAGTCTTTGGCTTTCGACGCACCCTCTGGAACCAACCTGAAGAGCTCTGGGTTCTCTTTAATAACGACACTCAGCCTTCGCTTCCAATCGAAATCGCTCGAGAGAGGCAGGCTCGCCTTCTCACAGCTGCGGGAGTTCAGCTCGCAGGAAACTCACTCAGCCTTAAAGCTCTTGAATTTGCCATAGTAAAAGTCAAAAAAAGTATCAGTCCACCCAAAGCTCAGGCAGCAGCGAGCTGGGCTGATAGGCGCGAAGGCGCGAGAGTCTCGGGCCTATTTTTTGAAGAGCTCAAGCTCAGTCCAGGCCAAGATTATAGAGTTCTGTTTTCGATCAAGACCGAAAAGCAAAATCAGTTTCAAAAGCTTTATACCGACGCGACGCCGCCTTTCCGTGCGTATATCGATGGTTCGCTCTTAGCGGATGGCACCAAGATCACTCTAAAAGCCGAGATTGAAGATAGCAGAGGGGGGCGACAGAGCTTGCTGCGTAGCCTGACCGTGGATAGCCGTCCCATTACCATAGACCTTCAATACGAGCATGCAGGAGTGCAAGCCGAGCTCCTTCGCATCAGCGATCGAGGGGAGATTGCTAGTCCACTTCAGATTGGGGATGATCAGCAGGCCCAGTTTCCCTGGGCCTTAGAAGACAAGGAGCAGACTTTGCTTGTGAGTCACCTCGATGCAAGCGGCAGGCGGGTATACGAAAGACCGTTTCAGCTGCGCTATGAAAGGGATCTACTGCCCCACCTTGAGAAAGGTCCCCAGGGCGAACCTCTCCTGAAACTGTACGTAAACAATCAGCAGAAGTTCAGTTTTAGTAACCCACAACCCGCAGCAGGCGCCCTACCAGAGGCTCTTGGACCCAGCGTCCCCCTCCAAAAGGGAAAGCTCTATGTACGCGGCGGCATGAATACCTGGCAAGCGCGGGACGAGCTGATACCGAGTAAGGATGGAACCTATAAAGCCCGCATCTATCTTGATAAGGGTCGCACTGAATTCAAAATCGCCGATGCCGAGTGGAGTGCTGCGAGCAATCTCGGAGGACCCTTCACCGAGAGAGGTTTTACGATACGTGGGGATAGTAAAAATCTTAGCTTCGTTGCTGCAAAAGCTGGCTTCTATCTTTTCGAACTCGCTTTTATTCCAAGCTCTAGCGAAAGCTCTGAACCCAGCTTTAGCTTTCTTCGCATCGAGCCAGTGCAGGAGAAGGCTCCTTAGCCTCAGGAATGTTCTCTCGCTCTGCAAACAGTCTTTCGAAATTGTTTCGCCCGCACTAGGACAGCAGCCTCCTGAACACTTCCCAGCTGCAATGGCGGAAGCATCCAGGAGCCAGAAACGGCTAGTGTTTGGGGAAATTTAAGTAAGGACTCTGCGAACTCATAGGTCAAGCCGCCCGAGGGAACGATGTGCAGCCCTGGAAATGCTGGCAAAAGCTGAGCAAGGTACTTTGTGCCCAAGGCTTCCGCAGGAAAAAACTTAGCCACACGAAAACCCAGCTCTTCTATGAGATGCAGCTCAGATGCTGTGGTAAAACCCGGCAAATAGGGTAGGTCGTACTCGAGACTTGCCTCAAGGAGCTGGCGCGAACAGCCCGGAGAGACCGCAAAGGCCAAGCCCAAAGCCTTGGCTCGCTGAAGCTCCGCACTCGTTTTCACTGTACCGACACCGATGTGCAGTTGCGGACACTCCGCGCGCAATCTTTCGACGGCTGTCCAGCTGTAGGGATCGCGAAGCAAAATCTCCACAGCGGGATAATCTGCGAGCTGCAGAAGTTGAGCTAAGCTCAGACCCTCCGTCTCGGAACGGATTGTCACCGTCGGCAAGACCCCCACCGACCTTAAGAGACTGAGTAAAAGTTCTGATGGATGGGTCCTTGCT
>CANGNB010000273.1 GCA_947454545.1 Oligoflexaceae bacterium
CTATAGCCATAGCTTGCTTAGGTCGATGCCCTAACAGCGCCAAAGAGACACCTGCGCCGTCTCAATTCCAAACTGATCTGTCTACCGAGGTACTTCATGCTCGATGTGCTCAGCGAAGGCTTTCGTGAAGCTAAATTAAAACTCAAAGGCAAAGCCGTACTCAATGAATCGAATGTCAAAGAGGCAATCGACGCGATTCGGGCCAGCCTCCTCGAAGCCGACGTAGAGTATGGCGTCACCAAAAACTTTTTGAAAAAAGTCCAGGAGCGCGCTTTAGGTCAGGAAGTTGATCTCAAAGCAGGCAAAGGCTCTCAACGCGTTCAGGTATCGCCCTCGGATCACTTTGTGGCCATCTGCCAGGAAGAGCTCGAGAGTTTGATGGGCCCTGTCGACACGGAGCTCAGCTTTGCTAGCAATCGCCCTACCATCATTATGATGGTGGGTTTGCAGGGGAGCGGTAAGACAACCAGCACAGGCAAGCTCGCCCGCCATCTCCAAAGCAAATTTAAGAAAAAGCCTTTGCTGGTAGCTGCAGATATCTATCGCCCTGCTGCTGTTCAGCAGCTCAAAGTCCTTGGTGAGCGCATCGGAGTACCCGTTTTTCATAAGGAAGGCGCTGATCCTGTCACCATCTGCAAAGAAGCTCTACAAAAGGCTTACGAGCTCAACTGTGACACCGTCCTCCTCGATACAGCTGGACGCCTCACAATTGATACCGCTCTGATGCAAGAGCTCGTAGATATTCAAAGTAGCACCAAACCCGATAATATCCTCCTCGTCTGCGATTCTATGATGGGTCAAGACGCTGTCACTACAGCGAAGGCTTTCGACGAGCGTTTGAATCTCTCAGGAGTCATCATCACCAAGCTCGACGGTGATGCACGTGGCGGCGCTGCCTTGAGCATCAAGGAAGTCACCGGCAAACCCATCAAATTCTTGGGTATGGGCGAGGATCTCGAAAAACTCGAAGAATTTCGTCCCGAAGGCTTAGCCAGCCGGATCCTCGGCATGGGCGACATCGTCGGCCTGATGGAAGATTTCCAAAAAGTTGCTCATGACGACCAAGAAGAACAAGCCATGAAAATGCTTCAGGGCCAGTTCTCTTATGTCGACTTCTATAAGCAGATTGAGATGATCCAAAAAATGGGATCGCTCAAAGATATCATCGCCAAACTACCGATGCAGGACATGATACCCAAGGGTGTGAGTGTCGATGATAACGAACTCACAAAGGTCAAGGCTGTCATCGATTCGATGACTAAACGTGAACGGATCGGCATGGACAACCTCGATGGCAGCCGTATTCGCCGCATCGCGAAAGGTTCTGGCCGTCCCCTCAAAGAAGTTGAAGAACTCCACAAGCGCTTTCTCACCATGCGCAAGATGATGGGTTCTTTTGGAAAAAATATGGGCGGCCTCATGGGAAAAATCCCGGGCATGGGCTCACTCAACCAATTGAACCAGCTTCGCAAAATGGGCCAACAGATGGGGGCCGGCGGCCTCCCCAATATGCCAGGTATGGGCGGCATGGGCGGAGCTGATTTAGCTTCAATGTTTGGCGGTGGAGACAGCAGTGCTGCCACCAAAAAAACTTTCGATCGTGACAAGCAAAAGAAAATGCGCAAAGAGGCAAAAAAAGCCCGTAAGAAAAACCGAAAATAGGCGCAGTTGGATAAGGACTTGAATATGGATACTCAAATCAGCACCCCAAAAAACAAAAAAGTCTTTGTTGAAACCTGGGGCTGTCAGATGAATGTGGCCGACAGTGAGCAGATGCTCAGCATGCTGCAAGCTCGCAACTATCAGATGACACAGACACCAGACGATGCCGATCTGGTGCTGCTGAATACGTGCCACATTCGTGAAAAAGCCACTCATAAAGTCCTGAGTCGCTTAGGAACTTTGCGCCAGATAGCAGACAAAAATCCAGGCATGAAAATCGCCGTCAGCGGCTGCGTCGCCCAAGCAGAGGGCGAAAAACTTATGAAAAAAGCTGACAACATCGACATACTGCTTGGACCAGGCAAGATCCAAGACTTCACCAAACTTCTTGATGAGCATGAACAGACTGGTTCCAAAGTGAGCTCCTTAGGTTTTCTCAAATCAAGAGGTCATGGTCACGATCATGCCGAGGACAAGCCGTCACATGCGCCCGCGGCTACTCCCTTTGGTGATCCAAGTCTTCACAAGCCCACTCTCACCGGCAAAAATGAAATTACTCGTTATGTGAATATCGCGCAGGGCTGCGACAATTTTTGTACCTTTTGCGTGGTTCCCTTCACTCGTGGTCGCGAGATTTCGAGGACGAAAGAAGATATTCTTACAGAAGTTAAGAGCCTGATAGCCGACGGGGCTAAGGAAATCACTCTGCTTGGTCAGAACGTCAACAGCTACGGACTAGACTTGCTTCGCGACCAAAAGCTTGATGAGACGCCTGAGGGTCCCTTTGTAGACCTCCTGCGCTCAGTTGCCGAACTTCCAGAGCTCGAAAGCCTGCGTTTTACAACTTCTAATCCGCATGACTTTTCTCGTCCTATCGCCGAGCTGTTTCGGACGCACCCCAAACTGGGGCGCTATATCCACCTGCCAGTTCAGGCGGGACACGATGCTCTTCTCGAACGTATGAAGCGAAAAGTGACTGTGGCTGAATACTGGGAGCGCATCGCATGGTTGCGTGACGTCGACCCAGAGATGGCTCTCTCCACTGATATCATTGTGGGATTTCCAGGTGAATCCGAAGAAGAGTTCGAAGGCACACTCAAACTCGTTGAAGATGTGCGTTATTCCTTTATTTTTGCCTTTAAATATTCGCCCCGCAAGGGAACAGCAGCAGCTCGGTTTCGTGACCAAGTTCCCGATGATGTCATGACTCGTCGCCTTGCAGCCCTCAATCAGCTCCAGGACCGTATCACCATCGAAAACAATCTTGCGGAGATCGGCCGGACTCGCAAGGTCCTGATTCATTACCAAAGCCGCAAAGATCCAAGATTTTATTACGGTCGCACTGAGCAGTTCCGCCTCGTGAAAATTCCTTCACAGCACGACATCGTCGGCCAGAACCTAGCTGTTGAAATTTTAGATGCAAATAAGACAGCCCTTGTCGGCCGTCTGCTCTGATCACTTCTGAGTATGGGTTGGGATGGTTCCCAGTTTGAGATCCTGGGACAGGAGATGTGCAAAATAGGAATAAAGACCGATACTGAATACAAAGAGACCACCGACGACATAGTACAAATTTGCAAACATAAGCTGCCTTTACTTTCGCTTAGGGTCTCCTCGCTTATCGCGGAGGAGATTTTTCTACGACTGGTATCTTAAAGGTTTTGACTACGCCGTCAGTGCTGATTTCAATCGTCTCAGCCCATGCTTTTCTTGGCTTTTCGCCCTTCCAGCGTACCAAAAGCTCCCAGCCGTCACCCATAGGGGACTTAACAACCTCAAGATTATCTTCGTTATAGCGAAGTTTCTCAATATGCAAACTTTGCTTGGAAACATTGCGGATCGAGACCTTTGCAAACTTTCTCTCATCTCCAACTTTTGCCAGATCGAGTTCGACAAGTGCCGGTTGCCAAGAAAGACTCTGATCGATTTTGGCTCGGACACGAAACACGTGGGCTTCGTTATCCGCTTCATCCGTTATAATAGTGATTTTTTTATCAAAATTACCGACAAAATGGGATGTATCGGCCTGAACACGAATCACCCCTTCAGATCCAGCCTCAAGCTTTGTGCCTGGCTTGAGAGATTCAGACAAACAGCCACATTCCTGATGAATCCCCAAGATGCGAACGGACCCGGTGGAACTCACTTTATAGGGAAATTCAAAAAAAAGTGTCTCCCCTTGTTGCACGCTGCCACGATCAAGGGCGGTGACGGGCAAAGACAACTCCCCTAAGGGTTCTTCCAATGCGGCAGCAAGTTTTTCGTCACGCTGCACAGCTAAAAGGGGCTCAGCCCACATGCCAACCAATCCTAGCAAGCTAAGTTTTAGACACTTCATTTCTGGCCGTCCTTTCCTAAGCTCCGTATCAGTCTCCTATCGGCGCCAGTTTTCTAAACATGCTAGGCAAAATCTTCCCTCTATTTCTCACCTCTAATGCCGAAAGGACCAAAGCACAGGAGATCATATGGCAGAAGCTTTAGGTCAAGATGGATTCCTTGATGTCCTCAGCCAATACCCTCACCTTCTCCTTGAAGGGATGGAGCTCTGGGACTGGGGATTTATTGTCGGCTGCATCCTCTGGCTGTGTATACTCCTCATGCCCCTTAAAAATACAGACCGCCGTGACATTCCATCCGGTCTCCTCTTTGGTCTCTATGGAACGCTCGTAGGCGTCGCCTTCTTTTTTGTTATTCCAGAGCAAAGTGAAAAACCTTCTTCCTATCTTCTCTATGTATGCTCAAGTGTGTTTTTCGCCTTCTTATTTTTGGCAAGGTGGTTCTGGAATTATCGACCCGCCTTTCAGCGAACGCCTCCACTCGAACCCGAAGATACCGTTTCCCCAAAAAGTTAAGAGGTTCTCATGGCTACAAACAAAGAAGAATATTACAGTCGCCTCAAAATCAATCCATTACGCCGCTATTCCTTGGGCGTCCTGCTTCTTCTCGCAATGGGCGGCTTCACCCTGCTTCTTACCTTCGGTCAAGCACTTGATTATCACTGGTTAAGTCTTGCCGTTCCTATTTGCCTATTTGGTGGTCTGTTTATCCTGGTGCCTCCCGTCGAAGTCTGGGACTATCAACCGTGGCAGACAAAGCCGCGAAAAGTTGAAAAGCAATTTGATCGCTTCTAGTGGAGCGAGCCAGTCTTTGAGCTGAGGGATAAGGATCTTACGGCAGGTTTATACGCATCGACCATAGGGCTTGCGAAACATCGTCTTTAAAATCTTGAGGAAGAGGCTCTCGTGTTACCCACTGTACAAAAGGCAATCCCTTAAAGCCTTGAAGATCGGCGAGCTTGCCTTCATGTTCCACAAAATGAAATTGCGAATCTATCTTCTGATTCCACCCTAAAACAATCCAGGATCCAGAAGAAGCCTGGACGAGAGTATGGGCATACACAGCTTGGCTACACCGCAGTCTTGGGTACAACGCTTGAAGTATTCCCTGTTCTATTTCATCAAATTCCAAAGTTGATCGATCAGCACTCACTAGATTCGCATCACAGCTTAGCTCTTGAATGGGTTCGCTACCTTTCGCTTGTATAGCAACGGGCTCAATTGCATCATGTCGAGGCCATAGAGCTAAGGCGAGGAAGACGGCAGC
>CANGNB010000274.1 GCA_947454545.1 Oligoflexaceae bacterium
CGTTGCAGAGGACACTAGACCAAAAAGTCCTGCGGTAGCGCGGATGGTGGCTGAGGAGAGCATAGACACCTCTCAAATTCCAGGAAGTGGCAAGGGAGGAAGGCTTACCAAAGAAGATTTGATTAAGCACTCAGGCGGCGCCCCTGCTGCCGCTCCAGTTTCAAAAGAAGCAATGACCGTTCCAACGGCTACTCCCATACAGCCAAAAGCTGCGGGGCAAGGTAATCGTGTCGTTAGACGTGAGAAAATGTCGAGAATTCGCCAGCGAATAGCAGAGCGTTTGGTAGAAGCTCAGCACACAGCTGCCATGCTTACAACTTTCAATGAAGTTGATATGACTGGTGTGATGGAATTGAGAAAGCGCTACAAAGATAGCTTCAAAGAAAAGCATGGCGTGAACCTCGGGTTCATGAGCTTTTTTGTGAAAGCTGCGGTAGAAGCGTTGAAGGCTTTTCCTGCAATCAATGGTCACGTCGATGGATCAGAAATAGTCTATCATGACTATTGCGATATCGGTGTTGCCGTTTCGACTGACCGTGGTCTCATGGTTCCAGTCCTCCGTAATTGTGAAGACATGAATTTTGCAGATGTCGAAGCAGCTATTGGTGAGTATGCCAAAAAAGGAAGAGACGGTAAAATTGGTTTGGAAGACCTTAATGGTGGGACCTTCACTATTTCAAATGGTGGAGTATTTGGAAGTTTGCTTTCAACCCCAATTTTGAATCCCCCTCAGAGCGCCATTTTGGGAATGCACAAGATCCAAGAAAGGCCCGTTGTCGTAAATGGGCAGATTGTTGTGAGACCTATGATGTACCTTGCCCTTTCCTACGATCATAGAATCGTTGATGGCAAAGAAGCTGTGAGTTTCTTAATAAAGATTAAAGATGCAATAGAAGACCCTACTCGTCTTCTACTCGGAGTTTGATAGGTTATGAGCGAATTAACGTTTGACCTGACAGTCATAGGTGGTGGTCCTGGTGGTTACGTCGCGGCAATTCGTGCCGCTCAATTAGGTTTAAAGGTTGCCTGTGTTGAAAGTCGAGGAACTTTGGGTGGGACTTGTTTGAATGTAGGTTGCATTCCAAGCAAGGCGCTGCTTCAGTCAAGCGAAGTGCTTCATCAGGCTCAGCATAAAATGAAAGAGCATGGTGTCACTGTAGGAGACGTTTCTTTCGACCTCTCGCAGATGATGAAGCGCAAAAATGAAATCGTTAAGAAACTCACGGGTGGTATCGAGTTTCTTTTTAAGAAAAATAAAATCACTTACTTTAAAGGCCGGGGAGCTTTTCTGGGTTCGAGCCAGATTAAAGTTACAGCCGAAGATGGTAAGGAAACAGTTTTCAGTAGCCAGAAAACAATCATTGCAACAGGCAGCGAACCCATTGAATTGCCTTCTGCTCCTTTTGATGAAACGACAATTGTTAGCTCTACTGGAGCTTTGTCATTGGACAAAGTTCCTGGACATTTGGTTGTCATCGGTGGTGGCGTAATAGGTCTCGAACTAGGGAGTGTTTGGGCGAGGCTGGGTTCTAAGGTCACTGTCATTGAGGCCGCCCCAAGTATCCTGCCAATGATGGATAAAGATGTCGTAAGAACTATGAAAAAAGTTCTTGGAGCTGAAGGGCTTCAATTTCACGAGGAGACAAAATTCGTCGGACTCGTCAAAGATAAATCAGGTGTTAAGGTTACTGCCGAAAAAGACGGTCAGAAAATTGAAATACCATGCGATAAGGTTTTGGTGGCTGTAGGTAGGAGAGCCTTTACAAAAGGTCTGGGCCTCGATTCAATTGGTCTCCAAACCGAGAAGAACGGTAAGATTAAAGTAGATTCTCACTTTCAGACTGCGGTGCAGGGAGTTTATGCAATCGGTGATGTCATCGATGGAGCGATGCTTGCACATAAGGCAGAAGAAGAAGGTGTCGCTTGTGCCGAAATCATTGCTGGTAAAGCTGGTCATGTCAATTATGAGGCAATACCAAATGTAGTCTATACTTGGCCGGAAGTAGCCGCGATAGGGCTGTCAGAGCAAGAGGCTCAAGCCCAAGGCCGTGAGGTTAAGATTGGAAAATTTCCATTTGCACCGAATGGTCGTGCGCTAGCGATGGGTGAAGGCGAAGGTTTCGTCAAACTCATAGCAGATAAAGTTACCGACAGATTGCTTGGAGCACACATAGTAGGCCCCTCTGCCTCAGAGTTGATTGCTGAATTGGCAATTGCCTTTGAGTATTCTGCGAGTGCAGAGGATATAGCTCGTTCAGTTCACGCTCATCCCACACTTGCTGAAGCTATTAAGGAAGCTGCTTTGGCGGTAGATAAGCGTTCACTGCATAGTTAACGACAAGATAAGTGATTTAGGTCCTCTTGAGTCCGAATCCTTTGGAGAAAAAAAATGAAGGGTGTCATCGACGGCGGCAAGTTTAGCTTCGCGAATGGTACAAACACTAAGTATCTAGAGGGGCTCTATCAAGAGTATCGTCGTAATCCGGACGCATTAGATGCTTCTTGGAAACAGTTTTTTGAAGGGTATGAGTTTGCCACATCGGGCAATGCTTTCTCTGGCACAAAAGACGATTCTGAGGCCAAGGTTGAAGCATTTATTAACTTATATCGACGATTGGGCCATCTGTCGGCTTACCTGAATCCACTTGAGGAACGGCCAGCATTAGAAAAAGTATTACTACCTGAGAACAATGGGCTTGTTGGTGTCAGTGATGACCAAGAGTTTCATCCTGCGACGCTACAAGTTAAGGGACCTGTTACCTTTAAAGAAATTCGATCGATTCTCTTGGAAACATACTGCGGACCGATTGGACCAGACTTTCGTGACACTTCAGACCATGAATCCGTCGAGTGGCTGCAAGCTCAGATGGAGGCCTGCCGTAACCATCCAGCTGTAGATACCAAAACCAAAAAGCGTATCGTACAAAAATTGACACAGGCAGAGGGATTCGAAAAGTTTCTGCAGGACAGATATCTCGGCCAAAAGAGGTTTTCGGTCGAGGGTCTTGATAGCATCATCGTTATGCTTGATGTGATTGCTGACGAAGCTTCTAAAGCAAAAATTGACGAATTGTGCCTAGGAATGGCCCATCGGGGTCGATTGAATGTCCTCTGCAATTTCATGGGTAAACCCTACGAGCTCATGATCAAGGAGTTCGAAGGGAGTGAGATTGAAACCTATGGTATCGATGGTGATGTCAAGTACCATAAAGGCTTTGCTGGCACGATAGATACGATGTCTGGGGGTAAAGTTCGTGCCTATTTATCTCCAAATCCAAGCCATCTAGAGGCTGTTAATCCTGTCGTTGAAGGATTCACGCGAGCCAGACAGAGGTTGCTGAAGGATTCATCATATAGCAAAGTTTTGCCCATTCAGATCCATGGAGATGCTTCTTTTATGGGTCAGGGATTGGTAGCTGAAACGCTCAATCTCGCAGATTTGGAATCCTATCGAACGGGCGGGACGATTCATATCATCGCAAATAACCAAGTTGGGTTCACTACCGACCCAGGTGAGGCTCGTTCTAATAAGTACGCATCTGGAATGGCGAAAATCATTCGCTGTCCCGTTCTGCACGTTAATGCTGATGATCCTGAAGCTGTCGTTTGGGCTGCTAAGCTGGCCCTAGAATACAGGCAAAAGTTTAAGAAAGATTTTGTGATCGACCTTATCGGATATCGCCGACATGGGCATAATGAAACTGACGAGCCAAGCTTTACTCAGCCTCTTATGTACAAAGTGATTAAGAATCGCCCCACAGTTTTGAGCCTTTATGGACAAAAGCTGATCCAAGAAGGCTTGTATTCAGAAGCATCTTTAGCTGAAGAAATGAAAGCCTTTCGTGAACGATTGCAGTCTGGCATGGAAAAAGTGCGTTCGGGAGGCGTAGAGATCCTAACGCCGGTTCCGAAAGAACTCGAAGTCAGTGTCAAGATGGTGAAAGCTTCGGAATCTGATATCTTTAAGTCTTATGACACTAAGATAAGCGGAAAAACCCTAAAAGGTATTGTAGAGGCTACCACAAGAGTGCCTGAGGGATTTAAGGTCAATCCAAAGATCGAGCGGCTCTTGAAATCAAGGATTGAAATGATTCAAGGTGAGGGAGCTGTCGATTGGGGATTGGCAGAGTTTTTAGCCTTTGGAAGCCTTGCCCTAGAGGGTAAACATGTGCGCCTTTCTGGACAAGATTGTCGCAGAGGTACTTTCTCCCACCGTCATGCGGTAATCCGCGATTTTGAAAATGGCAAACCTCTCGAGCTTTTAAACCAGCTCGGTCAAGGTCAGGCTGAAGTAGAGATTATGAATAGCCCCCTATCAGAGCAGGGAGTTATGGGTTTTGAGTTTGGTTACTCCGTTGCAGATCGAGAATCCTTGGTACTCTGGGAGGCTCAATTCGGAGACTTTAGTAACGGTGCTCAAATCATTATAGACCAGTTCCTTGCTGCTTCTGAAGCGAAGTGGAAGCAGGCATGTGGCCTTGTATTGCTTCTACCACATGGATACGAGGGGATGGGACCTGAGCATTCAAGTGCGCGTCCTGAGCGCTACCTGCAGCTTTGCGGGGACAACAACATTCAAGTTGCGAATCTTACGACGCCAGCTCAGCTCTTCCATATTCTCCGACGTCAACTTCACAGACCTTTCCGCAAGCCTCTGGTAATTATGACACCCAAGAGTTTGCTGAGACATCCTCTGTGCGTGTCGAGAGTTGCAGAGTTTACAGAAGGCGCCTTCCATGAAGTTATTGATGATGTGTCGATAAAGTCTAAAGAGCAGGTTAGGCGTGTGCTTTTCTGCACGGGTAAGATTTTTTACGAACTGGACAAAGAGCGGCAGGATCTAGGAATCAAAGATGAAGTTGCTCTGGTTAGAGTGGAGCAGTTGTATCCGTTTGCGGAGAATCAAATCCAGCAGGTCTTGGCTTCTTACTCTGAAGCAGAAGAATTTTTCTGGGTTCAAGAGGAGCCTGCAAATATGGGAGCTTGGACATTCATTCGACACCGATTGGAAAAGCTTGTTGGTAAGGTTCAATACTGCGGACGAAGAGACGCAGGTACGACGGCTGAGGGCTACACCAAAGTTCACGAGAAAGAGCAAAAGAGAATTCTCACAGAGGCACTTACTCTGGCAGAAAAATCCGAGAAAAAAGCTAAAAAGCGCTAGAATCTCAATTGTTTTTCAAGGTTTCCATAAAGGTCTGAGAGGTACATTACCTCTCAGACTTTTGTTTTTAAGTTAAATTAAACTTGA
>CANGNB010000275.1 GCA_947454545.1 Oligoflexaceae bacterium
AGAAAGCGGACAGTCAGAGGGTAAGTACACCGAGCTCACGGATGTCCGTGAAATCTCGGATCTTCATAGACTCAGGAACTTCAACACGTTTGAATTGCGGAGCTGCTTCGAGCATATTATCTGTGCACAGAGCCACCACACGCTCGGCATGACCGAATACATTCTGCTTATCCCCAGACTCGAGCACAAGAGTTCCAGCCTCTTGCAAACGAGCTGCAAGGTTTGCTGTGTCGCCAACCACAGCAAATTCTGTACGACGAATACTTCCCACGAGCCCCATGACCACTGTTCCCGAGGCTACTCCGATAGATACCTTCAGGTCTTGAAAGGGAGCATCCAGATCTTTCAGAATAGTCGAAAGTCTTTGCACCATCTGCTGCGTCGCGGTTGCTGCGGCATGAACCGTTGTTCCGCCTGTAAGACCAAACAAGGCCATCAATCCATGGCCCAGGTGCTTGTCGACAACCCCACCGGCGTTGTAGATGATCTCGTGGAGAGGGTGAAAAACCTTGTCCATGATACCTATGACTGTCTCAGGTTCTGTTTTCCGCGCATTTTCCCCCAAGCCCTTGATTTCAGCAAAGATGACAGTGACTTGGTGGCGACGAGGTGGGAAGATCTCGAGCGCGAGATCCTCAGAGGCTGATTCCGGACTGTAGGACAGTATCTTCTTTTGCAACGAAGCGTTCTTCTCCAAGAGCTCCTTGGCCATGGTGATAAGACGCCCGTTTTCCTTGCGCATTTCGTAATGTTCGATAGCTTCGCGAATGACTTGCGAGAGGGTCTCACCCGACACGGGTTTGGTCACATAGCGAAAAATCGCCGCATCATTCACGGCCGACACTACGTTCTCAAGAGCAGCGTAGCCTGTCAGCATGATCCTAGGTGCGGGATGTCGGCGTTTTTGAAGTTGAGAAAGAAATTCAACACCACTCATCTCAGGCATGATCTGATCGCTGATGACGACTGAAAAATCGACATCGGGACCGCCTTCATCAATTTTTTTTAAGGCTTCACGGGCAGAGGTGAAAGTTGTCACCCGGTAATGAGCGACAAGCTGACGAGCCAATCCCTGAAGGTTCGGCGCCTCATCATCGACGATAAGGATATGATGCTCGGAGGCGTCTTCCTCTGGCGTCTTCGCCTGTTGGATCACCGCTGCAGCGGCCTTCAGGTTGAGTTTCATAAAGGCACTCATCTCCCGGAATTTCGAAAAAAGAGCAGCCTTGCTCCTTCCTCGCAGCGCCCCGATTTGAAGTCATTTCAAACCAGAGCTCTTGTTCCTGTGTAGGGTGGATCGGCATGAAGAGGGCGAACTTAAGATGCTCATCGTTGTTTTCTATAATCACCCCCGTCACTGTTCAATATTGTAAACGTTTCAGATATTTAGGAGAACGGTGTCGGAGACCCGGCCACCTTTCGATTACGTTTACGCGCCCCTAGCCCCCTATACGTCCTACCGACATTCCTTCCCTAAACCCATTAAGATCAATACTTTCTTTGAGTTACATCTGGCGTCCTAACTCCAAACGAGAGCCACCCCCGCGAACGCAACAGATCCCCAGTTTTCGTCGCTGAGTTATCAGCAAGAATCGACCAAAAGGTAAGGAATCCTCCTTGAATAGCTTAGAGGTCTTGCTATAGTGGACCGGTATACAAAGTTCCGATCTCTTTCTTCGGTCGGCTCCCTAAGCAACCGATGCCGCCCCACTTTGATCCGAAGTCCCGAATATTTTAAGAGGCTCCTATGCGTCTTCATCTTGTGTACATTTTGGTCTTGCTGAGCTCCCTCGGATTTGTTCGTCAGAAAGCCTTGGGGCAACCCAGTCCCCCTCCGACGATCGGACAAGAGCCAGGATGGAATGTCTTGACTCCCCCCTATCTGCAGTCTAGCCCAGTCGATGGCTTTACCTTCGAGTGGCAGTACTTCATGGTTCACGATGCGAAGAGGCAATTTACCGGCTCCATTGGTTATGTCCTTGTCGATCCCCGCGGACGCCTGGGTAATATTACGGATGAGGAGAGTCTGTCGCGCTGGAAGCTTCCCGTCTCTCTTATGCCCTCAGGGGCCAGCTTGGCCATTGCCGGACGCTGGTCAGATGGCTCAAGTTTTTCGAATTACCAACGCTTTGCAAACGAATTTACAGTCAGCTCACAGACGAAAAACTTTACCGCTAAAGATAGCCAACGTGAAATGTTTGCGACTCTCACAGAAGAGACTAAGGTCAATGCCTTGGGGGGTGCCTTTCGGTTAGAAGGTCAGACGGAAGATGTTGCCTGGGACCTTTTGGTGACTCCCGACTGGATGGATGCTGGCGCCGATCAGCTCGGCGCACCTTTTGGACCAGTCAGCGGCAAGGATGTCGGTTTTCTGCCCGGCGAAAGTTGGAATGTCCACATGCAATGGCCCCGGACTCACGTCGAGGGAACCATGACGAATCGAAAAACGGGCGAAACACTGCCCATCTCTGGCCATGGCTACCGCGAAAATTCGTGGGGACGTTGGAATTTTGCCCTCGATGGCTGGGTCTTTTCCGTCTTGTCTGACGAGCAGAGCAAAGTCCAGTGGGCTTGGCAAACCTATCATAAATCCAAGGATATGGACTGGCTCGATGTGCGTTTTCAAGACCAGGGTGTGAACAAATCCTTGCGCTTTTTTGCCAAAGACAATCAACTTCGCTGGAAGTTGAAGGATTGGTTCTACCATCGCGGCGCTCATCAATGCGTTCCCAATGCTGTCGAAGTGCTTGCTCAAAACGATGACTATCGCATCCGTGCTTCTTACGAGCTCACCGATGCGCAGCTTCCTATGCTCTCCAATGCCACAGCTCTTACGCGGATCTTTGTGATCATGATCCACACTCCCATCATTAAAGGCAGCATTGAAAATCGCAAAACGGGAGAGATCGTAGCGACTTTTGCAGGGCAAGGGGGCGGTGAGTTTTCGACGACTCGCAGCCTTTGGTCAGACATCAAACCCGAGCAGTGTGAACACTGGGGCCAGCGTTTTCGCAAAGAATACTCTCAGGTTCCAGGGCTCGATTAAAGGGGGAAAACATGGGCAAGTTGAAGTACGGACATCTTGATCCTGTTCGTGATCATGAAGAGATCGTCAAGCAGATGGTGGTTTACACCTGCTCTTTCGACTTTGTCCGTGCCATTGAAATTGCTCTCCTCAAAACTTTTGCTATTCCCTCGATAGCCAAGATCCTGATCGATTCGGGAGAGTTTTTAGGCCGCACTCAAAAACGCTATGATGATACCGATCTTTTGCTGTCACATTTTATTGAGAAAGGCTACTCCAGTCCTGAAGGGGCTCAGGCGATCCAGAGAATCAATCGCATGCATGCTCGGCATCCGATCACCAACGAGCAGATGCTCTATGTTCTGGCGACTTTTGTCGTCGAACCCATACTGTGGATGCAAGAGTTTGGAGCCCGAGAGCTCAGCATAACAGAGAAGCAAGCCCTCTTTCATTTCTGGATAGCCGTTGGCAAACGAATGGGAATACGCGAGCTTTTTGCTGATCTTGAAACCATGCAGACTTATCATGAGTCTTACGAACGTCAGCATATGCTTTATAGCGAAAACAATGCCAAGCTCTATCACGGCGTCCTCCCCGTCGTTGCAGGCATGATGCCGTTTCCTTTGAGCCATATGATCGGAAGGCTCCTCCCTGCGATCATGTCGGAACGCTTGACGCGGGCCTTTCAGCTCGAGCCCGCTGGTCCTTGGCTCAAAGGCCTGGTACGAAACCTTCTCATTCTGCGCGCTAAGCTCTCTGAGCTTTTGCCGCGACGTGCTCTCTATCGAACCCGGATGAAGCACCCAAGCTACCCTGATGGCCACACCATCAAAAGTTTGGGAGTCTAAACCTGAAGATGAGCGGCCCTAAGAAACACGATAAACTCGCCCTTCGCTATGTGGACGCGATCATGGCTAGTGATTTTGCGCGCCGTGAAGGCCCACGCATACTCGCTAAGGCCAAACTCTCGCTTGAGGATATTCGACCTGAAAGTGCCTATATCTCCTCACGGACATACAGCCGCCTCCTTAAGGCTATCCTTCACTGCAGTCATGATGAGAGCTTTGCGTTCCTCGAGCACGGACTGCGCCCAGGTACTTTTGGTCTCCTCTGCCAGGCCATGCTCGCGAGTCCAGACCTTGATAGCGCTCTCAAAACCTGCGCTCGTTTTTTCGGCCTTGTTTCGAGTGACTTTCATTTAAATCTCGTGTCCAATACCAGGCAGATTCGCGTCGAATTACATTTGGACCGTCCCCTGAAAGGGCCTGAAAGCTTTTTCACAGAAGCAGCTTTCGCGATCATGCTGCGCGTGAGCGCCTGGCTCATCGACCGCACCATCGTCCCAACAGCCATGAGCTTCGCTTATGCCCCTGATCTGAGCGGTCATTCCTTTGAAAGCAAGTTCGCCTGCCCCATCAGTTTCTTACAGCCCGTGTCTTCCGTGACTCTATCGCGTGACTATGCGGCCGAGCCGATCAAACGGACGAGCGAACAGCTTCGGAAAATGCTACGAAACAGCACGCGTAATCTGCTCCTCGACTTTAAAAAAGATGAAAGTTTTCAGAGTATCGTCTGCGCGTACCTTTTGCAAAGACCTCAGCACCTCACCCATGGCCTAGAGGAGCTCGCCGCTCATCTCATGCTGAGCCCATCAACCTTACGTCGGCGTTTAAGAGAAGAAGGCCATAATTTTAACGAGCTGCGCGAAAACCTGCGCAGACAACGCTCACTCTACTATCTCTCGTGCACCCACAAAAGTGTCGATGCTATCGCTTTAGAGTTGGGTTATTCCGAAGCATCGACCTTTCATCGCGCTTTTAAAAAGTGGACAGGGGCGACCCCTCAGGGCTATCGCCAAAAAGACCAGAGTTCCTCCGCCAAAGTCTACAGGCAAGCCTCGGGACCCAAAGATGGACGAAGTTGCCAACCAAACTGACCAGCTCGGCCATTGCCTCGTCGAATTGCTGCCCCTAGAGTGCTAGAAGACGTACGAACGGAGAGGAGAACTCATGTCGGGGCAAGCGTTTATCTACGATGCGATCAGAACTCCCAGGGGCAAAGGCAAAGCTGATGGCAAACTTTACGAAGTCAAACCCGTTGCGCTCTTGAGTCAGCAACTCAAGACCCTCGCTGAACGTCAGAAGCTCGATACGAGCGCTATCCAAGATCTCATCGTCGGCTGCGTGAGTCCCGTCGGTGAGCAGGGCATGAAC
>CANGNB010000276.1 GCA_947454545.1 Oligoflexaceae bacterium
CGGCTTCATAGCCGCGCTCGAGAGCCCATTTAAACCCGGCAATGTAGGCCGTTCCTAGACCCAGTTTGCCCGAACGCTCGAGGAGGAAGATCTGCCCGCGCTCAAAGGCAGTGTGAGCACGGACCAAACCTGCGGTGCCATCCTGACTATTGTCGTCAACGACCAAAATATGAGCTTCTGGCGTGTGCTGCAAAATCTCGTCAAGCAAGGGCCTGATATTCTGGGCCTCGTTGTATGTCGGAACCACTATCAAACTGCGAAGTTTCGAATGAAACGCCAACGAAAATCTCCTTCTCAGAACGCACCATGGTGTTTGACTGTACCTTGGGAGCTCTTTAAACTATGATATTAGCAGACAAAATTCGCACATTTCATAAGGCCTTTATCATGCCTGAAAATAACCAGAATCCTCAGGACAACAACCTCATCGACTTGGCCAAAGAGCGTCAGCGCCTTCAGCAACAAAGAGCTCAAGCAGCTCGTGCGAAGAAACTGACCCGGACAAGTCGTGGTGGCGACCGCCACAGCCAAGGTGTACGCTGGTACCACTACCTTCAGCTTGGCCTTTTCCTTCTAATCTTTGCCTACACCATGAGCCTCTGCAAGCGTTCGTGAATGGAATCCTTGGAGGTAGTCCTGCCATTCCACTGCGGTGAGACTTCTCTTCTGTTCGTTACAGGTCTTACAGGCAGGTACCAGATTTCCTGGAGTGCTACGCCCACCACGACTGATGGGCACAACGTGATCCATAGTCACCTGCTCTCTTACCAGTGCCATGCCACAATAATAGCAAGCACACTTTTGTATGAGATTTTGCCACCAGCGCGATTTTTTTAAATCTTTGGCCTTTTGCCTCTCTCGCTTGCTGGCTGCTTCATCGATATCGTAAAACATGATACCTCCCGCGAGCGCAACCTATACCAAAATGCACAGACTGAAGCTAGCTTCATTACCCATAAATTTTTGTTAAAAATCCTAGAATTTCATTGACCCAGTTTCCGCAGCTCGAATTCACCCAATCACTTCAGCGCACAAAAGTGCATACAAAAACAGGCCCCTACAGCCTCGCAACCGTGAACAAACTGGTGCAAAGACCTACGAATGGGAGTATGCTCCAACCTCTACGTTTGACTCACTTCTGCGAGGATTCCATGGCACAGAAAAGACTCGATACATTCAAATCGCAAAAGACCTTGGATGTGGACGGAAAGTCATACCACTACTTCAGTCTACCCGACGCCTCCAAAAACGGTCTCGGCGATATAAGCAAGCTTCCGATTACATTGAAAGTTCTCCTCGAAAACTTACTGCGATACGAAGACGGCTCCGTCGTCACAAAAGAGGACGTCGCTGCTATTCAAAAATGGGTCAGCACAAAGACATCCACCCATGAAATTGCTTTTCATCCAGCTCGAGTTTTGATGCAGGATTTTACCGGTGTACCTGCCGTTGTTGATTTGGCTGCTATGCGCCAAGCCATGCAGGCATTGGGAGGCGATGCTAAAAAGATCAATCCCCTCTCTCCTGTCGATCTCGTGATCGATCACTCAGTCATGGTCGATTATTTCGGCACTCCAGACGCTTTTCAGAAAAACGTAGATCTTGAGTTCGAACGTAACATGGAGCGTTACCAATTCCTCAAATGGGCGCAAAATTCTTTTGACAACTTCCGCGTCGTTCCCCCCGGAACAGGGATTTGTCATCAGGTGAACCTCGAATATCTTGCTAAAGTTGTCTGGAACCGCACGGATGAAGGCAAGACCTTCTTGTTTCCTGACACTGTAGTGGGAACAGACAGCCACACGACCATGATCAACGGACTTGCCGTTCTTGGTTGGGGTGTTGGTGGTATTGAAGCCGAAGCTGCTATGCTGGATCAGCCTGTTACGATGATTTTGCCTGAAGTGATTGGCTTCAAGCTCACCGGTACATTAAAAGAAGGACTGACAGCCACAGATCTCGTCCTCACAGTAGTCGAAAAATTGAGAAAAGTCGGCGTTGTCGAAAAGTTCGTTGAGTTTTTTGGCCCAGGCCTTGACCACCTTGCTCTTGCCGACCGCGCAACCATTGCCAATATGGCTCCTGAATACGGCGCCACTTGCGGCTTTTTCCCTATCGATGACGAAACACTCCGTTACTTGCGCCTGACAGGTCGTGACGAACATCAGGTTAAGGTTGTCGAGCACTATGCTAAAGCCCAAGGCCTCTGGCGCGATAACAAGGTCGAAGCAGTCTACACTCAGATCGTCGAGCTTGATCTTTCAACCATCGAGCCCAGCCTCGCAGGCCCTGCAAGACCCCAAGATCGAATAGCCCTGTCCAAAGCAAAATCTGACTTTAAAGCTAGCCTTCCCAAGACCTTCAAAGTCGCGGAGAAAGATGCCAATACTGCAGCACCTGTCTCCGGCGAGACTTACAGCCTCACTCATGGCGACGTAGTCATAGCCGCGATTACAAGCTGCACAAACACATCGAATCCTTCGGTTCTCATTGCTGCAGGCCTTCTTGCTAAAAAGGCCGTCGAACGCGGCCTTACCCGCAAACCATGGGTGAAAAGCTCGCTGGCGCCAGGCTCCCAAGTTGTACAAGACTACTTGCAAGTGGCTGGTCTCCAAACTTATCTCGATCAGCTTGGCTTCCACATCACAGGTTTCGGTTGTACGACTTGTATCGGCAATTCAGGACCTCTTCCTGAAAAAATCTCGAAAACCATCCAAGATAATAATTTGGTGGCGACAGCTGTTCTCTCAGGGAACAGAAACTTCGAGGGCCGCATCAGCCCTGACGTTAAGGCTAATTATCTCGCTTCACCTCCTCTTGTTGTAGCCTATGCACTTGCAGGTTCATTGAATGTAGATCTTTCGACTGAATCACTCGGCAAAGGCAAAGACGGTAAAGACGTATTTCTCAAAGATATTTGGCCGTCAAATCAGGAGATACAGGCAGCTGTTTCAGCTTCTCTCTCACCTGGATTGTTCAAAAAGCGATATGATAATGTCGCTCAAGGGCCAACACAGTGGCAAAAAACAGCTGCTGGACAAGGCCTCACGTTCAACTGGGACAAAAATAGTACCTACGTTCGTCATCCCTCCTACTTCGAAAACATGCCTAAAGAAGCTAAGGGACAGGTCGATATTCTTTCTGCAAGACCATTGGCTATCCTCGGTGACTCGGTAACTACGGACCATATTTCTCCGGCAGGCAACATTAGCAAAAGTGGACCCGCTGGTAAGTACCTCCAAGATCATGGTGTGAAACCTGATGATTTCAACTCCTACGGTGCTCGACGTGGAAACCATGAAGTGATGATGCGAGGCACCTTCGCCAACATTCGCATCAAAAACGAAATGCTTGATGGAAAGGAAGGGGGCATCACCAAACACATTCCTACTGGTGAAGTCCTTTCGATCTACGATGCAGCTATCCGGTACAAGGAGCAGAGCACTCCTCTCGTCGTCATTGGCGGCAAAGAATACGGAACTGGTTCTTCTCGTGACTGGGCTGCTAAAGGAACGAATCTTTTGGGAGTTCGAGCCGTCATCGTGGAATCTTTCGAACGAATCCACCGTTCAAACTTGATTGGAATGGGTGTACTGCCCTTGTTCTTTACAGACGGTCAGAACAGAAAATCTCTCAAGCTTACAGGCGAAGAGCTCTTCGACATCAAAGGCATTGCAACAATGAAGCCTCGGCAAAAACTCACTTGTACCATTACAAGAAAAGATGGTTCTAAAGAGGAGGTTCAATTGCAGAGTGCTATCTACAGCGAGGACGAATTAGCCTATTTCAACAATGGTGGAATTCTCCAATTTGTCTTGAGACGATTGGCTCAGTAAAATACTCAACAAGTTTCTACTCGAAACAGGCTCTCTTGAAAGAGAGTCTGTTTTTTTATATTCTTCGATCAACATTTACATCGCGTATCAATTCCATATGCCTACCGGCAGATTCCCTTCAATGATATGAGCATCCCCACAAAATCCCTGCTGCTCTTCGAAAGATGAGCCTTTCCCAAAACTTTAACAATCAAGATACAGAGATTAACATCGTTCTTAAGTATATGAATTCATGTATTTATTTTAATATTTCACCCAATTTTGAACACTTTATTGCATCTCTTATCAGGCTCTTTTTAAGCTGATGGGCAATGGCCCTTATCCCTTAAATTTGCTGCCATTTAAATCCGATGTAACTTCTTGTTATGGCCAAAGTAAAGTAATGGTTTAGGATTTATGACAACTCATGGCAACATTGCTGCGTGTCGATGGAACTCTTTCATTGGAGCCATAGGTGTCCTTTTCATACTTTCTTACTTCAAAAGCTCAATTTCTCTTGCCCAGTCTGCTACCCCTTCAGCCATAGTCACATCATCAGTCAACCAGGGGTCATTTCGGTTGGGAAAAAAAGAAGATCTTTTGATCTATGTTTCTCAAAACCCTGACACTCACATCCTTCTGAAAAAAACTCTCAAGATTGATGCTTCAGGCACAGAGCACAGTGAGCTCATTGAGTCTTCAATCCAAAAAGTCATAAAGTCAAATCCAGAATGGGTACCTGTTCCATTGAAAAATGGACTTCTCAATTCCGGTCTCAACGTCGATCAAAAACTCTATGCAGGATATTTTTTACTAGAGAACGACCTGGATGAAACGATCCACCTCTACCTCGAAAGCAACACAGTCACTATCAAACTGATGACACTCTACCAAATTTCTCAGCCCGAACTAAAACATAAGAGCATTTTCCTTGGACAATCAGGATTAATGGGCTCGCAAGGACCCAATCTTATACCAGCAAAAACTGCTGTTTTTGAGCTCATTCTTCCCCCTCACAGCAGAAGTCATTTCACCTTTTTCCTTGAAGCAAATGTCGTTCAGCTTGACCTAAGATTACACAGAGTGAAAGATTTTGAAAAATACAGTCGTTATGAAGAAAACTTTGTCTCTCTTGCTGCTGGCTTTCTCTTGTGTGTCATTATATACAATGCCTTCTTATGGATTGCCTTTCGCGACAGGCTCTATATTCTCTACGCTTTTTTCGTCACCTCTGGTCTTGGGTATGTTCTCAGCCTTTCAGGATTTGGTTTTGAACTTTTACGAAGTGCTATGGCTCAAACTTTCGATGGCTCGTTTATTGTTCTCTACGCATCTTATTTCATGCTCATTGCAGGAGTTTTTTTCAGTGATTGCTTCCACAGAACACCAACGATTGCTC
>CANGNB010000277.1 GCA_947454545.1 Oligoflexaceae bacterium
CCCTGTATCCAAAGGGGCTGTTCGGGCACATCGAAGTGGAGCTGAAGTCCCTTTTGTTTCAAAGCTGCCAGCTGACTATCGAGCGCTTCCAGCAGTAAGCCCTTAAGATCGAGGACGGATTTATCGACCTCCAAGATACCCTGATTCAGAGAGGAAAAATCCAAAATATCACCGACTAAACGTGACAATCTCTGGCTCGAAGACAGAATCTTCTCGAGATCACGCCCATCATTCTCATCCCATCCGCCGCGCGCCATGAGACTTTGCGTGAGACCGATCATCCCATTCAAGGGTGTCCGAAGTTCGTGTGAGGTGTTAGCCAAAAATTGATCTTTGATGGAAGCAAGGCGCTTTTGCTCCTCGAGAGCTTCTTCGGAGGCTCGCAAGGCTCTCTGATCGGCTTCGCGAGCGGCTATTTCAGCCTTGAGGGCATGCTCATGCTCGATCTGAATATTTTCCTGAAGTGTTTTGATGCGATTCGCTAATGTGAACGAAAGAAGGATAAATTCTATTGCAGAACCAAGCTGCTGAGCGTACAGCGTCAGGACATTGGTTCCGACTATATCATTCACGCGCAAAAAAGTGACAATGGAACCGGCAATAAAACAAGTCCAAGCGGCGATATACCAGCGCACGATATGCTCGCCTGAACGAAGTCCCAGAGTACATACCGTGATCAGATAGACTATCCAAGGTAAGACGCCCGTATACATCGTCAGCAAAACGGCGAACTTCGCATTGCCGACAACATAAGCGATGATCCCCAAAACACAAGAGGCCAGAACATAAAGCTCTATTGGCCTTTGCCAACGCGCTAAGGCCCTAAGGTTAAGCAGGCGGCCCGTGAAAACCGTAGCCCCCCACATGCCTATTCCCATACCCAGAGAGGGAAAAATATCGACAAAAGTCCAACCCTGGGGAAAGAATGCATAGGCAATGTAGCCACTCATAGCCGCCTGAAATGCCGCATAGCCAAAAAGAAAAACCACATAATAGACATAAGCTCCAACTCCCGTCACCAGACCGACGAGGAGGTTATAGAGAGCTATAGCGAGGATAGCTCCAAAGAACATAGTCTGAAGTTGATCATCCCGTCTTTGCTGTTCAAAGTACGCTTCTTCTCGGAAGACTGTCGTATAGAAATGGAGCGTCGAATGGGTTCGCACGCGAAGATAGATCCAAAACTCCCCTTGTTCCCTGATTTTAAATGTAGGAACACGAGTCTTTAAAGGCCAATCGACGCGCGCGACGTGATCCCCTGCCTTGAAAACTTCAACCGAATGATCATCGCCCATGCGACGATAGACGACTTCATCGACAAGGGGGTGGCGATATTCAAGATAGACGGGCAAGACGCCTTCAACTTTAAGGTGGAGGCGTGCCCAAGTATAGCCATCTTTGTAGGCAAAGTTTGGTGCGACTTCGTTACTTTTTATCCAGGGACCATCAGCCGATTGAATCGTATCAAAATCAAACTTTTCGTTGGGATCAAAAAGGAACTCGAACTCAGAACCTATGGATTGCTCGCTCTCAGAAGCTGCGAACACAGCAGCATGGGCTAAGGATCCTTGAAGGATAAACCCTAAACCTATCATGATGCTGAGGATACGCTTCATCATGGTTTCATGCCGCCGGCAAAAGGATATCAAAGCAAGCCCCACCCAACTCTTCACTTTGACCAAGTTGAATCTCGGCTTGCATTTTTTTGCTAAGAGTTTTGACAACAGCTAGGCCGAGTCCAGTGCCTTTTCCAGAGCCTTTCGTGGTAAAAAATGGCTCAAAAATGCGTTCACGCATCTGCTCTGGTATCCCAGGACCACCGTCTTCTACTCGAATATGGATATGCGCGGCACTGCGATAGATGCGAACACAGATCTTGTCTTTTTTGAACTCTTCGAGAGCGTCGGCTGCATTGCCGATCAGGTTCATCAGCAACTGGATATATTCGCTGCGCTTCCCTGAAAGGGTGAGCTGGGGTTCAATGTGAGCTTCAAACTGAAAGCGCTTGAGTTTGTGATGAAGGATATGCTGAACATCCTCAACGATCTCTCGAGGATCAAGTATATCCATACTTCCTGAGTCGGTGCGGACGGCAATACGAATAGACTGGCTCAGAGCAAGCAAAGTATCCGTAGCTCGCATCGCCAGCTGGAGATTCTTCACAAGCTGCGGCGAGCATGTCCCTTCTGCCAAAGACTTCAGCTCATCCTGAACCCAAGTTAATAGGGTTTTGAGATGATTCAGAGGGTTACCGATCTCGTGCGCTAGACCTGCTGTCGTAGCACCTAATGAGGCGAGTCTTTCTGCATGCAAGAGCTGATCTTCAACTTGCTCAAGACTATTCTTCAGCTGAGCATTTTCCATAAAAGCTGTCTGGGATTGGCTAATGGCTGCCTTCAGCCGTGCCTGGTGTGTAATCCGACTCTCTATCTCTGAAGCAGAGAAGGGCTTAAAGATGTAATCACTCGCACCTAAGGCAAAACCTTGTACGAGATCTTTTTCCAAAGCTTTGGCCGAGAGAATAATAACGGGAAGATCGGCCTCATGAAAGCTCTTACGAATCTCCGTGAGGACTTCATAACCGCTCATTTCAGGCATCATGACATCCAAGAGGACCAGATCTGGTTTGGCCTCCCGACTGAGAATGTGAAGAGCTTCTTTCCCATGAGCAGCAGTCCTGACCTCGTGCCCCATAATAGACAGGAGCTCGCCTAAAACTTGTCGATTCATCACCTCATCATCGACAACCAGAACTTTGAGACGATCTTTTTGAGGAAAGCCACCATTCTTCTCTGTGATCAGTTGGGGCTCAAGGCTCGTCGCTCCTGGAGACACAGAATCACCTGCTGCTAGCTGAGCTTGCAGCGTAATCATCTTCGCTTCGAGAGAGGCCGACGCAGTGGGCATAGGTGCATCACCAGCCGTGGCGAGGGGAAGAGTAAACCAGAAGGTAGAGCCAAAGCCAGGAGCTGACTGCACTCCGACTTCACCGCCATGTGCAGCAATAAGCTCACGAACAATGGCAAGCCCGAGTCCCGTCCCCCCATAGCGACGGGAAATCCCGCCATGAGCTTGGGTAAAGGCTTCGAAAATTTTTGCCTGTGCTTCAGGCTCAATACCCATCCCGGTGTCTATAACACGGACAGTGATCTTATCATCTCGGAGAGCTGCAGCGACGGTGATGCTGCCTTTTTCTGTAAATTTAAGCGCGTTGCCAATGAGATTGAAAAAAATCTGCTGAAGCCGCTGAGGATCCGCGTGGACTAGTGGAAGATCAGCACTGATCGTATTCCTTAGTTCCAGGCCTCTTTCCCCTAGAGTGGGGGCCAAAATCAACAGAACCAGATCGAGCTGTTCGCGCAGAGAAATGGGGCCTCTATAGAGAGGAATTTCAGCACGCTGGCCCTGCGAAAAGTCCAAGAGATCACCAATCAGAGAGGCCAGACGCTGACCGCTCTTAATGATGCCATCCAAGGACACAAGGGAATCCGGACTGAGACGAGTGGACTCGCGGCGCAGAATCGCTTGAGCGAGGCCCATCATTCCATTGAGCGGTGTTCGCAGCTCATGGCTGGTATTGGCGACCAGTTGATCGCGCTGCTCGTTTAAGCGACGTTCTTCTTCAAGGGCGTGTTCATTGGCTTCACGCGCTTGTTTTTCTAGGACAAGAGCTTCTTCTTGCAGACGCTTTTGCTCGTGTAGGCTCTCCTCGCGTTCCTCGTTTAAAAGAGCCACACGTTCGCCCAAGGCGAGCGACAGCAGCAAGAGCTCGATGGCTGCGCCCCCAAACTGAGCCCAAAAGGTGAAGGTGTTGGCAGCGATAGCTCCTTGATTCGCCAGCATCTGGATGATGTTGCCCGTAAGGAGCATAGACCAACCCAGCGTATAGTAGCGAGCTGGGCGAAAGCGAAAGCTACAGAGTACCCCAACGCTCATGAGGGCAATCGACATCACAAGATTCCAGAGAAGCGATAGACGCGATGTATTCACATCGAAAGCAACGTAGAGCACAATATTCATCAGAGCTAAGACTTGAAGGAATTGCAGGGCTCGGGTGAGCCTCAGATATTTTTCTCTTAAGCGCAGAAAAGCTAGAGAAAACGCAATGGCCGAGATCGTGATAAAGTCGATGACGCTATAGATAAAACCGCGAAAAATCCACATACCTTCAGCTTCTGGAAAGAGAAACTGTTGAGCAATGCCGTGATAGAGAGCTGAGAAGGTTACGTAGCCAAGAATATAGGCACTGTAAAAAAGATAGGAAAGGTCTCGAAACTTAAGAAAAACAAAGAAGTTGTAGAACAGCATGATAAAACAGACACCAAAGAGTATTCCCACAATGGTGTTGAGCTTCATCTCTTGGGGTGAGAAAAGCTCGGGATCCCAAAACTCAAGATCGTATTGCAATGCACTAGTGGACTGAATCTTCAGATAAAGAGTTGAAGCCCCTGGAGGCAAGCTTAGAGCAAAAACTGGCAAACGATGAGCAATCGCCCGTTTGGAGAGGGCCACCTGATCCCCTTGAGTTTGGGAACTAATTTGACCATCGGGCAGCACGAGGTAGCTGGTGAGATAATCCAAAGTCCCATAGCGCGACACCATCCAAAGCGTTCGGGGTGTTGCGGAAGAATTAGAGAAGCGCAGCCTTGCCCAGCTGAGACCATCGCTCTTATAGCCCATCGAAACCACATCTCTTTGCGACAGGATGGTGTCACCAGCATCGAAGGCTGCGATAGCAGGCTCAAGATCGTGAAGGCCTTTGGGATCTTTGAGAAGTTCCAGATAGCGCCCTGCTTTGATGCCCTTGATCTGCGCCGGGAGTTCTAGGACAGCAGCACTATGAACTTCAGCGATGCAAGAGGATGTGACGAATAATCCCAGCCCTGCCAGCAGCAGGGCGAGGAGTCGGTAAAAACCTCTGAACTCGGGCTTTACTAACAAAGAAATATTGCTTGCCATCGTCATTCTCACTCTTTATCAGCACGAAGGGGCTTCGGATGGCTCTTATGAAACTAAAGGGTAAGACCACCGTATTTCAAAACCACACCCTTAAAGAGGCACAATCTTTAGACTAAGACGCCTTCCGAGAAATCGGATTTGGACTTTGTGCTCGGCGGGTTTACACTAGGGGGACTTCCAAAAAAGATACCATCAGGAGAGACACTATC
>CANGNB010000278.1 GCA_947454545.1 Oligoflexaceae bacterium
CCAGACGATGCTGATATCAGCGAGGTTACCGTTGGTAATCCACATCTTTGAGCCCTGTAAGATCCAGTGATCGGTTTTTTGCTCAGCTCTCGTCTTCATGGAAGCCGGGTCCGAGCCGCCATCAGCTTCCGTCAGACCAAAACAGCCGATAGCTTGGCCACTCCCAAGGCGAGGTAGCCATTGCTGCTTTTGGGCTTCACTGCCAAAGGCATGAATCGGATACATGACGAGCGAACCCTGAACCGAGGCGAAGCTTCGTAGGCCTGAATCACAGCGCTCGAGCTCCCGCAAGATGAGTCCGTAGGAAATTGCATCTAGGCCTGGAAGGCCATACCCGGCAAGATTTGACCCCAAGAGGCCAAGCGCACCGAGTTGTGGGATAATGGAGACAGGAAAGTAGCCCTCTTCATAGGCTTGCGCGATCAGTGGCTGAACATCCTTTTGTACGAATTCACGCACGGTCTGTTGGATGAGGCGCTGTTCGTCGGTGAGCAGCCCGTCGATGTCGTAGAGGTCGAGATAAGGATGAACGTGCGCTGAACCCATGGGAACTCCTGCAGCCAAACGTGGTTCCTAGACCGAAGTCTAAGAATTATCACTCTCGAAAGAGGCTGTCTAGCTGACCTTCCGCGTTGGTCGCGAAGCAGGAACTTTTACTCACGGCGAACAGACTCGTGTAACATCGACCGCGACAAAATTTATAGAGGCTTCATGGCGATTTGGTGAAGGCCACACATTCACCCGTAAAATAACAAAGGTCTCGTCCCAAGCTCAGAGCAAAGGAGTCACCCATGGATCGTCGCAGATTTGTCGGGCAAGGTGCATTAGGGCTCGCCAGCCTCCTGATGGCTGGAAGAGGTGGAGGCGCTGAACGGCTTCAAGAGAAGCCATCGGCTCTCATCGATGCTCAAAAACCACTGAGCTGTCTGGCGTTTGGCTCCTGCAACCGTTCGCTCTTGGACCAGTCGTACTGGAAGCTCATCGCTCGCGAGCAGCCTGATCTTTGGGTTTGGCTCGGCGATACGATCTATGCAGATGGAGCCTTGCCTGATCAGAGGCGGGCCATGTTTCAGGATCTCTTTCGCAACCCTCATTACACCCGTTTTCGTCAGCAGGTTCCCATCATTGGCACCTGGGACGATCACGATTTTGCCGGCGACAATCAGGACGGACGCTTTCGCGATAAACTCGCCAGTAAAAATTCGCTGCTCGAATTTCTTGAGATCCCCGAGGATCATCCGGTCTGGGGCCATCAGGGCGTCTATCAGAGCTACAGCTACGGTCCTCAAGGCCAAAAAACGCAGGTGATCCTTCTCGATCTGCGCTTTAACATGGATCGGCAGAAAAATGTTCACAGTCTTCTTGGTGATCTGCAGTGGGCCTGGCTCGAGGCGGAACTTAAGGAAAGCGATGCCGATCTGATCGTGATTGGTTCAAGTCTGAACGTACTGTCACCGGTGAACGGCCTTGGGTTAGAGGGCTGGCACGGGTTTCGTCAGGATAAAGCGCGCCTGCTCGAGCTGCTTTCGGCCTGCGGAAAGCCGACCGTGCTGCTCAGTGGGGATCGGCACTTTGCCGAGTTTGCAGCGACTCGTCTCAGCAATGGTCTTCCCGTTTACGAAATCATGTCGAGTGGCCTCACTCATGCTCTAGGGATCAAGCTCCCCCATTCCGAACGTATCGGGGAGATGGTGGGCCTTAAAAACTTTGGTCTGGTTCATATCTCTTGGGAGACGAACGGACCGAAGATTACGCTCGAGCTGCGTTCGACCGAGCGCTACCAGAGTCTGCAAGCGATACACGCGCCCTTCACCGAAGTTTAGTTGGGCAAGAGTCGCGCGCGATAGGCCTCGAGAGCTTGATAGAGGGCTTTTTGATCCTCGGGTGAGGTTCGCGTTCCAGGCCAGATCGCAGTCTGATGCGGCGTGCGGTCGAGCCAAAAGAGGCCCGAGCTGCCTTCGAGCTCGGGGGCAGCGGCAAGCCAGACCAGCCCATCGGCAGCCTGCTCTGGGGTGCGAAGCCAGTCCTTGGTGAACTCATAAAATTGCGGTAGACTTTGCGCCACAGCCTGGGTGTCAGCCCAGCCCGGGTGCATCGCATGCACACTGACTCCCGATCCCTGCCAGCGTTCAGCCCAAACTTCGGTGAGATCGACGAGCCCACGCTTGGCCCGAGCATAGGCCTTTGCTCCTTGAAAAGCCTCGCGTTCGAACTCAAGATCAGCGAGGCGGAGGGCCTGGGTATACATGCCCCCTGACGACACATTGATGACGCGCGACGGTGCGCCCGCTTTCAGCAGAGGCAAGAGGGCCTCTCCGAGCACAAAGGGGCTGAGCAAGAGCGTGGCAAAACTCATCTCGACACCCTCAGCACTCAGCTGGCGTTGGGCAAAGAGGGCCCCCGCATTATGAATGAGAGCATGGATAGGCTCGCCTTTGGCGAGGAGTCTTTGGGCGAGAGCCTGGACCTCTTGCATCGAAGAGAGGTCGGCGATCTCGACTTCGGGACGACGCCCACTTTCCCGTTCCAGAGTTTCAGCCACCTGCTTAGTCTTTTTGATATTACGTCCGACCAGTACCAAGTCCGCCCCTAATTTGGCGAGCTGCTGGGCCGCAGCGGCTCCTATCCCCGAACTAGCTCCTGTGATCACGATGCGCCGACCGCTCAGATCTTCGGTAAGACCGGTCCAACGCGATTTCGCCGCGGCAAAACCAAAGCGTGTGAAACGCAAAACTCCAGGCACGATCAGCTGGTCGCCCCAGCGCGTCCATGAGCTCGGTTTCCAATCGCTCGGAAGTTTGTGGAGGGAGCGCTCAAGGGAGCGCATCGCAGCCTCGGCCTGAGCCCGCACCATGGGAGCAAGGAGAAGTCTTAGGCGGCTGAGGTTCTCATGGGCAAAAAAATCGAGCTGATAGTGTAGGGTGCAATGCGACTCATCCCCTTCGAGGCGGTAGCGTTCGATCCAGCTGTAATGATCTGCCAAGCCCTTGCGTTCGATATAGTTTGGCGCCTCGAGAGCGGTGATATGGGCGCTGACGGAAAGCTCGAGCCAGGACCAGCGCATCTTAAGGTCAAAATGTGTCCCCACCTGAATCGGGCCTGGGCTGGTTTTGGCAGCCTGCGTCACGCGCGGATCCCAGCTGGCGCTATTGCTTGAATCGAGCAGGTAGTGGTAAACGAAGGAAACAGGCCGCTGAAGGCGCAGGTTTATTTCATGGGTGATCACGCTCATGACCGTCTCCTCGTGTGCAATCTTGAAGAGAACACTTAAACCTAACTCAGCCCAAAAATCTAGAAGACAAGTTGGCGCAAATAGACGCCCGAGGAGATAAGGATGATAGCGTGCGAGGGGCTAGGCAAAGACTTTCGGCAGTATAAGAAGGCTGCAGGCTTTCGGGGATCGGTGGCAGCTTTTTTTAAACGCGACTACCAGACGCGTGCGGCCCTGGATCAGTTCGATCTGCGCATCGAGCCCGGAGAGATGGTCGGGCTCTTAGGACCGAATGGGGCAGGCAAGACCACGCTCATGAAAATTTTGAGTGGGATCATCGTCCCCAGTCGAGGGAAGGTGCGGGTCTGTGGCCATATTCCGCACGAGCGCGAGCAGGCCTTTCGCAAAAAAATTGCTCTGGTCATGGGGCAAAAATCGCAACTCTGGTGGGATATTCCCGCGATGGACTCCTTTTTGCTGCTCCAGCGCTACTACGAGCTTGATGAAACCAGCTTTCGGCGCCGCCTGGGCGAGCTCGTCGAACTTTTAGGGGTGGAGCGTCAGCTCGAGGTGCATGTGCGCAAACTTTCTCTCGGTGAGCGGATGAAGATGGAGCTTATGGCCTGTCTCCTGCATCGTCCCGAGGTCTTGTTTTTGGACGAGCCAACGATAGGTCTCGATCTCACTGCGCAGCGCAATATTCGTGAGTTTATTCAGCGCTATCAAAAAGAGCATAGGACCACTGTGATCCTTACCTCCCATTACATGGCGGATGTAGAAGCGCTTTGCGATCGGATCGTGCTTGTCCTTGGCGGGGAAAAGCGCTTTGATGGGAGTATCGACGCCTTCACGAATATGCTCGGGCGTGAAAAATGCGTGCGCGTGAGCTTCGAGGTTCCTGTGGACACCAGCGATCCCTATTGGCTCAGTTTCGATCCTGAGTGGACTCAAGATGGCCTGCGGGTCGATTTGCGTTTGCCCGAAGATAATCTCAGAGGGCGTGCGGTCGAGATCCTGCAGCGCTATCCTGTGAGCGAGTTCACTATGGAGCAGATGCCTATCGAACGGGTGATGCATGAGCTTTTAGATAAGCCTCAGCTCCTTGGGAGAGATGGTGTATCATCATGAAAACATTGATGAAATGGCTGGCTACAATGCGAATTAGCTGGCGCAAACAGCTCAGTTATAAACTGAACCTCTTGCTGCTCGTGGTCGGGCCGAGTGTGGTCTTTTTCTTTGTCAAATACAGTCTGTGGACTGCGATCTTTAGCATGCCAGGCGTGGCGAAGATTCAGGGGTACGATCGATCGGGGATGCTCGACTATCAGATCTGGAGTTTGATCGTGGCGTTTTTGGTGCAGGGTTACAACAGCATGAATCTGTCGGAAGATATTCGACTTGGGCGGATCTCGGCATTCCTCGTTTACCCCTTCGGTTTCTGGTCCTTTCAAACAGCCAGTTTTTTGGCATTTCAAGGGATACAGCTGATCACGGCGCTGGTGACTCTGGGGCTCATGGTGCTTGGAGGCTTCTTGTCGCATTGGGAAGGGCCGCATCTGCTCTCGGGACTGCTGTTTTGTGGTGTTGCATCCCTGTTCTGGTATCAGGTGAGTTATCTCATCGGGCTTGTGACTCTGTGGCTTGAAGAGACCTGGGTCTTGCGGGTGATGTTCGCTATGGTCGCTCAGTTCCTCTCTGGGGCCTTTTTGCCTCTCGAAATGTTTCCCGAACCCTTAGTCCATGCCTTGCGCTGGACGCCCTTTCCCTATCTCACCTACGCACCAGTGAAGGTCTTTATGGGGCAGTTTGCCGATTCGATGGTCTTTGCTCTGGCCATTCTTGGTCTTTGGATAGGAATCTTGGCGCTCGTCACTCAGGTGGTCTGGCGACGTGGGATGCGACTTTACACGGCAGCGGGGATGTAGCCTATGAGCTTACGCTTACGAA
>CANGNB010000279.1 GCA_947454545.1 Oligoflexaceae bacterium
ATGGTATGATGATTTTACTCAAATCGAAGATGCTGAAGTCATGCAGCTGCTGCACCACAGCACTCAAGACTTTGGGGAGCTGCATGCGCGCGACGCGAGCCCTTGGGGAGAACGGCAACCCGCTTCTTAGGACGCCGCATAAGCCCGGTTTTTCCATAGGGTCGGTCTTTTTAATAATCGATCGTAACTCGCTAGGAGAGTGACCCAACAGAAAAGACCTAAAGCAAAAGGAGCAAATACGATGCCCCAAAGACTGAAGCGTCCGAGCGAAGCTTGCGCTCGAGCGACAACGATCCAACTGCCGAGGCCGAGGAGAAGACCGGCGACTTGAAAAGGATGTCCTGCTCCCGCAAGTGCCGCAAAGAACGCGGTCATTTCCAAGGGAGCCCAAGGAACACTGTCTTGCATACCTGCGCGAAAACTCCGCCGCCACCCGGCTATGAATGCGCTCAGACTTTCATACATGCGCACTTCAAAGTAGGGCCGTCCCTTAAGAACAGCCCAGTGAAAGCCACTTTTCATGACCTGATTGGCGAGTGCGATATCTTCTGCGATTTTGTCTCTGACTACCTCGTGCCCACCCATCTGCTGATAGGCCTCACGTTCGAAGATCAGGTACTGACCGATGGCAAAAACTTGGCCTAAACGGCCCTTGGTATAGGGGGCCGTACCCGCCAAGAGCAGCACATGAAACGGTCCACAAAGCTTTTCCCAAAAACTCGTGCAGGCATGAAAGGGTAGCACGCTCGCGCCTTGAGCTTTAGACTCAAAAAGGCCCCAGACGGCTCGCCTTAAACTATCGGGGTAATGTTCGGTATCGGCATCGGTAAAAACGAGAAAGGAACCTTGAGCCTGAAGAGCTCCCTGATGGCATGCCCACTGCTTTCCCTTCCAATCTTCAGCTCGCTCTTGACCCGAAACCAGTCTGACGAAAGGAAACGCACGCGCAATCTCAGCCGTTTTATCTTCCGATCTATCATCGACGACGATGACCTCGTAATCGGGATAATCGAGCTGGGCGAGAGACCGCAAGAGTTTCGGCAGCACAGCCTCTTCATTGCGAGCCGGCACAATCACTGACACTTTAGGCCAGGCAAAATCCTGAGGCGGAAAGCTTAGACGAGCTGACCGTGGCCAGATCCTCCAAGCTAAGAGAGCCGCTCCAGCAAAAGCAAAGAGATAACCCAAAGTGTCCACGGTGTGATCCTTCAGCGCCTAAAATGTTTTCAGAAGGGTAAAACAGCTAAAGTTTCTTTAACTCCCGGATACCCTTCTTGAGCCCAATGCCACCAGCAAAGGATCATCAGCACATGACCGGTGATCGCAAAAAAGTGGCTCCACATCTCAACCCGATCGACCCCACGCGCGAGGTAACGCTGCCAGTGCAGAGCCTCATCGACGGCGCTATAAAACAAGGACAAAGCGATCAGCCCCATCGCAGGATAGGTGAAAGTTCCGGGATGCTGAAAGCAAAGACACAACGCCATCACGCTCGTCACAGCGGTGACGATGATCATCTGATGCACATAGCCTTCACCCGACTTTAAAGCTTCCTTATAAAGGGTCCTGTGCCCAATTTCATCGAAAGCCAAAGACACCACAAAGAGCCCTGTCCCACCAGGAATAAACCACACGTAGCCAGGGTAGCTCACGCCATTCAGATGACCTGTGAGCAAGAAAGCGCTCACGCCCACAAAGAGGCCAAAGAGCATTGTCATGTAGCTGCTATAGCGCATCCAATCTTCAAGATTGAAGTTTCGAACGTTACGGACATAGGCTTTGGCTTCTTGCCAAAGAGAAAGCGAAGGAGTCGGAGCCGAGGTTCCAGTACTCATAAGGGTAAACTCCTTTCTTCTGTGCCCCGAAGGGCCTGTTGAAAGCGATAGGGAAAGGTCGCTAGCACTCGCCCACAACCCTTGAGAGCAAACCATAATTTCCAGCGCAAGGGTATCCAGACGCGGCGATCCCAAGCCTGCCCTCCGCGTGCGCGCACTTCATGGCCAATGGCGGCATAGACTTCGCGCGCCACCGCTATGGCAAAGGCACAACGCGCCGGCAGATAGCGAAGGCCCTGATCACCCGAGTGATAAAGACCATCCGCCGTATCTAAGACGCGTTTGACGACAGCAACCAAGGATTCTCTGTACTCTGGACGAAGCAGTTGATCAGGGTCCGAGATACCTGCTTCCCGTAACCATGCCAGGGGTAGATAGACGCGACCCATCGCTGCATCTTCCCCAACATCGCGGCAGATGTTGGTCAGCTGCATAGCCAATCCCAAATCAGTCGCGTGCTCGTAAGCGACAGGCGAAGACACTCCCATCAGCCGGCTCATCATGAGACCGACGACACCAGCAACCCGAAAGCAATAGAGGCGCAGATCCTCCATCGTCTCATAGCGCAGCTCCTGGAGATCCATATCCATCCCGTAGATCATTTCCTGAGCCTGCTCTCGAGGGAGCTGCACCTCGCGCTGCAGCGCACGAAAAGCTTGGATAGCAAGCGGAGCTTTGGGGTCATCCTCGGGACCAAAACTCTGCTCTTCCAAGCTCCGAAGCAGAGCGATGGCCTCGGCTTTCGAACCTTTGTCAGCTTCAGCATCGATCTGATTGTCGAGAAAGCGACACCAAGCATAGAGCTTCACGACTTTATCGCGGAGCTCTTTGCCGAAGAGGTGCGTGGCAAAAGAAAAGCTCAAAGAGCCCTTTTTTATAGACTCATAGCTGTAAGATTGGAGCTCTTCGTGAGCAGTCTTCACCCGAGCCTCCCTCAGTGCATAGGCAGGTTAAGATCCTGCCCGATCACCGAGCAGGTCGCCTTCGCCGACCCAATCACACCTGGAATGCCTGCTCCAGGGTGGGTACCTGCTCCCACAAAATAGAGGCCATCAATCGCACTGTCGCGATTGTGCGTTCTAAAGTAAGCACTTTGCTGCAAGCTCGGGGTCAGCGAGAAGGCCGACCCATGAATCGCATTCAGTTCGGTTTCAAAATCGCGAGGGCTGAAGTGACTTTTCACTTTGATCGAATCCTTCAGACCAGGCATGTAAAAGCGCTCGAGATAGTCCAAAATCTTCTCGCAGTAGCGAGGTGCTTCGTCTTCCCAATCGATCTGAGCCACCTTCATATTCGGGACCGGGGCCAGAGCGTAGTAGGAGTAATGACCTTCAGGCGCCAAGGACGGATCCGTTTCACAGGGAGCATGGAGATAAATAGAGAAATCTTCCGCCAATTGGCCTGAACGGAAAATATCGTCTAAGAGGCCTTTGTAACGGTTACCAAACATGATGTTGTGATGCGTGAGATTGTCCCAACGCTTGTTGGTCCCAAAGTAAATCACAAAGAGCGACATCGAGAAATCTTTGCGCTGCATCGCTTTCGTTTTGCGATCGGCCGAAGGCACTCCACGCAAAAGTGAGCTATAGGTATGATAGATATCCGCATTGCTGACCACGATGTCCGCAGGCACCATATCTTTCTGACCCTTAACTTTCACACCTATCGTGCGATCGTTATGCGTGACAATACGCTCGATGGGTGCAGAAACGTGGGCTTGCCCCCCAATATCTTCGAAAAGTTTGACAAGGGCGCGGACCAACGCATGAGTACCACCTTTGGGAAAATGCACGCCAAACTTTTTCTCGAGCGGGTGAATCAAGGTGTAGACAGAAGAAATTTCAAACGGATTGCCGCCAATCAAAAGACTGTTAAAGCTCATGGCCTGACGGGTCTTATCGTCTTTCATGTAGTGCGAAATCGTCTTGTAGACAGGGCGATGGGCTTTGAGCTTCAGCAGCTGCGGCGAAACTTTGATCATATCCCAAAACTTCAGGAACGGGACATGCCCCAGCTTAACGTAGCCTTCCTCGTAGACCTTCTCTGCATACTCCAGATAGTCTTTGTAACCCTGAACATCGGCAGGATTTCTGCGACCAATCTCAGCAAGGAGTTTGGTTTCATCGTTATCGTAGTTGAAGATTTCGCCATCTTCCCAAAAAAGACGATAGAAAGGGTGAACCGGCAAGAGCTCGATGTAATCGCTCATCTTCTTGCCCGAAAGTTCGAAGAGCTCTTCGATCACCTGAGGAACGGTCACAACGGTAGGACCTGCATCAAAGACAAAGCCTTGCTCTTCGTACACGTAGGCACGTCCACCGGGCTTATCACGCTGTTCAAAGAGTTGGGTTTGAACTCCGGCAGCCTGCAAACGAATGGCTGCAGCAAGTCCACCAAAACCACTTCCGATCACTATAGCCTGACGTTTAGACATAAGCTTTTTGTATCCTCTCTTTGAGTGTAAGCAAGGTTTTCAGATCTCTCAGGGGCATCTTGGTCGTCTCAGTAAAATCCGTCAATGCCTGATCGAAGGCTGCTTCAATCCGCTGCTTCGCAGCCTGGGCAAAGCCTCGCTCTTGCATCCAGGTTTGCAAGGCCCGTTCATCTGGGAGCTTAGCGAAAGCCTGCTGAAAACTGCGCAGACCTTCCGGCCCGTAGGTTTCCACAAGCAAGACCCACACGTAGGAAGGCTTGCGACCCAGCAGGTCTTCCCATTTTTTGTCAGGATCAAAAGCTCCCAGCAGATTGCCCACATCGTTGTAGCGCTGCAGGTAGGCCCCTAGAGCTAAGCCTAGATGTTCGATGGCGTTGATCCGCTCCGGATTTGCCTGGGCAAGGCACGCCCCCATGACGAGAGCCAGCGCGACAATCGCCCCTGTTTTATAGTGGAGGCAGGCTTCACTGAGTGCCACGAGCTCGGCGGGCTCAAGATTCGCATCCACTTTCACGCACACATCCAAAGCTTGGCCATAATGGGCGAGCTCAACCAGCCGATGAAACGCTCGCACGAGCCCCAGCTGGGCAGTCGCGGGCAGCTCTAAGCGATCGAGAAGAGACAGAGCATGAAAGTAGAGCCAATTGCCCACAGCCAGCGCATGCGGTGTTCCAAGAGTACAATGCAAGGCGGGGCCATTTCGTCGGAACTCACTGCCATCTTGGATGTCATCGACGATCAGCGAGCCCATATGCAGATATTCCATGGCATCAGCACAAAGTCCGCCCTGGACTGCATTCCACTCAGTGTCTTGCCCCCCACCGAGGTGAAAGCCAATGCGCACGAGCTGAGCCCGAAACTGG
>CANGNB010000280.1 GCA_947454545.1 Oligoflexaceae bacterium
AAGCCCTGAGATGCTTTTGCTCTTCGGCTATGGTCTCAAGGATGCGGATGCGAAAATTTGCAGGGGCATCGGGAAAACGGAGGAGGGTGAGGGCCATAATCTCGATGGCTAAGAGCTCATGATTTGCAAAAAAATGTAGAACGGCTCCTCGTGCCTTTTGATCCTGGGCTAGTTCGCTTTTGCTCGGAAAAGGCATGCGCGCCTCGCGGCCTTTATAGCGAAGGGCAGGGGGACGACCCGGCTCATCGGGAGCTGTCAGCCAAGCCTTTCGACTCGGCGTCGGATCGATAATAGAGCTGGGAGGCAAGAGTTTATCTTGCATGCGCGTGCCCATAAGGACTTGCTCAGCATACAGCTCCAAATTCATAGCCACCCCTTCCGCCTCCTTAGCGTGCTCCCGTAGGGAGGATAAAGCCGATACGCTCATAGACACGCTGCACTGTTTTCTCAGCGTGCGCTTGAGCTGCTTCGGCACTCTTTTTAAGGATTCGATTGAGTTCGCCCTTGTCCTGCAGAAGTTCTTGAGTGCGTTTTTGCAAAGGCTCAAGCTCCTGAATCACCAGGGCAGCTGTGTCGAGTTTGAGATGTCCATACTGTTTACCAACATAGCGCGCGACCAGATTCTCGATAGAGTCACCTGTGATCGCTGCTTGGATGCTCAGAAGATTGCTGACACCAGGCTTTTGCTCAATATCAAAACGGATCTCGGTTTCCGAATCCGTCATGGCACGTTTAAACTTGTTTTCGATCTGCTTAGGCGTGTCATTGAGAAAAATCGACCCGTTTTCATTTACGGCGCTCTTCGACATCTTAGCTGTGGGCGTCTGCAGATCCATCACCCGAGCAGCAATCTTGGCAATAAACGGTTTGGGCACAACAAAGGTGTCGGCACCGTAGAGACTGTTCATGCGCTCAGCTATATCACGCGTGAGCTCGACATGCTGCTTTTGATCCTCACCGACAGGAACGAGATGGCTATCATAGAGCAGGATATCAGCTGCCATCAGCAGCGGATAAGTGAAGAGGCCAACGGGAATATTGCTCCCAGCTTTGGCACTCTTGTCCTTGTATTGAGTCATCCGACTCAGCTCACCGACGTAGGCATAGCAATTCAGTATCCAGCTGAGCTGGGCATGCTGTGGCACTTGCGATTGAATAAAAATCGAAGCCTTTTCCGCATCGATACCTGCTGCAATATAGCTTGCCAAAGCAAACCAAGTGGCCTCGCGCAGCTCCGAAGGATCCTGTCGCACCGTGATTGCATGCTGATCGACAACCATAAAATAACAAGCCGCATCGCTCTGCAGCTTGACCCAATTCTTGATCGCCCCAAGGTAATTGCCAAGAGTGAGTCGGTTGGTAGGCTGAATGCCTGAAAGTATTACTTGTTTGGAACCGTGATCCGCAGCCATGCCGATGCATCCTTTCCGAGTCTGAGTCCCTGAGCGCTCGCTTTTACGCTTAGCTTCGTATACCGACTCTGCAGAATTTTCGCTAGCTTGCTCTCAAGTAAACTATGCAACTATGACGTTTTTGAGCTAAAAAGGCTTCGCATGTCGAACTTGCGTGAATACCTCTTTTCCTATAAAGTCTGTGTGATAGGCTTTCCTTGACCCCGGTTTTACTGCGCCCGTTAGGCTAGGTCTGTTTCTTCAGCGAGGAGCTCACGTGCCGACTTTCGACGAACTCATCAGCCTAGCAAATATTGGCGCCATCTTGCAGCTTGCCCTCCTCGAGGGTTTGCTCAGTTTTGACAACGCTCTGGCCCTCGCAGCCCTGGTCAGCGATCGTCTCAAGCACCCGGACGATCGCAAAAATGCCCTCCTCTGGGGGATATGGGGTGCCTATATCCTGCGCATAGGGATAGTCTTCGTAGGGGTTTGGCTGATGGAGCACGATTGGGTCAAGCTCTTAGCGGGGCTTTATCTGGTCTGGCTGGCGAGCAACGAGCTCTTCTTTAAAAAGCCAGAGGAACAGACCCACCCTGAGCAGGAGGCTCATCATTTTCATCTGCCGCATGAAGCCGGTCACGCGATACCCAAAGCGGGTAAGATCGCTGTTTGGAAAACCATCCTCGCTGTTGAACTGATGGATCTCATGTTTTCGATAGACAGCGTAGCGGTAGCTCTTGCTGTGTCGAATCGCAAGTGGGTTCTGATCATGGGAGCGATTCTTGGGATTCTCATGATGCGCCTGGCTGCTACGTACTTTATTAAACTCATCAAGACCTTTCCCATCCTCATCAAGACTGCTTTTGTGCTGGTTGGCCTCGCAGGAATCAAGGTCACGATTGAAGTCAAGCAGGTGAGCTTTTCTCATTTCACCATCCCATGGATGGGCTTTCATATCCCAGAGACTATCTTCTTGCCGCTGATGTTTGTGATCCTGGTCGGGTCTATGCTTTACAACAAGAAGTACCCTGAAAAATTTAAAGCATGATGCTAAAGGCACATAAAGCGACACAACACACCGTATCTATTGATATATTTATGAATTCCTGAAGTTTCCCCCAAAAAGTCCGAAGACCTTCCGAACGATAGGCATGGACTCCATGCCATTGGACCACGGAAGGCCCCATGAACAGCCCGAAACAATCGATTCGCATCCAGGTCGGTCTCCTCCTGATCGTGACCTTGGGGCTATCGTTTGGCATCGCTCTCACGGTGATCCACAAAACTCTGAACGAAAAATTTTTGGCGCTCGAAACACGGGAAGCTAAAACTAGCGTCGAACGTGTCGCTGAGGTGATCTCCAACGAGATCCACTATCCTGCCTCTCGGATCGGGGATTGGGCTGATTGGGACGATGCCCTCGAATATATGAAAACCAAAAGTCCAAAGTTCGATGAAGGTAACCTGAGCCAAGACGTTTTAAACTCCATGTACCTCGATTCCATCCGCTTCTATCAGTTCGACCGAAGCCTCCAAGGAGGCGTGGATCGCCGTGAAGGTGCTTTGAGTAATCTCAAAGAGGTGCTCGATGAAGAACTCCCCAAGCACGATGAGATCTGGGGTGGACCCGATGACGCCAAAGGTGCTGCAGGCATTATCAAAATCGATCACCGCTACTTTCTGTATGCCGCCCAAGGTGTGCGTACCACTTCAGGATCCGGTCAAGCTGTAGGTCGTGTCATCTTCATGAAACACCTCAATCAGCAGTTTCTCGCGAAAGTTCAGACGCTCCTTAAGCTTGATATGAAGATGAGCTTTCTCTCGGGCCCCCTAAAACCAGACCATCGATCCGCCCGAGAAGTACCGCTTTCGGAAGTCCCCTATATCGCCCGCGCAAGCTTTGACACGCGCTCGGTAGACACAATGTTCTGCCGAGTGATTGCCTTCGATAGCTCACAGACACCTCGCGTGCGCTTTGACTTTACCCTCAAAAGAGAAATGGTAGCCCAAGGTCGAGCCACAACCCGCAACGTAGCGGTCGCTGTCTGTGTCAGTATCCTGATCTGTTTGCTTGTCCTGACCTACGGTCTTCACCATCTCGTGGTCTCACGACTCGTGCGTCTCACTCATGAAGTTTCGATTATTGGTTCGGATGCTAACGCCAACGGCTCGGTCACGACCGAGGGGCAAAACGAGATCGCAACGCTTGCCCATCAGATCAACGCGATGCTGAGCACGATTCACGAGCAACACAAAGCGATTCAGGATATCGTCAACAACGTCCAGGCTGGATTTCTTACCACCGATGCTGCCGGGCGCATTGGTCCCGGATACACTGCCCATTGCCACACCCTTTTCGGACGCGAAAAGCTCGAAGGTGAAAAGCTGTGGGATCTGCTCTTCACTGCCAAAAAAGATAAAGAGAACTTTGAGTGCCTCTACGAACAGGTGATCGAGAATTTGATATCGGAAGACCTCACTCTTTCCCAACTTCCCCACTTAATCGAGCTCGATCAGCGTTTTTTAAAGCTCGAAGGAGCCGGAATTTACGATGATCTAGGGATCATGACAGGGGTCCTCTTCACTCTTTCCGATATCACTCACCTCATCGAAGTCGAACGACACAACAGCACGAACAGCGCTCTCTTAAATATTATACGCTCGCTCAATAATTTTGCTTCATTCAAAGAAAGCATGCGGGCAGGCCTAGAATACTGGCAGTCAGTAGACGACATCTCTTCAAAACAGGTAAATCTCCGTAGATTTCTTCACACACTGAAGGGCAATCTGGGCGTCTACGGCCTCCTCGAAATCGCTCAGCTCGTTCACAAGATTGAGGAAGAGCCCAACATAGCTTCCGAGCGTCTCTACAAGATTCAAACGGCGATTCGAGCTTTTCTTGATTCGCACGCCGAAATCATAGGAATGAACTATGCGGGAGAATGGAAACCTCGCCTGATAGTATCTCGAAGCTCTCTTGAAGACTTACGTAGCAAAACCCTCGAAGCCAGCAGCATCGTGGAAGCGCGTTCCACAACCCTTGGCTTCGTCGAGAAAGCTCTCTCTGTTCCGTTCAAAGACTGCGTGAAACCGCTGATGGATGAGGGCAAACGTCTCGCTCAGCGTCTCCACAAAAATGTCAGCTTTGCTCTTGAGGGGGGAGAACTCGCCCTTGATCTTGAGCTCCTTCGTCCCATGTTTGACCAGCTGATACATGCCGTGCGGAACGCTATCGATCATGGCATCGAAGCACCCGAAGGACGTGTCCGCGCCGGGAAACCACCCCATGGCTGCCTTACTTTCAGTGTATTTCGTGGATCTGAAAGTGAGTGGATACTGGAGCTACGTGACGATGGACGTGGCGTAAATATAGAAAAGCTCAAAGCCATTGCCAGCAAACAAGGCATCGAACCCCAGCTTCTCGAAGAACAGAGCCATGAGGAACTCTTAAAACTCATCTTCATCGACGGTATTTCCACTGCTGAAAAAACTACCGAAATCTCTGGTCGTGGTGTTGGTCTAGCGGCTTTAAAAGAAGAGGTCGAACGTCTCGGTGGTACAATCAGCTTTCATTCTCTGCCTGGATACGGAAGCACGCTCCGCTTGCAATGGCGTGACCAAGCCCCCCAAGAGCTTATCCTTCTCGCCAAGATAGTCTGAGATCTCCTAAGTTTTAGCCAAAGTTTCGCCCTCAGAG
>CANGNB010000281.1 GCA_947454545.1 Oligoflexaceae bacterium
CACTATGTTCGCCATGCGTGCCCAGAAACTGTTCGAGCTCTACCGGAGCTATCCGAGTCTTGAGGCTATCCCCGAGACCGATCGGAAAGGCCTCGAAGATAGCTTTTTTCGACAGAGCCTTGCAGAGGCCTGGGAACAGACGGCTCTCTTTTTTCAAAAACGTGACCCTGCCCAGCTTACGCGTGCGGCAGCAAATCCTAAACATAAGATGTCGCTTCTCTTCCGCTCTTACTTAGGGCAGGCTTCCCACTGGGCGACACGGGGCGTGCCTGATAGGCGTATTGACTATCAGATCTGGTGTGGCCCGGCTATGGCTGCGTTTAATGACTGGGCCAAGGGATCTTCTCTCGCTTCACCAGAAGCAAGACGGGCTGGTGATGTCGCCTTGAATCTCTTGTTCGGTGCTGCTGTGCTTCAGCGCCTGCGCTTCGTTGAGTGGGTGACGCAGTCTGTTTATAGTGCGGAAGATGACATTCGACCAAGGACACGGGCCGAATTGGAAAGCTTGCTTCAGGATGGGGACCGATGATGCAGACAGCAAAGGCTGACAATCTTCAACGCTTTGCAGGCAGTGCGGCGATCGCTGTGATCGGTGTGGGATGTCTCTTCCCAGATGCCGAGTCGACTGCGGAGTATTGGGAGAATATCCAACGCGGTCATGATGCCATTGGCCCTATTCCTATGACGCACTGGAAGCCTGAGGATTACTTTGATTCGGATCCAAAACGTCCGGATCATACTTACGCGAAGACCGGCGGATTTCTTAAGCCCTTCGCTTTCGATCCTTTAAAGTATGGTCTTGCCCCCCACGCTCTCGAAGCGACAGATACGACTCAGCTGCTCGGTATGGTGGCGGCACATCAAGCTCTTGTCGATGCAGGGTACGGACCTGAACGTGCTTTTGATCGCAATCGTGTCTCGTGCCTTCTGGGAGTGACGGGAACTCTCGAACTCGTGATTCCCCTTGGGGCGCGCCTCGGGCATCCGATCTGGAAGAAAGCTTTGGCGCATGCAGGTGTCTCCGATGCCGTTGCGCAAGAAGTTATGGAAGAAGTTGCGCGTGCCTATGTGCCTTGGCAGGAAAATTCCTTCCCTGGTCTCCTCGGTAACGTTGTTGCAGGACGGATCGCGAACCGTTTCGATCTCGGCGGCAGCAACTCGGTCGTCGATGCCGCCTGTGCGAGTTCTCTAGCCGCTCTGCATATGGCCATGATGGAGCTCGAAACCGGACGCGCCGATATGGTGATCTCGGGAGGGATGGACACCTTCAACGATATCTTCATGTATATGTGTTTCAGCAAAACACCAGCCCTTTCGCCCACGGGACAGGCGAGACCTTTTGATGCGCAGGGTGATGGTACGATTTTAGGAGAGGGCTTGGGAGCTGTGATTCTCAAGCGCTTAGATGATGCCGTGCGCGATGGCGATCGTATCTATGCGGTGCTGCGCGGTATGGGTTCGGCAAGCGATGGCAAGGGGCAAGCGATCTATGCGCCCGTCGCAGCAGGACAAGTCAAAGCCTTAGAAAGGGCATACCAGAGGTCTGGCGTGAGTCCTTCGACGATAGGACTTTTAGAAGCTCACGGTACCGGAACAAAAGTTGGTGATGGCGTTGAACTTGAGGCTTTAAAAACTGTTTACGGCCAGGTGCCGGAGACGGGAGCTTACTGTCAACTCGGTTCGGTAAAGTCACAGATAGGTCACACGAAAGCCGCTGCAGGTGCAGCCGGATTGATCAAAGCGGTGATGGCCCTTTATCATAAAGTTCTGCCGCCCACTTTGAAAGTTGCGGAACCGCATCCCAAACTCAAGGACACGCCTTTTCTTCTCGATGACAAAGCGCGACCTTGGATAGCTTTGGATGGACCGCGGCGTGCAGCTGTAAGCGCCTTTGGTTTTGGGGGTAGCAATTACCACTGTGTGCTCGAAGAGTACGAAGCTCAAAAGACCAGCACCAGCTGGGATCCTGAGCTGTCGCTCGCTCTGTTTTCGGCAGATAACCCGGAAGCCCTTGCTATCCAACTTAAGGATGCTGCGGCACACTGGGCTTTGCGGCATGATCGAGCAAGTCTGCAGCGTCAGTGGCGTCAGAAATTTTCGACCCAAGCCAACTGTCGATTGGGACTTATCGCGCGCGGAGAGCGGAGTTTTTCAGAGCTGCTCGAGGCCTGTCACAAGCGTTTGCTAACGACAGACGGACCGTGGCCCAAAGGTAGCTTTTACGAAAATAGCCCACGAGAGGGCGCTTTGGCCTTCGTCTTTGCGGGGCAAGGCTCACAGACACCAGGCATGCTGCGTGAGTTGGCCTGTCGGTTTCCCGAATTTCATGAAAGCCTTACTTTCGGCGAGGCTCTCCTCCGGGCGGAAGAGGGATCCCAGGTGTCCCTCAGAGATCTGATCTACCCAACCCGAGCTTTTAAAGAAGAACAAAAGCAAGCTCAGCTCAAGTCTTTGACCGAGACACGCTACGCTCAGCTCGCCTTGGGAACTCTGGGGCTTGGAGCTGTGAAAACCTTGAAGCGTTTTGGGGTGCAAGCTCAGCTTTACGCAGGTCACTCGTATGGCGAGCTACTAGCACTCTATGCTGCTGGCGCCTGGACCGAAGATCAGCTCCTTGCTGCATCCTATGCCCGAGGTCGTTGGATGAGCGAGAAGGCGCTTCCGGGCGGCACTATGCTGGCCGTGATGGCTCCTTCCGAACGTATCGAGGCCTGGTTGAAAAGCACTGAACTCGATGTTCAGGTCGCCAATCGCAATGCGCCTGATCAGTGGGTTTTAGGAGGGAGCATCGAAGCCATCGAAGCAGCCCAACGTGAACTTAAAGCCCAAAAGATCAGCTGCAAACGACTTGAAGTGAGCTCAGCCTTTCACACGCGCTTTGTTCGCGAAGCTGTACCTTATTTTCGTGGGGCTTTGGAAGGTTTGCCGATCGGCCCCTTGCAGAAGCCAGTGTTCTCAAATACGACTGCAGGTCTTTATCCAGACGATGCTCAAGCAAAACGTGAGCTCCTCGCGAGTCAGTTAGGAGCATCTGTCGCGTTTGCGGATATGATCGCAGCGATGCAGGAGCAAGGTCTGGGTACAGTTGTTGAGATCGGACCAGGACGTAAGCTCCAAGGACTTCTCAAATCATGTGTGGCTAAGGACACGAGAGTCCTCAGTCTGGATGGAGCCGAGGATTCTTACGCGGGCCTTGCTCAGCTCCTTCTGCAGCTATCGGTTCTGGGCTACAGTGTCGATTGGCAGCAATGGACACCTGGGCCAAGTCAGTGGGCTGCGCCTAAGGCGAGCTTTCAAGTTCCCATTTCAGGGGCCAACTATCGAAGCCCTGTAACGGCAGCACCTTCGAAAGTCAAAGCTCCCCAAGCGATCGAGATCAAAAAAGACATAAAGGCCCCCGAGGCGGCCCCTCATCTGGCTGAGAAGCCCGCAATTTCCACTCAACAGGCGGCTAAACCCCTTGTCAAGCCTTCAGGAGTAAGCTCTGTGACGCAAAGAGACGACCTTCATCGCTTAGAAAAATTGCTACAAGATATGCAGGACCTACAGCGTCGGACTACCGAGGCTCACACTCTCTTTCTCGAAAATCAGCGTCAATTTCAATCGATGTTGAGAAGCGTACTGGTCTCCGATCACGAGCCACTTTCCTCGAGAACGGCAGAGCTTTCATCGCCTCAGTTCTCACGTCCTGCACCTGAGCCTTTCCCCGCGCAGCAAAGCGCAAGAGAACCTCATTCTCTCTCCCCAAGCAAGCACGTCGCGACGCCTGAGCCTGAGCTTCGATCACGCCCGGTTCCAACGGCCCAGGCACCTGTCCCTGCGCCTAAGCCGCCTGTGCTTGAGCCCAGTATGCCGAAAGCTGCGGCGCCTGCGACGGCTGCTGTTGGTGCGGATATTCGTTCCAAAGTCTTAGGCATTCTTGGACAGACGACGGGTTACCCGAGCGAGCTTTTAAAAGAGGACATGGCTCTCGAAGCTGACCTTGGCATAGATTCGATCAAGAAGGTGGAAATTTTTTCTCAGCTTCAGGCAGAGTTCGTGCATCTCGCGGCTGACCCAAGCGCGACTCAAGCCGCTCAGACGATCGCAGATCTTCTGAGTCTCTGTGCGCACCATGAGGCTGCGTCGCCGCCTAGCTCTGTCAGCCAAGAGAGTGAGCGTGTGGGGGCCTGGTCCGCAGGGACTGTCGCCTTTGCGGCCAGCGAACCAACATATCCTGATGCGGCTATCCTCCAGCTCATCGCTGACAAAACAGGTTTCCCCCGTGAAATGCTTCAGCCAGCCATGGATCTAGAAGCCGATTTAGGCATCGATTCGATTAAAAAAGTCGAAATATTTTCTGGTCTACAGGAGCGTTTCCCTCAGCTCTCGCAGCAGGGGGCAGAAGCTCTTCACCATTCTCGAACGATAGCCGATCTTCAGGCGCTCCTAGCGACGCCATCGTCGCCAGCAGGGGTTGTGTCGTCTTCGGCTGAGATCGCCGCCTCACCTGGGCTACCACTGGAGTCAGCAGGGCATGCGGATCATGCCGAGATTATTCTCGCGCAGATTGCCGAGCGTACCGGCTACCCGCGTGAAGTCTTGCAGCTTGAGATGGATCTCGAAGGCGATCTTGGTATCGACTCCATCAAACGTGTTGAAATTATCGCTGCTCTCGGCGAAAAACTTGCGGTCTTCCAGAACGCAGGACAGGATCAGCTGGCTCATGTCAAAACCCTAGGGGATTTGGTACGCCTTTCTCAAACTGAGGATCATGTGGCGGCCGAGCTGCTCAAGCCCGAAGTTTCGGCGGATTGGGATCTGAGCGAAAAAAAAAAAGAGTCTCGACCGAGACATCCACTCTTAGCTCTTGATACCTGGACTTTAGAAGCGCGGCCTTGGACACCCCAAGGACCGCGATGCAGTCTGCGTAAAGATGCTGAAGTATGGATCGTTGATGACGGTAGCAATCTCGCTCGCAACATCATGCTGAAGCTTCAGGAACGCGGTGTTCAAGCACGCCTCCTGTCTTTGGCGATGCAAGAAAAAGTGGCTGTCACAGAACAGCTCCAAGGTCTGTTCCTTTTAGC
>CANGNB010000282.1 GCA_947454545.1 Oligoflexaceae bacterium
AGTCGTAGCGTAGGTGACAAAATCATTGTCGAGATTGTCAATGTATCGATTGATTGAATCTTTATGTTCAGGGCCGTATTCCTCGATCATCTGCTGCCGAGAGTACTCGAGCTTATCGAGAATATGGCGGTTGTTGCGATCGACAGCTCGGTATCCCGAGCACAAAAAGGTCGAAAGGAAAAGGAGCTTGTCGCGCGAAAAGTAAACCATCCCCATCTTGAGATCGTTACCTCGGATGCGGGCCGCCATATCCGAGAGAATTTTTCTATCCCCTCCCGGACCGATATAAGTCACCTTGGAACGATCTCTATCCCAGAGTTCAACCGTCTGCTTGGTTTCAAACACGTGACCCGTGATGATCGCCGAGAGATGCCGCACTTTTTCCTGACGCGGTGTTGTCTGATAGTAGATCTGTGGCATTGCATTAAAAAACCAAGGAGTCAGGATGCTGATACTGTGATCGAGACCTATGCGGACTGTTTCCGCAATATCTTCGATATAGTGCTCTAGCTGTTCTCCACTCATCTCACGAGCTGCAAACGGCGAATCGTGATGATCATGAAGATCGCCGGCTTCATCGTGATGTTCTTGAGATCCTTTTTTCTTCGATAATTCACTCTGCTTCATACTCGATCCTGTTCGCCCTAGGGCGTCAAAATAAGTTCTGCCTTTACCCTTCAAAAGCCCCTTCCCTCTGGGTTGGGGACTTATGTTCTTTTTTCCATCACACTTGCGCAGTTCTCAGACAGTTCGCGTCATCTGGGACTGCCAAACAGCCTGCAAGGCCTCCATATCGCCGACCGAAACTATGCCTTCAGGTTGAGCGCGCGCCTTGTCTAAAAGATCATGTGCAGGAGAGCGGCCCTGGAAGGTGTAGCGATCCAAAAAGACTTCAAGAAGGCGTAAGCTATCTTCCCCCTGAAAGCAGGACGGCAAACGGCGAAAACCTTCTACCGAAAGTTCGCCGACTCGCTTCGCTAGGCGCGCTAGCTCGGGATCCTTGAGACCATAAACACACTGCTTCCACAGGTCTGCAAGGCGATCACGCACCGGCAGAAGCTCGTCCAAGACAGCATTGAGGCTGGTCGGGTCGTACAAGAGACCTGTATAAAAGGCTGCTGGCACAGCTTGCCAAAAACGCGCCTGACAGTCCATGGAACGCAACTCAATAAAGCCCCGCGCCCGTACTTCTGGAAACTGAAGCGACAGATGCGTCTGGATGTCCTTAACCTGCGGCCTATAGCCCTCAAAGCCGTCACGAACCCAATCTCGAAAACTAAAACGACCATCCATCACGCGATGATCCAAATCTTGGATGAAGACCACATGGCCATTGAGCATCCAATGCAGATAGGCCTCGACACAGGCCCGTCGGTCCATAGAGCGGACCACGCCCTCGAGGTCGGGAAAGCCCGTGTGGGTGCGATCCATTTTTTGCCAAACCCAGCCGCGATTGCTGAGACGATCCGTTGCACGACCATCCATAAAAGGCGAGTTGGCAAAGATCGCGGTAGCCATGGGAGCCAAAAGATTCGAGGCCAAATAGCGCTTGGCCATCGTCTCTTCGCAGTTGCCAAAATCAAGATTGACCTGAATCGTACAGGTCTGCCGCATCATGCGCAAACCTTCGGGAGCGTACTGTCCGTAGTAGGACGTCATCGCCTGATAGCGCGGCTTTGTCATCTGCAGACCGATTTCGTCCACAGTCGCCCAGGGATTCATGCCGATCTGGATAATATCGAGGCCAAAAGCTTTGGCGGCCTCGTCGAGAATACCTTGGATATCGCGCACCCGTCGCAGCGCATCGAGCAGACAGGGATAAGGTCGAGTCGAAAACTCGAGCTGTCCCCCAGGCTCAAAGGTGAGCTGATCCTGATCTTCCAGCGCAATGTTGAGGAGGTAATGGGCTTCACCCGGGGCGTATTTATAATTCCAGGCGGATTGAGAAGCCTGCAAGCTTTCCAGATAGCCACTGAGGCCATGCTGCCCGAAGAGCTGAACCTGTCGAGGCTTGGTCGAATCTTTGGGTCCCGCCCAAAGCGGCAACATCTCAAGCTCGATGCCCACCAGACCGGGCCATTGCGGATATTTGACGGCATAATCAACAGGTCGCAAGGGAAAGACTTTCTCTTGGACGTAGGTGTAGCAATCCTCAAAGCTCATACCGCCCTGGTTTTGCACCATGCTTTTCCTCTCTTCTCGAATCTCTTGGGGGTCCTTGAGGGCTAGCCAGCTCAAAGGGGCCAAGCCTTCCCTCGCGGGATCTTTGGGTCTTATACCTCAGTGCAACGGGTTCCGGCACTGAGAACTTTCGGGGTTCGCCGCAGCTATTCTTCCACTTCGACATTGATGGCAAATTGAGTGATTCCATTCTTACGAATGACATCAATCAGTTTGACCACTGCGCCATGCGGAGTTTTCACATCCGCACCCACCAGGGCCTGAACCTCAGGATTTTTGGCCTTGCGCTCAGCAATGATTGCGGGGAGCTCTTCAAAGCTCACCGCCTTGCCGTCCAAAAATAACTTGGAATCTTTATCAAGGGAAAAGGCCAGATTTTTGCTGCTGCTGTCTTCCCCTGTGGCAGCCTTGGGAAGCTCGAGGGGAATGGTTTGCTGGGTAATATAATTTGCAGTCACCATGAACACGATCAGCAGCACCAGCATCACGTCCACGAGGGGCGTGATGTTAATGTCATTAATGCCATCATCATCATCGAAAGACGAGCCTGCCATAGCAACTCCTTAGTGCGAGTAGTGAGCGACCACAAGATTTTTCATAGCTTCGGCATTGGCGACTTTTCGCTTGACGACGCGCTGATAGAGGTTGAACGAAATGACCGCAGGAATCGCAACAATAAGACCAACAGCTGTGGCTATCAGAGCTTCCGAAATCCCAGCCATCACCACCGAGGGACCTCCTGCAGGGTTGTTAGCGAGATGACTGAAGGCTTGAATAATGCCGATGACGGTTCCGAAGAGACCGATAAAGGGGGCATTCGATCCCAATGTGCCGAGGATCACCAGACCGTGGTCGAGCTTTTGTCGCTCCCCAACCAAAAAAGCCGTCATCCCCTGTTCCATGGCGGCCACTCCTTTTTCCCTGTACTCGAGTCCACGGAGCACTGTCTGAGTCTCGATAGCAGGGCTGGCCTGACAAAGAGTCCGAATACCTTCTACATCGTCATGGATTAATTTTTGAGCAAGGTCCTGAGAAAAGCGTCCAAAATCGAGACGAATCTTGGAGTAGAACACGGCTCTCTCGACGATGACTCCGATGGAAAGAATGCTCAGAAAGATAAGTAGCCAAAGGACCCACTCACTGCCTAGCGAAGTCACAGCCAACAATTTTTCAACGATGGGATAACTCATGCCTCGAAAACTCCTCTCCAGCGAGATTGATTGCGACACTTCGGTGCGTTCGAGCCAGCTCTTGGGTCTCCCTCGACGCGTCACCAGGCGCGACTCTAGTGCTACCATGCTACGCTATCTCGTGGAGAGCTCAAAGGCCTTTGCTGAGAGTTTGTATCAGGAAATCTTCATAAAGGGTGAGACTCACACGCCCCTCGCCCATAAGCTCAGATTCCACGCGAAAGATGCCTGGTGCATCCCCTGACGTATAGAGCAGGGCTTGGTCCCAAGGACTTCGTTCGCGCATAAACTGAGATTGGCTGGCAATTTTGTCAGCCCTCGAGATCATCCACCCTCGTCCCGTCTCTTCGAAGAGGAGGCCCATATCTTCCCAGCGCTTCATATAGAAGTAACTACGGTTTTCTGCCAATTTACCGGACTCCCAATAGTACGGGGGAGGACTGGCCGGAGCAGGTTTAGCTTTTTGATTGAACTGAAAGAGTGCTTCGCGAACATGCTGAAAAGCCTCATGAAGCCCAGCCGAGTGCTCAACCAGCTGCCAGCTCACTTGGCCCCTAGGTCCCCCCGTGCGCGGCAGGACCAGTGAGCGTTCTCGCAACTCTTTGAGGCTGCTTTCGAGGCTTAAAGCGGGGGCCTTAGCCTCGGGTAGCTCGCCTCTTCGACGGCGCCACCACGCGAGGGGTCGGATATTTTGGAAGATTTCTCGAATTTTGCTCACATCGTCCCTTGACAAGAATCGTTAAGACCCGTATCTACAATCCTCACTTCGAGAGATTGTCTGACAGCCTCTCGGAACTGGAAAGCGGGTGTAGCTCAGTTGGCTAGAGCGGCGCGTTGCCATCGCGCAGGTCGAGGGTTCGAGTCCCTTCACCCGCTCCATCAAATCAAAGTCTTTCCTTGCGGGTGTAGCTCAGTTGGCTAGAGCGGCGCGTTGCCATCGCGCAGGTCGAGGGTTCGAGTCCCTTCACCCGCTCCATTTTTTCCCACTTCATCATTATCATCATAAGCGAAGAAACCGTGAGATCCTACGGTGGATGCGCTGCATTTTTATCCTGGAACTTTTTTGCCTACAAAAAAAGGGGAGCCTTTGAGCCCCCCTCGTGATTTTTTTCGAGTTCCTACTGAACCTGAGTCATCAGCTCAGCGATCTGACGGCTAAATTTCATCGGGTCTTCGAGTGGCGACCCTTCTGTGAGCAGCGCTTGGTTGTAAAGGATCTCAGCCCATTCCTTCTGCGATTTTTCTGGCAGAGTTTTCATTTTCCCAAATACTGGATGCTGCGGGTTGATCTCAAGGATGCGCTTGGTCTTCGGCACCGACTGCCCCATAGCCTCCATGAGCCGCTCCATACGCGAGCTTGGATCGTAGGCCCCGGAAACCAAACAGACGGGTGAATCGACGAGACGCGTCGAGATTTTCACTTCTTTCACATGGCTTTCGATAGCGCTGCGAATGGTCTCGAGCAGAGGTTTGAACTCTTCTTCTTTCGTCTTAACCTCTTCTTCCTTCTTCTTCTTTTCGTCCTCAGAATCGAGATCGAGACCTTCTTTAGTGATCGAGCGCAGCTGCTTGTCTTTGAACTTAAACAGCGATTGCATCACCCACTCATCGACAGGATCGACACAGAACAGAACTTCGAAGCCTTTTTCTTTGAGGCGCTCGA
>CANGNB010000283.1 GCA_947454545.1 Oligoflexaceae bacterium
AAAACCCCCCCCCCCCCCCCCAACGGTATTACCAGATGCGGACAAGACTGGATTCGGGGAGAACCATGGCATCTGAAGCCTGACAAGAAAAGGCTTTGGCAAATTCGGGTTGATTTTTCATCTGCTGATTGACGCGAGCCCAGCCGCGTGAATGAGGATCGACCTTGAGCATCTGCTCTGAGAATTTAGGCAACTCTACGCCACACCAGACGCGAGCGTACTGCAAAAAGAAGGCCTGCTTGTCCTTTACGGAACCTTTGCCTTCAGGAAAAGCGGCTTGAAAAGCAAAGGTGACCCCTGTGAGGTCGCCGATATTTTCGCCAAGCGTCAGCTCACCGTTGTGACCGATCGTATTGAACTGCTCGACAAACATGTGGCCACGATCCTTGAATTTCTTGACGTCCTCATCGCTCATCCATTGGCGGAGTTTGCCTTGAGCATCGTACTTGGCACCTTGATCATCAATGCCATGGCCGAGCTCGTGGCCAATAACTGCGCCAACTGCACCTAGGTTGACCTCGACGGGCAGGTTCGGATCATAGAACGGATACTGTAGGATGCCGATAGGCATGACAAATTTGTTGTCGTTCGCCGAGTAGTAGGCATTCACGGTAAGAGGACCCATGCCCCAGCGATCACGATTGCGTTCTTTGGGTAGCTCGCTGTACATGCGATCGGTCAGAGCCAGCTCGAGACGCTCCATGTTCTCCAGCGGTTTGTCAGCAGCGAAGCTGACAGGAGGATTAAAGTACCACTCCTCGTCGTTGCGGGGTTTGACGAGCTGAAGCTTGGCCTTGCTCATTTTTTCGATGGCGCCTTCTTTGCCAGCCTTCGTCAGCCATTGATTTTGCTCCACACCGCGGATGATCGAAGCCCGCACTTTTTCGGCGAGGGCAATGAAGTTTTGCTCAGGAAAGTCAGGAAACATCAGAGGCAAGACTTCAGCATCAAGTTCTTTGTTGTAGGTTCGCATCACCAATTGGGTGCAGCGCTCTTCACGTTCAGGTCGAACTTTGGATTCCCCGAGATGTTTTTGACGAAAAGCAAAGCGCTGGGCAAAAAAGTCTGGATAGGCATCATCCATCACTGGGGCGAGAGCTTGGTAAGCATAGAGCGCTTTGAGCTTGTCCAGGGGCTGTTTTTGCAGCTGCTTTTCGACGAAAGCATAGGTTTCGGGCACAATATGCCGGATATTTACAGACTCTGGCACTTTCTGCAGGGGATCAGCGAGCAGAAAGCTGGGATATTTTTTTTGAATGTCAGCTTTTGAAATGCTGCTTTTGCGGCTGTAAATTTCGCGCATTTCAGCAGGAAGAGGGTAGTTTTTAGAGAAGTCCGTCTCGAGCTCTAGGACCGCTTTTGCGTGAGCTTTTGGGTCTTTATCTCCGATGGTGACAAAGAAATTTTCAACAGTCTTGAGATAGTCGCCAGAAACTTCGGATTTTAGGTAGTACGAGCGCTCAGGCAGGCTCATCATGCCGCTCGAAAAGTAGAAGTCATTGAATTCAGGTCTGTCCTGATTAGCTGTACTGCCGATATCGATGAAGCTGAACTTCGCATGGTCTCTCTGGTGAGCCAGGTACTTCAAAAACTCAGGTCGTGTTTTCAGCTGAGCCAGCTCTTTAAGAGTATCCTTGACAAGCTGAGTCTCTTCGGCCTTGCGAGCGTCCGTGTTCATGCAGGCCCCGTAGAGGGTCGCCAGAGTCTGGGATCGCTCTGAAAGCTTCTCCTTGGCTTTTAACTTTTGGTCCAAGTCCCGGAGATAATTTTTCTTCTTTTCCAAGATCCGCTCTCGCGAGTCCGAAAAAGCGAAGGTGTGCGAACTACGGTCGTCGCGTAGCTTGAAAGAGCTCATAGCAGCCGAGCAGGTGTACTCGTAGAAGTTCTCGCAAGGGCTGATATTGGGATTGACGGGGAATTCGCGTCTATCTGGTATGGCGCTGGAGGGCGGGTTCGCCTCTGGGCTAGCTGCCTGCAAAGTGGGCAGTGTAAGCACCGCAGCAGTCGATAGGAAGGCCGAAAAGAGCACACGCATACGCTACTCCGTCAAAAAATGCGTTGGATGCAAGGCGTCATGAGACTCTTCCTTTGTAGGGGCTTAAGAGCTCTTTGCCAAGGCCTAGTTCTCTTGTTTGTAGTCTCTATGTATTATTTTTGGAGCTTGGATTTGGTCACTGTGAGTAAGCCGAAGGTACTCATTCACCGAAGCAGGGCTTGCTAGTGAGTTTCTTTAGCGAAGTGAAGTATGAGCAGTATGAATGATTGCTAGAGATAAGAATAAATAATTTTTCACCAGGACCTGGTCTTGATAAAACTGTGAGTGACTCCTTCGAGTTATTTGATCCCCTCTAGTGCCGGGCGAGTTTGGGCGAGCTCCCCGGCCTATATCTTTTCTGACGTCCTCTTGCGATTCTCTACTCTGCGACATCTCATGTCCTTTTACAAATGAATAAAACTTGCTTAGACTCCTAGTTCTTTCGGATCTTAAGGGAAAAAGGACTTTTGGGCATGGATAAGGCGATACCTTGGGCTGACGAACTGTTGGGACTTGAACCCGAACACAGACTGACTCTGAGCCTGCATCTGCGCCGAGAGTTGGACAGGGAATATGCGCCTAAGCAGCGGAACAAGGCCCTCAAGTGGGGACCCTCTCACTGGGAGGATTTGGCTATCGCTGGTGAGCAGTTGCGCGCTGTCGTCCGCGAAGGGGCCCAGCTCTTTCGAGTCGATATGACTTTTCCCCTTTTTGATCTCGACAGTGATTTCACCCTTATTCGCTGCAGCTGCCTCCGAGAAGCTCTCAGTCTCGAAGCCTTACGCTGTCCTCATATGTACTACCTTCAGAAATCTTTGCTCGAAAGCTTGAGCGCTCTGGAAGAGCAAGACATAAGCTCGGCAGAACCTGTGAATGATTGGGAAGATTTTTTCCTTGCTCCCGAGAGCGAGGAAGAATCGTTTCTCTATGAGCGACGCTGGCACTTGTCCCTTGATGTGGCAGCGTGGCAGCTTGAGGTGAGACAGGAAAAACGAAACCGCTTTGATCCCAATGCCTTTTGGCAAGCAGCAGAAAGTTTGGATTGGGCGCAGTGGCGACGGCTCATCTTTCAAGATAAAGATCCTCTCTCGCAACGCTTGCAAGCTCTTTTGCAGGAGACGCGAGGCGGAGAGGCTGCCGAGGTTTTTGCGATCTTACGGGATTCAGGGTTGACGATCTTTGAGAAGGGTGGAGCCGGCGTTTTGGAGCCTGAGAAAGCTCAATGTCATCTTCAGGTCCTGGACAAGGGAGCCATGTGCGAGCTGAGTCTCGGTATCGGTGGACGTTTTGATCTGCAGCCTCGAAGAATTCCTGGGGTCGGTTGCTATGCTGTATTCGAACGTGCCTCAGGGGAAAAGAGCCTCTTGCTGGTCAGTCTCTTGCCTCGCGAAGAGGACTTTGTCAGTCGATTGCTCAACCAAGGTCTCCAGGTGCCGCGCGATCAGCGCGAAAAGCTCTTAGAGTCGCTCGATCGCTTGGATGTCAGAGCCTTCGCGCCCAAGCTTTCGGAGTCTCCTTCTCAGCCAGTACGGGCGATGCAGACAGTCCTGCGCTTGACGCCTTTTAGCAAAGGAGGCATGCGCATCGATGTGCGCATTCAAGTGGCAAAGCACCTCTCTGTTCAGCCTGGCGAAGGCGACGAGTGTCTCCATGATCACGACGAAGCTGCCTCTGTGTGGCAACGAGATCTTGCCACGGAACGACAGTTGGCGCGCTCGTGGGTGAAGCGATTGGATCTTGAACTCTTGCCGGAGCCTGAACCTTATATTTTTATCGCCTACTCGGATCAGCTCGCCTTGGATTTTTTGCAGCGTTTGGAAGCTTTTCAGCTCGATCCACTCCGCGGAGAGCTAAGGGTGGAATGGCCTCGTCATCTTCAGCAAAAACCCTACGCTTTAGCACAGCCAATCAGTTCTGAAGAGATGCAGATCAGTCTTGGCGAAAAAAAAGATTGGTTTCAGCTCGAAGGTTGGCTGCAGCTTGAGGATGGTCGCAAGTTAGAACTCAAACAGGTTTTGGCTATGCTGCGTCGTCAGGAGCGTTATATTCAGCTGAACGACGGTCGTTGGGCTATGCTAAGCGAACACTTTCGCAACAAAATCGCTCCTCTCGTCACTCTCGTTGATGAAGATGCGGAGGGGCTGAACATCGATCTCGCGGCTCTTGGGACAGCCTCTGCTGTTGAAACTTTGAGTCAGTTTCCTTTTGCGCAGGAAGCGAAAAGCTTTTGGTCCTTGGTGCAGCGTGCTAAGCATGCTTTTCATCAGGAGGCTTCGCTACCTGCTGGCTTACAGGCCGATCTACGACCCTATCAGCTCGAGGGATTTCGCTGGATGGCGCAGCTTTATGATAGCCAGCTCGGCTGCGTCTTAGCTGATGATATGGGTTTGGGCAAAACTCTTCAGACTCTTACGCTGCTCTTACAGAAGGCTGCTTATGGCCCTTCTCTGGTCGTTGCCCCGAGCTCTTTATCCTACAACTGGGCAAGTGAAGCCGCTCGTTTTTGTCCCTCGTTAAAAGTAGTGCTCTTGCGTGAGCTGAGCGATAGAGGGCAGAATCAAGAGTTTGGTCCGGGCCAGATTGTTATTGCGAGTTACGGACTTTTACAGCGCTACGCTGAATCATTGGCCCGCATGCCTTGGAATGTTCTCGTCTTCGATGAAGCTCAGGCTATAAAAAACGCGCAAACGAAGACAGCTCGATCGGCTCAGCAGCTTCAAGCCCGCTGGAAAATTGCTTTGAGTGGAACTCCGATCGAAAATCGCTTGAGTGAACTTTGGGCTCTGTTTCGTTCCGTATCACCAGGACTTTTTGGGGAATGGGAAAGGTTTCGTCGATCCTATGTCTTTCCTATCGAGCGCGATAAAAATTCCGAAGCTCAGCAAAGACTGAAGAGAAAGTTGGCCCCTTTTGTTCTCCGCCGCCTAAAAAAAGATTATCTGAGCGAACTTCCCGAAAAAACTGAGTTGGATCTCTGGATTGACCTGAG
>CANGNB010000284.1 GCA_947454545.1 Oligoflexaceae bacterium
GAGATCGGGCATCAGGCCAAGCGCCTCATTCGGATGCGCGATGGTATCATTCAGTCGGACGAGCGGCGCGAGCCACTCCCTGCCCAGGAACAGGCCTTGCCCGTCCGTCAGCAGGCCCTCAAGCCCTCACTGATCAAGGATGTGATTCAGCACTTTGACCAGGGCCTCAAGACACTCGCAGCCAATAAAATTCGTACGGGCCTCTCCATGCTGGGGATTTTGATCGGTGTGGCCGCGGTCGTGGCTATGCTCGCTTTGGGACGAGGCGCTCAGCAAGCGATCGCAGATCAGCTGTCCTCGCTCGGTTCGAATCTGCTCGTGCTTCGTTCGGGATCGACCCGTGGTCCCGGTGGGATCATGATGGACAGCGGTGCGGTCGTGCGTCTTTATCCCGAGGATGCTGAAATCTTGCGCCAGATCCCAACGATCAAAGACGTAGCCGCGAATGTTACGGGAAAAGCCCAAGTCACCTATGGCAATAAAAACTGGAGCACGCAGCTTATGGGGGTGTCTCCGGCTTATGCTCGGATGCGGGCCTCCCTGCCAGCTACGGGTCGTTTTTTTACGGAAGAAGAGAACCGGGCCCGGGCTCGAGTTGCGGTGATTGGTGTCACCCTTGTGCGCGAACTCTTTGATGGCAAAAATCCGATAGGCGAGATGATCAAGGTCAATCGCATCAATTTTCAAGTGATCGGGGTCTTACCTGAAAAAGGCGCGAGTGGCTGGCGTGATCAAGATGATATGATTCTGCTCCCTGTGTACAGCGCCATGTATCGCGTGCTCGGCAAAATGCAGCTGGATTACATTGATATCGAAGTGAAGGATCCCGTCTATACGGAAGCCACTCAAGACAAGATTTTGGATATGATGAATCTACGCAAACATGTGCCGATTTCGGGGCGTGAGGATGCCTTCCAGATTCGTAATATGGCGGAAATTCAAAATGCCCTCTCTCAAAGTACGCGGGTGATGACTCTGCTGCTAGCGGTCATTGCTTCGATTTCCTTGGTTGTGGGTGGTATCGGCATCATGAATATCATGCTGGTCTCGGTTACAGAAAGGACACGTGAAATCGGCCTGCGCAAAGCTGTGGGTGCAACACGGTCGGATATCCTTGCCCAATTTTTGATCGAAGCCGTCGTGATAAGTCTCTTCGGAGGGATCATGGGCGTGGCCTTAGCTTGGATCATCACTGTGATCCTGGCACAAGTTGCTGGTTGGAATGCGACGATCACTCTACCTTCGGTGCTCTTAGCCTGTTTGTTTTCCATGGGCGTTGGAATCGTGTTTGGGATTTATCCTGCCCGCAAGGCTTCACGCTTGCCGCCGATTGATGCGCTGCGCTATGAATGAAGGTGCAGAAAACTCTCAAGCTGCCAGCAAAAGTTCCCTAGAGGCTAGCAGCTTGGTGAGTGCGTCTGGTCTCGAAGCCCATCTTACGGGGCGCAGACGCCATTGGCATATTTAAGACCTTCTGGACAGGTGCAGACGCCACCCATGCTGTAGGCGTATTGCGCACAGTTGCATTTATCTACAGAATTCAGGCTAATAGGAACTTCTATGATAGTTTTTGTCTCTCCCGAATCGTCCATTTTCGGCTCTTTGATTGTGACTCGATAATCAGCGGAGTATCCTCCGCAAGAGACGCCAGGATTGCTCAAGTCTGCTAGGGCCCCTGAACATGAGCTGATACAACTAGGAAAAGTAAACGATAGCAAAAGTGGATAAGAGCTGGCAGATGAGGGATGTTCCACAGCATTAAAATTCACAAGAACTTTATTCGATTGGTCGGTGCCAAGAACAAGTCTACGCGTTGCTTCTAAGGTATCGTCGAAAGGCTGAGTATAGAAACTCGCATACGGCGATCTCTTACCATAGTTTGGAATGATTTCGTTGTCTATATTCACAGTGATTTCTGTTCCACCAGGAAGTAAATTGCCACAGACATCATGCAAAAATATAAGCGAATGATAGTAACCAGCATTTTCAGAAGCCCCTAGATCAAAAGGTAAGGAGTTTGCCCCTGAAGTAGTTCTCAGCTTTGATAGAGTAATCGCTTCTGTGCCAAAAATTGGTAAATCATAGCCAAGGTTTCCATAAGCTAACTTAGCTTTATCATACTGGTACCTGCCATCGGCCCCGGGGGGTAGGATGCGCCAATTACGTAGACTAAAGGGAGAGGCTCCCATGGAGACAGGAAGGACTTCGTGCTTCCAAACAACCGTATCTGCATCCCGCTTGCCGTTCGGATCGGAACAGGTATCGGAAGAAGGCAGGAGGTCGATTTTGTTATTGCAAAGACCATCTTCATCCACATCCACGAAAGGAGCAGGGAGGTCTATAAACCATTCCCCTTGGCGGTTAAAAGATCCAGGGGTGCTTGCATAGGTGCTTTTATCTTTAGTCGTCTCGTTTTTATATTTTCCATCGGAAAGGAAACTAGGGGCAAATCCTGTGGGATAGGTATAGCCATCGATATGGTCCGTGAAGGCATCGTACATCCCATCGTGGTTTGTATCCGAGCTATCATCGAAGAATCCATCTTGGTTCTTATCCCAAAATCCGTCCCCTCCTTCTGTGTAGAGGCCATCGCGATTGGCATCGTTGTATCCTTCTTGACCCCTTGTCCCATAAATCATGGTCAGGCGCCAGTTACGGGCTAGAGTGCGGTATCTCAAGGGTGTATCGTTGTTCCCGCTCGGATCGTGAACCCAGTTTGATAAAGATTGGACATCACAGCGCGTTTGAGCAAGGGGATAGTTGGGCATGCGAAGAATTTGGTAGGGGTAATTGTCGGTTAAGTGAAGCGCGTGAACCTTGAATCCAACAGTGTTATTGGTGCTGTCCGCATAGCCCGCATTATCTATATCAATTTTTCCAGCTTCAGTAGCAACAAAGATGGGGTTCTCTGTCACAACAGAACCGTCTTGTCGTGATCCCAACTGCACTTTGAAATTCAGAGCGTACGAGCTATTGGTGGTGTAATATGCACGCAAGCTACGCCCGTTGACGGGATCGTAGGTGAGAGTCATATTGTTGTAATTCGCTGTCCCAGAATTGATCCGAATAACTGGTGAGTCGTCTCGATGAATGTTGCCTTCGCTATCGGTATAGATGGCCGTGACCAGCAGTGTGCCGAGAACATTGCCCGCACAGACAGGAACATCGACTTCTCCTGTCGTTTTTGTTGTACTAGAGGAATAGGCGACTGTTCTATTTGTGACTGCGGGAGGTGGATTAGGTAAAGGGTAAGGAAAGGGCTTAGTCATAGGATTTGTGACCGCTTTTTGTGCCAGTTTCGAACCTTTAGGAAAGTCAGGTTGTGAAACAAATTCTACGGTCTTTCCTATAAGAGGCGTTCCAGAGACAGTTAATTTGAAGGTGAGATTGATACAATCCTTAGGTCCGGAATCTCTCACATTCAGATCGAGGGTATCGGAATCAGCCTTTGCTCCTGAAGCCGCAGCTGTCGGATCTATGTCAGCATGAAGATACTTAATGATGTAAACTGGCTTGCGCTTCACAATAAGCTCTTTAGAGCTTGCGAGGAAACCGGAAGCTCTGGCTTGAATGATTACCGTTCCCTCTGATTCACCAGTACAGTACGTGAAATAGATTTTTCCTTCTGAATCCGTAGCTTCTGCAAGCAGTGAGACCTTTCCCGGATCTGTCATCCAGCCACCTTTGAGACTAAAGGCTGGCTTGAGACCTTCTATCGGTTTGTCGGTCTCGTCGAGTGCTAGAAGATAGAAGTTACCACAGGTCTTTTCTGTAGCCTCTTTGGTATAAAATTCAATGTCAGTAGGGTTCCCTATCGCGAGATTCTTCAGCTTTCCTATCGGTTGATTTATGATTTTCAGAGCTACGGAGTTCGAAATGATGCTGCTCGACTTTGCCGTGATGGACGCATTCCCTTCTTTCGTTCCGCTACAAAACTGAGCCGTCAGGGTTCCCTCAGCGTCAGTCGTTCCCGAGGCTGGGTCGATGGTACCAGTGTCTCCATCTCCTGAGGCAGCAAATGAAATCTGCACTCCTTCAAGACCGCCACCCGAGTTGCTATGCACGACAGCGGTGATGGCCACACATTTGTTGCTAGAAGCGTCCTTAGTGAAGAGAGTGCTCAGCGAAGGTTGCGCTATTTCAATCGAGGCTATGCCAGGGCCAGTAGTCGTGGTTGTGCCTCCCGTTGGACTTATAGCGCGAGAAGCTCCTTCGTTCGCCTGAGTACATCCACCTAAGAAGTTCGCGAGGCCATAAATGAGTACCCATCCAAATCTTTTCACTACGTATGAATATTGCACGCGCCTCTCCTCACCTTCGATTAGGGTTTCATTCGGACCTGGTTTCGTGAAGCTTTAAAGGAACTCCCCTAATCGATAGAAGTTCAACGAATTCAGAAATATGAGGCTGGATAAAAAGTGACATTTGGAGAGTTCATTTTTGGCGAGGGAAACGCAAAGAGCTTTGTTATGAGCGAATCTTGTGATTTGGTAAGAAGGATCTTCCCATCAATTCATCATTGAGTTGCAGATTCCATGGCAAGTAACCTGGGAGGTATCTGACAGCCTTCTTTACAGACTCCTCAAGTCTATGCGAAAAAGTCGGAAGGCCTTGTGCCTTCCAACTTTTTTTCTTGCGAACCTGAGGAGTACCCCACATTCATGTCTCTTTTTCGAAAAGCCTCCGCCATTTTTGGTAAGTTTGACTGGAAGGATCCTAGTTTTCTCACCAACCTTGTCTCAGCCCTCTTGGTTGTTCTGGGCTATACTATGCCTTTTGGACGTAAACTCCTGCAGAACATGGGTTGGTTTGCACTCTCGGGGGCGGTCACTAATTGGTTGGCTATCTATATGCTCTTTGAACGAGTGCCTGGTCTTTATGGGTCGGGGATTATTCCGCTCAAATTTGAAGAGTTCAAGCGCGGCATTCGTAAGATGATGATGACCCAGTTTTTCACCCAGGAAAATATGCGGCGCTTTTTGGGTAGCTCAGGGGCCTTGCATTTTGAATCGGATCTTTTGCTC
>CANGNB010000285.1 GCA_947454545.1 Oligoflexaceae bacterium
CATGGCTGTCGAGGTCCAAAAGCACTCGGAGGGGATGCAGCATAAAATCGTTATAGTAGGTTTCTACCGCGAAGCGAGTTCCTTTCTCCAAGAATTTATCCGCCGGCATACGCACACAATGCTCGAACAGCTGCTCGTCGTTGACTACAACCCGGAAACCTTAGACCGCCTGCGAGCGAGCGGCGTCGCCTGCAAGTACGGGGATGTTGGGCATGGTGAGACGCTCAAAAACCTCCAGCTCGATCAGGCTCTCATCATTATCTCTACGGTTCCAGATTCGCACCTCAAAGGCACTACGAATCTCAAAATTCTCAAGACACTTAAAACCATGGCCCCCCATGCTCGCATCGTCGTGACCGCCGAAACCCTCGAAACAGCCCGGACCATGTATGAACAAGGCGCCGACTATGTGTTTATCCCCCGCATAGTCTCAGCCCATTATCTAGTTGATGTCTTGGAGCGTGTGCAGAGCGATCGCATGGACGCCATTCGCCAAGGCGCTATTAAGTTTCTGAAAGAATGGGAAGAGCTCCTTCCTTAAGCCCTCGAGTGCCCGAGAGATCTTGCCGCTTTTGCTGCCCAAATTCAAAACACTGTCTGCCAGCTTTCAATCCGACAACAGCTCCATGCTTTACTCACGGAATAGATCCATAAATAGAACTTATGGATAAGGATTTATTCAACTTGCTGACACCCGCTTCTTTCCTCGTTCTTACAGGATCTTACAGCTTTCCATCAAAAACTAAGACCTAAATGCTGCCAGCTCAGGTGGTTTTGCACGCTTCCTGCATACTTTTTCCTGGCAGCTGGAGCCCCTATCCCAGCTCCTTTATGAGGAGAGACTATGGATCTCATGGCACTCTATGATCTGATCAACCAAAAAGTCGTGTTTTGGGCCACTGTCATAGTCGTCTTGGAAGCGAGCTTCAGCCTCTTTCGCAAAGATGGCGTTATCAAGCTTGGCGATCTCTTGACTAATTTTACGATCTCACTGGTCTACCAAATCGTCCGAAAGGCCCTTTTTGTCGGGCTTTTTGCAGCGGCTCTCAGCTTTTGCGCAAAACTGAGCCCTTGGCAACTTGATCCGAGTGCTGTCTGGGTCTGGATCCTCTGCTTTCTCTTGGTGGATTTCCTCTACTACTGGGATCACCGTCTCGGCCACGAGCTCAATATCCTCTGGTCCTTTCACAATATTCATCACTCCTCTGAGCACTTTCATTTGGCCGTCGCCTCGCGCCTGTCGTGGATCGAGGAAAGCTATCGCTGGATTTTCCTAGCCCCAGCGGCCCTGGTCGGCATCCCTATTCCAGTGATTCTCCTCACCAAGCTTTTCCATAGGTATTATCAGTTTTGGGTTCACTCGGACTATATCGGTAAGCTCGGATGGTTTGAGATCGTCTTTGTCACGCCCTCTCAGCATCGCGTCCATCACGGTCGCAATCCCGAGTACATCGATAAAAACTATGGAGGAGTTCTGGCGATATGGGACCGACTCTTCGGCACTTTTGTCGAAGAACAAGCTCCCGTGTCCTATGGGCTGATCGAACAGATCCAGACTCTCAATCCGCTCAAGATTCAGATCATTGGCTGGCAAAAGCTCGCCAAAGAAATGAACCAAAGCTCCTCTTGGAGCGCTCGCTGGAAATTACTCTGGTCGCCCCCAGGCACCGATATTCGCACTCTGGAAGGCGACTCGGAGCCGCTCGCGGTAGCAGATGAACTTTCGGAAGTGCAGAATTCTTAGAGGGGGGAGCTCTCACTCAGACGCCTGAGGATTTAGTCGAATAGAAAGATAGAATTCAGGATGAACCGATTCCATAGCTGTTCCACACCTCCGATGTTACGGAGATCCTAAGACCTGCAGTGGCTGACTGATTCGAACCAACGCACGTAGGGGCGATCAGAAAGCCTGTGAAGACCGTAGAGGCAACGTTCCCGAGGGCTCGCTGCATCTGCTGGAATAAAGCTATCGATGGATTTTACTGATAAAAGGAAAGATGGCGTCCCCAAGGGGATTCGAACCCCTGTTACCGCCGTGAAAGGGCAGTGTCCTGGGCCTCTAGACGATGGGGACTCAGGATCTTGACACCGAGAAGCTTTGCGAAAAAAATGAGCCCTGCTGGATTCGAACCAGCGACCCGCACATTAAAAGTGTGCTGCTCTACCAGCTGAGCTAAGAGCCCGTTTTTCGCCTCGCATCGCGAGTGAGTTGGGTATGTACGTGTTTTAAGTCGTCAGGTCAACAGTCCTTTTTCATTTTTTTGATAAATCCCTTGAATCTCTCCGTCCCCCCCCCATTCAGCCCGCCAAAAGGCACAGATCGATAAAATATTAATTAAACAATATCAGTTACTTGGATCCAAAAGCAGGGTTTCGAGTAACGCACCAGGACAAAACTGCCGACCATGATCCTGTTACTCAGAGTCGGGGTTCGACGATCGATCCAACAGGTGGGTATATGGCAGAGCAACGCTACGAGATCACTAAAGCCACGCGCGACAAATATAAGGTGTTTGCCGTTTCCGATGTGGAGATGAAAAAATTTGCAAACGTCAGTGTCGAGCTCTTTGGCTATCTCAAAGACGCTAAGAAAATTGACTTTAAGATCTACTTCCGCGTCGATGCCGAGCTGGTAGAGATCATTACGCCCAAAAATTTTGCAGCCGAACTCGTCGACCTGGTGATCCACTCCCGTAACAAAGAGTACACCAATCTCGATATCTGCGTAGAGCGCAAGGATTACTCGAAGTTCGAACACCTGATTCATCATATTCGCGAGAAAAAGATCGAACGCCTCTTGGCGCGTGATCCTAATCTCGACCGCAAAACCATTATGACTTTTGCCGATCTCAGCGGTGCGAGTCAGATGATCGTGCGGGGTGGGATCAACAAAACAGTCGCAGCCAGAGCTCGCGAAGCCGCAACCAAACTGATCGACGGACTCATGGACTGTCATGTCGCGATCGGGACCCTCTCGCGGATGATCCTGATCGATGCCACTCTTTATGACCACAGCGCCGCTGTCTCGATGATGTCGGGTATTATCGCCAAGCTCCTCATGGATAAGACGCCGGAAGAAGCCGAAAAGATAGCCCGAGCTGGTCTCTACCACGATGTTGGTAAGACCTGCGTACCCGGCAAACTTCTGAATAAGCCTGGACGCTTTACTCCCGAAGAATTTGAAGTCATCAAAACGCATACGACTTTGGGCTTTGAAGAGCTCAAAAAAGCTACGGCTGCGGGAGCTACTATCGAAAAGGAGGTCGCGTTGGTGGCTTTGGAACACCACGAGAAGTTCTTTGGTGGCGGCTATCCTCAGAACAAAAAAGGCCGCTTTGAAGAGCATGCCAACGGCATCCACGAGTATGCACGCATTGTTTCGATTGCCGACGTCTACTCAGCCTTGCTGATGAAGCGGGTATACAAGGAAGCCTATGACCAGGCCCACTCTCTTGCCGTGATGCGCAACTTGGCTCCGACCGATTATGATCCCAACATCTGGTCCAAGTTCGAGCAGAGCGTGACCCAGTCCATCAACTTTTATACGGCGATGGAACGGGCGACCGCTCGCGACAAAGGGCGTATTCTTATGCTTGACGATGCAGGTCAACTGCAAGAGATCAATGCCAAAAAGAATAAGAGCGCGTCGTAAAATCCAAAACTCTCTCGAATCAGATCCGAGGCTCAGGTTTAAATCACCTGAGCCTTCTTCTTTGGCTCCCCGCTAAGAGCTTGGGATGAATCCTGAATCTTGGATGTTTTCAAAGCGAATCTCGCCTCCTAAAGTTACGTCCTCCCAACGACCGAAGCCTCTTTTAGGTCAGGAAGTTGTTTTTGGAGGACACTATGAAAACTTCAGCCTATCGCATAAGCCTTATGGGCAGCGCCTGGATACTCACGGCGGCCTGCGGAGATGCTACCCAATTTGCGGGAAATTCGGCACCCGGCAAGGCCGATGCACGGGCTGTCACGACCACTCAGACAGTCTTCAGTGGCGAAGATCCGGGCCCCTCGCCTCAGAGCACGATAGAGCAGCCACCGCTTGTGGCTTCCAGCACGACCACAACGAGTGCCCATAAGGGAGCCACCAAAACACTGACTCCCGAAGAGGTCGATAAGCTCATCAGCCTCTGCAAGAGCGCGACGAGCAAGACTCTGATTCAAAAGGTCAACTTTCCCGAGACACGCGATTGCAAGTGGAGCGCAGAAGGCAACCTGGGACGTCGCGATCGCTATCTTCAGGCTATCGGCATTCAATCCGCGACGATAGAACTTCCTAAGATGGCTCAGCTCTGCGGCATCGAAGTAGCTTCTGCAGCCACAACTCTGCATTACGATGACTTTTTAATTCTCACTCTGAACGATACGATCCTGCTGAGTAGCAACCAGCAGATCATCAGTGGACTTAAAGGCAGCAGCGCGGGATCTTACGAATGGGATTTTGCAAGGATTCGTGGAATAGCCGTCGACTTTGCAAGCCCAGCCTACTGTGTGGGTAGCAGTGCGTGCCAGGTCCCCGTCACCGATGTCACGGGTCAGTTCCAGTTCAGTATAGACCCAGCCCGTCTGCAATCGATCGCAGAGAAAATTGTTGGTCAGCAGGTCTTCGACTTTGCTCTGATCGCGACCGGTGATAACGATGATAGAGACTGCTATCACACGGCCTTTGATCTCGAGTTTCGCCTGAAGTATGTCGACAGTTCTCCGGCGCCTTGACTAGCGGCCAAGGCCCGGGATTTTGAGCTTATTTTTGATCTCTTGCTTAGCTTTGTCTTCCTGTTTCTTCCTTTCGGCGGCAGCTTGAGCTTCCGCCTTTTTCTTTTCAGCATCTAAAGCAGCAGCGGCAGCTGCTTTTTGGCCATTGACAGCCTGTTCGAGCTGATTCTTTTGGCCATCAAGGCCGTCACTGAGGGTTTTGGTCTCGCCCTCCGAACCTGTCAGCTGCTTTTGATAAGGGCCCAAAGCATCAGCTAAGCGTTGCTCGAGCTTTTTTTGCTCATCGCGCACGCGAGCCTCGA
>CANGNB010000286.1 GCA_947454545.1 Oligoflexaceae bacterium
AATATTCGCGAACTCGAAAATGTGATTGAGCATGCTTTTATCATAGAAGGCAGCTCACAAATTCATATGGATTCTCTGCCTTTAACGATCGCACATCATGCAGAAAATCTTGTCCCATCTGCCCAAACTCAGGCTTCGGAAACCGCACCCGCTGCCCAAACTCAACTTAACTATGAAGCCGAGTTGAAACATTTCGAAGCACTTGCCAAAGACAATAGTTCCTTAAAATACCCGGAACTCAAAGAGCAGTTTGAAAAGGAATTCATAAAGCGCGCTCTCAAAACCTTCAACGGTCGCATCAATCAAACGGCCGAACAAACTCAGATGACCAAAGTCACCCTTCTCCGTAAGTTGGAAAAGTACAACATCAACCCCAAGGAATTTCAACTCGGCGTCTGAGCCAAAGCGGCGCCAAAAGTCTTCAGTTTCCCCTCGGGATCATGAGGCAACTGTGCTAGCATGAACTTTTGAAGTAGGGAGTGGCGGTGACTGGCGACCATTTTCGCATCCTCGGCATTGACCCCGGATCACGTATCACGGGCTTTGGGATCTTGCAGCTCCCTCGCGGCGCCGTGAATCTCAAAAATATTCAGCTTGTCGCGGTCGGCACCCTAAAATCCAAGAGCACTCTCACCCCCAGCGAGAGAACCGGCTACCTCCACGAAGCCCTTTACACTTTAGCAAGTCAATATAACCCTGAGATCTGTGTCATTGAAAAGGCCTTTACAGGGATCAACCCTCACTCTGCCTTACGTTTGGGTGAAACTCGAGGCGCCCTTATCGCTGCTGTCCGGCGATTAGGCATCACGGTGGCTGAAATCACGCCGACTCAGGTGAAAAAAATTATTACGGGCCAAGGCCATGCGGATAAAGAGCAGATTGCAACAGCCTTACGTTATCTCCTTGGCTTCGATCGTGGAAATCTCCCCCCAGATGCGAGTGATGCCGTTGCTATAGGCCTCAGTTATGGTCTATCGTTAGGGCACCAACTGCCGCAGAAACCAAAGGCGCGGTCTCCTCGCGGTGACGAAAAGACCCAGCTTTGAAGTCCAACAGTTGACGTTCTTGCTACCTACATTCGGAGTTCATGCTCATGCACAGCAGTCGACAATTCCCTCGAACCCGCATGCGTCGCTTACGTTTCAATGCTTTTAGTCGCGATCTCGTCCGTGAGACGAGCTTGACTCCTAAAGATTTTATTTATCCCGTCTTTGTCACCGAAGGCAGTAAACTGCTCGTAGACGTGCCATCCATGCCAGGCGTGCAGCGGCAAAGTCTTGACCAGCTCTTGCTCACTGCGGAACGCTGCCTTAATCTTGGCATACCTGCTCTCGCCCTTTTTCCCGTCATCGATGGGTCTCGAAAAACCTTGCTCGCGGAAGAGGCTTACAACGACGAAGGTCTCGTTCAGCGTACCGTTCGCGCCCTAAAAGCCAAGTTTCCAGAACTTGGTGTGATCACCGATGTTGCTCTCGACCCCTATACGACTCATGGACAAGACGGCATTATCGATGCCAATGGTTATGTTCTTAACGAAGTGACCAGCGATATTCTTTGCAAGCAAGCTCTCTCTCACGCGCGAGCGGGAGCCGATATTGTAGCACCTTCAGACATGATGGATGGCCGTATCGGACGCATTCGTCTCACTCTGGACGAAAATAAGTTCGAGCTCGTGCAAATCCTCTCTTACGCAGCCAAGTATGCTTCAGCATTTTATGGCCCCTTTCGCGACGCGGTCGGCTCGGCTGCAAGTCTGGGTAAAGCTTCGAAAGAGACCTACCAAATGGATCCAGCCAATACTAATGAGGCTCTCCATGAAGTCGCTCTCGACCTAAACGAAGGTGCAGATATGGTGATGGTTAAACCAGGCATGCCTTATCTCGACATCATTCGCAGAGTCAAAGATGAGTTCAAAGTTCCCACTCTGGCCTATCAGGTCAGTGGCGAGTACGCGATGCTCAAGGCCGCAGGTCAAAATGCTTGGATCAATGAAAAGGCCTGTGCCCTCGAAGCCTTGCTAGCCTTTAAGAGAGCAGGCGCAGATGCCATCCTCACCTATTACGCGGTCCAAGCGGCTGAATGGCTGCGGAGTTAAACATGAGCTTTGCCCGTCCCGTCGCCTTTCGCTATCTGCAATCAAGTCGAGAGAATCGGTTCTTCTCGTGGATTACGATTCTCTCTCTGCTCGGCTTAGCCATAGGTGTGGCAGCCCTCATCGTCGTCCTCTCAGTGATCAATGGCTTTGAATATGAGCTACGCAATCGCTTTCTCCAGGCCAACGCCCATATCATGGCCTATCGCTACCCAGCCGGCATGGTGAACCCAGACAAGTGGTCGAAGCTTATCGAGCGCGATTTTAAAGCAGATGTTCAGGGAACTTCGCCCTTCATTCATTACGAAACTATGGCCAAACATGGCGCCGTCATGCAAGGCGTTCTCGTACGCGGCATCAATCCGGAACTTCGAGAAAAAGTGCAGAGCATGAAGGGACTCATCGAACCCGCATCGGCTCTCGATGACCTTCAGCAAGAGATCAGCCTTTCCACCAAAGGCACCCATGCTCCCGAACTCCCCGGAATTATCCTTGGGTCTGGACTGCTGGGTATTCTGAATGTCAAGGTAGGCGACAGTATCCATCTCATTGCTCCCTCAGAAAATCGCTTTTCTGACATGAAGCGCTTTAAAGTCCTCGGGACCTATAATTCGGGATTGAAACACTACGACAACCGTTTGGTGATCATGAGTCTCAATGCTGCCCAGACTTTTTTCAATATGGGAGAGGTCGTAACAGGTTTAGAAATAGGCCTGTTCGATGCTGATAAAAGCCCTGAAATTGCTCGTAAAATGGAAGAAAAGTATAATCTTTCCTTCCGCGAATGGCAGTCCTACAACCGTCCGCTCTTTGAAGCGATGGAACGCGAGCGCTTTGTCATAGCACTGATCGTCGCTATGGTCGTTCTCGTCGCTGGTTTTAATATTTTGACGACAGTCTTCGTCTCGGTGAGTCAAAGACAGCGGGACATCTCGATACTCAAAGCTCTCGGGGCTCGGAATGGCCAGATCACTGGACTCTTCTTGATCCAGAGCCTCTGTATCGGCGTAGGAGGCAGCATCGTCGGCTGCATTTTGGCAGTCGGTATCTCCTATGTTCTGGTGACATATCCTTTTATAGAACTTCCTGAGCCCTACTTTCTGAAAAGCTTGCCTGTTCACTACAGCCCGATAGTCTATGCTGGAGTGAGTGGTGCAGCCATCCTTGTGTGCCTGGTTGCAGGCCTCTACCCGGCCTTTGTAGCCTCACGAGTCGTACCGACCGAAGGCATAAAGGGCACGGGACAGGCCCTATAAAGCGACGCAAGTCAAGCAGAAAGCTAAGCTCGGGCCCCAATATTTCTTGTAAAAGGCACGGAGTCTTGGATAAGATAGGCTGATTTCCTAGAGAGCACGCACACGGTGGGGTCGACGTTGAGCACTGACGAAGCAGCGAAGAAGAAGAAAATACCGGCAGGATCCGTACCCCTCATGATGGCGGGCGACCTCCTCATGGCGCGCTGTACCAACCGCGAATACAGCCAAGTCTTTCGCCGCTATGAAGCAATCTTGGAGCGTTTCGCCAACATGGAGCGTGACGAGCGGATCATCAACTACAAATTTTTTGTAGCTCTTATCCTCACTAGCCATGCCAAAAAATTGCAAAATGTCCAGGAACGCAAGGAGATCTTCGATCTCAAAAATCAGCTGTACTTCAACATAGCTAACAACAAAGCCTATCGACGTAAGCTCAACTTTCGCTATCTCGTCTCTAAAAACTTTCGCGTGCTCGAGTTTTGCGCTGCCTGTATCACGAAGAATACTGCCGACGGACTTGAGCGCCATAAGTGGAAATTCTGTCGCAACTGCAATGTCGATCGCAAGTTCTACAACGTCCTTCAGCTCTCTCACAACTTTGATAATGGCTCGATGAGTCTTTATCTGAGCAACGATTTGGTGCATTTGGTCGACGGCCTAAAGGTCGCCCAAAAAGGCAAATTAGATACCGCCGAAGAAGAGGGACGCCTCGACAAGTTTCATTATAATGTAAAAAATTTGGATATCTTCGGCTTGGAATCCGTGAAAAAAGTTCACGCCCGTCTTCTTCAGATCTAATCTCACAGGAGCTTTTCGCGGAAAGCTCCTCAACTTTTCCCATCAAGCACTTTTTTTCAAATCCTTGACATACTGAGGGAGAAAGTCTTTCCACCTGAGTCGACGTACGTCATCAGGGGGCATTTCGAAGGGCTTAGGTTGGATCGCCAGAAGGTCTTTTTCATTCACTTCGTCGATCAAAGACGTAGGCAGATACATTTTTGCATACTCCTTGTAGACTCCGGAGCTTACAAAAAGATCGAAGAGCTGGGGATCGAGGTGATTATCACGCTTCATGAAACCCATAATAGACATCGATTCCGAGAGCGTTTTACCTTTTTTATAAGGCCTATCCTGAGCTGTCAGAGCCTCAAATACATCGGCAATAGCCATGATGCGAGCAGGTACAGACATATCACCGGCATAGAGCCCTTTCGGATAGCCCCCACCATCCATTTTCTCATGATGGCCCCCGGCATACTCAGGAACGCGTTTTAAGCTTCTTGGAAAAGGCAAAGCTTCTAGCATGCGGATGGTATGAACCATATGATAATTGATCACAATACGCTCTGGTTCAGTAAGCGTCCCTCGCGAAATCTGTAGATTCTCGATTTCATTTTGAGTCAAAAGTGTTTTTTCTTGACCACGCTCGACATAGGATCGCTTCCCAATCTGACCAATGTAGGCCTGTTTATCAGGAGCCAGATATTCTCCGCCTATGTTCGCTTTTTCAAGAAAAGCGAGCTCATCGTCCAGCTGTTTCAGTTCAGATTCATAGGCTGCGCGCAACGCTGTTTCGTCTTCCCCTCGAGCTTTGCCTTTCCAATAGGTCAGCTCCGCCTCTCGTCGCAAGACTTCAAATCTTGCC
>CANGNB010000287.1 GCA_947454545.1 Oligoflexaceae bacterium
AGCCACCATTGTGGGTTATCAAGCTCTTCAACCGGAGTCAGGTTAATCGATATCACGAATAGATCTCCTCGTCAGAAAATAGCCCTTCAGGCATCCACCAAATCTCTTAAACCCAAGCCAACCGAGATGCCGTAGAGCGATCCTTGGGTCATGATATAGTCCATATCGATACCAGAAGGCTTAATGTCTATGCGCTGAAAGGGATTGATAATCTGGACAGGCGCGCGCAAAAGGGACGAGACTGTAGTGCTGAGATCCAGAGTTCCTGCAGCACCTCCACTCAAAAATATATGATCGACCTTTTCAAAGCGTCCGCTCATCTCGTCACTTTGAAAGAAATTGAGTGTGGTATTGATCTCCATTGAGAGCTGTTCATTGAGGGGCTGAATGATTGGTCGGATCTTCTCAGCGATCGACTGATCTCCCATAGACGCAGAAATCTTGAGCGATTCCGCATTGTCAAAATCAATATTTAAGACCTCTGCAATGCGCTGACTTGCATCATTGCCGCCCATGAAAAACTCACGAGAAAAGAGAAACTCGCCGTTATAAGAAAAGACCACCTGAGTCGAAGATGCTCCAATGTTCACAGCCATCGTTAAGGCATCTGCAACCGGATAGTTATGATCAAACATATTCGCTAAGCAAAACACATCACAGTCGGTGACTCCAACCTTAAGATTTTGGCGATGCATGAGGTCAACATACTGTTCGATAGTCTCAATTTTCGCTGCGACCAATATAAAGGCGCGCATCCCTGCCTCAACAAAGGACGATGGAATTTCCTGGTAGCGAAAGTACATATCTTCAAGATTATGGTGAAATTGCTGCTTGGCTTCTTCGTAAATGAGCTCATCGAGATTATTGGGATCGTCAACGGGAACAACAATGCGCTTAATAAGGGTCGAAACACCTGAAACAGAGATGGCAGCCCTGCGCTTTTTACCTTGGATCTTCAAACGCTTCATGAGCTTACCCAAAACTTCGCTCACAGCTTCAGTGTCGCGAATGACACCAGCTTCAACGACTCCTCTGGGCAGAATTTCGAGACCCAAGGAGTGGAGCTTTTTGGATTGACCACGCGACATCTCCAAAATCTTGATGGAAGACGAGCCAATGTCAATCGCCAGCAAAGGTTGTTTGAAAAACATGCACACCTTCCTTGGTAAGCATCTTCGATCCTGCAAGAGCCTGAATCGTCATAGGGAAAATGAAGTTCTTAGAAAAGCTTGTAAGACTTACTGCTCAAGAAAAAGAGAGACATTTCAACTCTATTGTTCCATCGTCAACCTAGCCTGTCAACGGATCCACGGCGTCAAGATTTTGATACCCCAGGCTGCCTGCTCTCCCCTCTTGATGTTTACCTGATATTGCTTGCGGACGCCGCACCGCCTCGCTAAAAACAGAATGAAACTTGCAACTCACTGCAAAAGTTCGGCCTTGGCTCTGTGGGCTGAAGTCTGGTAAAGATAGACCCTGTGCTCTCTCTAGAAGGATAAATCGCCATGTTATGCAACAGCATCCTCGAAGCTATCGGTCGAACTCCCTTGGTGAAACTCCATCGCGTCGGCAGCAATTTAAGCTGCAACCTTTACGCGAAATGTGAATTTTTGAATCCCGGGGGCTCTGTCAAAGATCGTATCGGTTACCGTATGGTTCTTGACGCCGAAGCACAGGGGCGGATCAAGCCCGGCGACACTCTGATCGAACCCACCAGTGGCAACACAGGTATCGGTATTGCGCTCGCAGGAGCCGTCCGTGGCTACCGGATTATCATCACCATGCCTGAGAAGATGAGTCGCGAAAAACAAGTCGTCCTTGAGGCTCTCGGGGCTGAAATCATACGTACCCCGACCGAAGCAGCTTGGGATGCCCCCGAAAGTCACATCAGCGTGGCGAAGCGACTGCAAAAAGAGCTTCCGAACGCGCATATTCTTGATCAGTACGGCAACCCCTCCAATCCCCTGGCTCACTACGAAACAACGGCACAGGAAATCTGGGACGACCTAGATGGAAAAGTTGACATGGTTGTCGGCGGGGCTGGCACAGGTGGTACAATCACGGGTATCGCCAAGCGCCTCAAGGAGCTCAATCCTAGGGTCAAGATCGTGGGCGCCGATCCGGTAGGGTCCATCCTCGGTGGGGGACAAGATGTTGCCTCCTATAAGGTCGAAGGCATAGGCTACGACTTCTTCCCTGACGTCTTGGATCGCAAGCTCATTGATTCTTGGGTCAAGACTACAGATCGCCCCTCCTTTCTTTTGGCACGCCGCCTCATTCGCGAGGAAGGCCTTCTTTGCGGTGGTTCGTCAGGCTCTGCCCTCTATGCGGCTCTGCGCGAAGCGAAGCAGCTCGGCAAGGGACAGAATTGTGTTGTGATTTTGCCAGATGGTGTGCGCAACTATATGACCAAGTTTGTTGACGACAAGTGGATGGTCGACAACAACTTCAAAGGCTCGCAGGTCATGGAAGGGACAGTCGAAACTCTCTTGGCCGCGAAGCCTACACGCCCACTCATTACAGTCGACGTACAGGAAAATGCGTATCATGCGATTGAACTCATGCAGCAGCAGTCGATTTCGCAGCTGCCTGTGCTTGCGAACAATCAATTGGTCGGGATTCTCACCGAAGATCATCTTCTGCACTTTCTGAGCTCGACAGAAACGAGTGAGGAAAATATCGGAGCGATCATGGAACGTTCCGTACCAACGGTTGAACTCAGCACGCCGCTCAGTGCGCTCCAGGGTACCGTGATGAAATCTGGACTCGCCATCGTTCTAGACAAAAACCGTAAACCTCTCCATATCTTAACCAAGATCGATCTGGTTGAGTGGATCTCGAAAAAAGCGTGACACGCCGCCGCTCTGTCGGCAAAAATCTCCCCATTTTTGGAGGAAATTAACTTGACCAAACCGACTTTCAGAGCGACGATCGCCGTGAGTCGGAGGCTGGTTAATTCCACCAAAGGCTTTTAGGGGGCAGGGTTTAGCGCTCTGTTGATCACCAGCAGAGACCAACGTATTCACAGTTCGAGATCTCACTATGCAAGTTCCAAGCTATGTTAAAAATGAAGCGCTGATTCAATGGGTTAAAGAAGTTGTCGAATTATGTCAGCCTAACGATGTCTATTGGGCTGACGGGAGTGAAGAAGAGTACGACCGTCTCTGTAAGGAAATGGTCGCCAAAGGGACCTTCATCCCCTTGAATCAAGACAAACGTCCCAACAGCTATCTCGCTCGTTCGGACGCCAGTGATGTCGCGCGTGTGGAAGATCGGACCTTCATCTGTAGCAAACGCAAACAAGATGCTGGGCCTACTAACAACTGGGCCGATCCTGTGACGATGAAGGCGACCCTAAGCGAACTCTTTCGGGGTTCGATGCGTGGCCGTACCCTCTACGTCGTTCCTTTCAGCATGGGGCCTATCGGTTCGCCCTACTCTCACATCGGTGTAGAGCTCAGCGACTCCCCTTATGTTGTGGTCAACATGAAGATCATGACTCGCATGGGACGCAAAGTTCTGGAAGTCCTCGGCAATGGCGAATTTGTACCCTGTTTGCATTCGGTAGGTGCTCCTCTTGAAAAAGGTCAAAAGGATACCTCTTGGCCTTGCAATCCAGAGCAGAAATACATCGTTCACTTTCCAGAAGAACGCGCCATCTGGTCTTACGGAAGCGGTTACGGCGGCAATGCCTTGCTTGGCAAAAAATGCTTCGCCCTGAGAATCGCCTCTGTTCTCGGTCGCGATCAAGGCTGGCTCGCAGAGCACATGCTGATTCTGGGCGTTGAATCTCCAAGCGGCGAAAAAACTTATATGTCGGCCGCCTTCCCAAGTGCCTGCGGCAAGACCAACTTTGCGATGATTATTCCTCCGGAAGGTTTCGAGGGCTGGAAAGTCACCACTGTGGGCGACGACATCGCTTGGATCAAGCCCGGCGCAGACGGCAAGCTTTACGCCATCAACCCTGAGGCAGGATACTTCGGTGTTGCACCCGGTACATCGCCCAAGTCGAACAAAAATGCGATCGAAACGATTCGTAAGAATACAATCTTCACGAACGTCGCCCTAACTCCTGACGGAGATGTCTGGTGGGAAGACCTCACCGATACACCGCCTCCTAAGCTCATCGACTGGCAAGGCCAGGAGTGGACTCCCGATTGTGGTCGCAAAGCAGCTCATCCTAACGCTCGCTTTACAGCTCCCGCTTCGCAGTGTCCTTCCATAGATCCGATGTGGGATAGTCCCAAAGGTGTGCCTATCAGCACCTTCATCTTTGGTGGCCGTCGTGCTTCGACCGTTCCTCTCGTTCATCAGGCTTTCAACTGGAACTTTGGGGTCTACCTAGCCGCAACTATCGGCTCGGAAATGACTGCTGCTGCTGCGGGTACGATCGGCCAAGTCCGACGTGACCCTATGGCTATGCTTCCCTTCTGTGGCTATCACATGGGTGATTACTTCAACCACTGGCTGCAGATGGGCCGCGCGGTTGCGAACCCGCCGCGAATTTTCTGTGTCAACTGGTTCCGCAAATCTGAAGATGGCAAATTCCTGTGGCCTGGCTTCGGAGAAAACATGCGGGTCCTCAAGTGGATCTTCGACCGCGTCCACGGACGTGCCTTTGCCGAAGAAAGTCCGCTGGGCTGGATGCCTCGCTATCAAGACATCGAATGGAAGGGATTGCCTCAGTTCAAAAAGGAAACCTTCTTTCAGCTCATGGCGATCGACCGAGAAGCTTGGAAAGCCGAGATCTTGTCTCACGAAGAGCTCTTTGAAAAGCTCTACGACAAGTTGCCCAAAGAATTTATGCTGATGCGTGAATTGCTCTTATCGGGACTGTGGCGATCCCCAGTGAAGTGGGAACTCGCTCAGGAACGATACCTCGAGTGAAGGCCAAAAAAGGGCTTAGAACTCAAGAAAAAACC
>CANGNB010000288.1 GCA_947454545.1 Oligoflexaceae bacterium
ATCTGCATGGAAAAGGGGGCTTTGATGCTTCAGTCCTTTCCCGATAAAGTTCGGTTGGTTGTACAGGTAGCCTTTCGCAATCTCTGGCTCTATCGCTTGAAGACGATAGTGGTCGGTGTTCTGCTCGGCTTCGGCTCATTTCTCGCCGTGATAGGTCTCACTTTGCTGCGAGATGTCGAACATTCGATGCGAGAGAGCATCATCGGGAGTGTCGCAGGACACCTCCAGCTCTACTCTGCAAAAGCTAAGGATGAACTGGCGATTTTCGGGGGTTCCTTTATGGGGCGCTCAGATATCGGAGTCCTCGAGAACATCGTTCCGATTCGGGAAGTAGCGCTTTCTGTACCAGGAGTCAAAGCCTTTATCCCTATGGGTCTTGATATGGGACTCTTGGGACGGGGTAACGAACTGGATGATGGTCTCGATGCCCTTCGTGCAGCTTTGAAACTCAAAGATCCTGACCTGATTGCCGATCGTATGGAGTGGCTTCGCTTTCAACTGGAACAGCAGCAGCGCGAGCTCAATGAGCGGCGGCGTCTGAGTCCCCAAAACCGTGAATTCGATCAGCAGGGTCTCGATCTGGCGACGGCCTCAGAGGCAGGTTTTTTAAAGGCTGTGGCTCAGGGAGACGAAGGCAAGCTGCAGTTTTTGGAGACTAAGATCGCACCGATTTCCGGCGAAAAGCAGCCGATTTACCTGAGCTATCTCGGGACAGATATCACCAGCTATCAGCAGAACTTTCCAAAGTTTCGCGTCGTCGAAGGCGAAGTGTTACCTCCTGGCAAGCGCGGTATCATGCTCAGTCGTAAAGTGCGCGAAGAGCAGCTCAAAAATATTGTGGCGCGGATTTTTGATCGCCTTTACAAACGCACGCAGCGCACGGGGCTCAGCCTAGCAAAAGATGATGAGAGTCGGCGCTTAGCGATGGATCTCAAAAAGCAGCAGGCGCAGATCCTCGCGTACCTTGACCGCGATGCAGCTCAAAAGCTTCATCAAGAATTAGAAGCGCTCGGCATCAAGGCGACAGCAACGGCGAGTCAGCCGGGCAGTAGCGATCTCATTGCTCTGCTCACCGAACAGCTCAAGGACTTTCTTGAGGTGACAGATAGCAACTTTGTTGAGCGCTACCGTTGGTTTTATGAACACATTGCTCCCCATATCAAGCTTTATGAAATTTCACCGGGTGAGACGATACTCTTGCGTAGCTACACGCGCAGTGGCTATCTCAAAAGTCTGCCCCTCAAAATCTATGGCGTCTATACCTTCGATGGACTGGAAGATTCCGATCTGGCGGGAGCCACCAATATTCTGGATCTTGTGAGCTTTCGCGAGCTCTATGGGCAAATGACGGAAGCATCTCGTCAGGAGCTCGCGGCTATGCGACAGCAGGTCGGGATTCGAGAACTCAGCGCTGAGAGTGTGGAGGACGATCTCTTTGGCGAAGCGGCGAGCGCAGCTCCTGTTCCACAGCCTTCAAAAAGGCCCGTCGAAGCGGGGACAGAACCGCTGCAGATGAAACCCCTCATACCCGACCTCTTTGATGTTTCAGAGTTAGCGCAGGGCTTGGCCTTGAATGCCGCCCTGAAGCTGGAGTCTATCGATGCTCTTCCACGCATTCAAAAGCAGCTGGAAGAAGCTTTTGCAGCCAAGGGTTTGGCGGTGAAGGTGGTGGATTGGCAAAAGGCCTCCGGTTTGGTAGGGCAATTTGTGAACATAGTCAGACTGGTCCTCCTCTTTGCCTTGGGGGTGATCGGTGTTGTGGCTTTGGTCATCATCAACAACTCCATCATCGTCGGAACCTTGCATCGCATCCGTGAGATAGGGACGATGCGGGCGATTGGAGCACAAAAGTCCTTTGTTGTGAGCCTGTTTCTGGCCGAGACGGCGATCACAGGACTTTTGGGGGCAAGTGCTGGGGCAGTGTGTGGGCTTGGGCTTCTTCTTGTTCTGGGCAAGGTGGGGATTCCAGCGACGGCGGATGTGGTCACCTTCCTTTTTTCAGGACCTCGCCTTTACCCGCATGTCTATGCCGATATCTTAGTCTTGAGCCCCATCTGTGTCGCCGTCGTAGCCACTCTTGCTTCCGTCTATGCAGCTCGGCATGCCGCCCATATAAGTCCTGCTGAAGCCATGCAGGAAAAGGAGTGATCGCGTGATAACTCTGCTGGAAATAGCCTATCGAAATCTCCTGCAGGCGAGGCGTCGAACTCTTCTGCTGGGGAGTGCCATCGCTTTGGTGGCTTGTTTGTTCCTTGTTCTGAGGGCTGTGTCTGCTTCGATCAGTGAGCGCATGATCGAATCAGCGACGACACTCTCGGCGGGGCATGTCAATGTTGGTGGATTTTTCAAGACGCGACGTAAGGCCGCGAACCCTATTTTGGCTCAACGCGATGAGATTCGTAGGATCACCCGTGAGCTTGTCCCTGAGGCCGTCAGTATCATTGATAGACATCGAGGCTGGGGGCGGCTCATAAGTCCGGCTTCTTCGATCAATATCGGTATCAATGGGATAGTACCGGAAGAAGAGCAACGCTTTTTCCAGTCTCTGCGTCTCGCAGCCGAAAGCGAATACAAGAAAGATGGAAGCGAGCAGCGCTTGGGGCGCTTCGCTGATTTAGCTCAGCCCAACACAGCTATTCTCTTTGCAGCCCAAGCGAAGAAGTTAGAGGTTCAGGTTGGGGACTCGCTCACTTTTGTGACGGAAGCCAGTGGAGGCCAATCCAATACAGTCGATCTCAGGATCGTGGCTATCGCTTCGGATATCGGTTTTATGAGTAACTGGAGCATCTTTGTACCCCGTCAAACCGTTTTAGACCTCTACAAAGTGGGACCTGATACGACTGGGGTGGTCATGGTCTATCTCGCCTCGCCCGCTCAAGCGGAAGCTGTGATGGCTAGGCTGCGCGAGGGCTTTCCCAAAAAAGGTTTTGCCGTCTTGGATCACGATCCGAATCCATTTTTCTTTAAGTTTGATAAGATTGCCGGCGAAGATTGGTTAGGACAGAAGTTAGATCTGACGATCTGGAGCGATGAGATTTCGTTTGTGCTTTGGATTACCAAAACACTTGATATGCTGGCTTTTTTCGTCATAGCTGTGCTCGCTACGATTATCGTTGGTGGGCTGATGAATTCGATGTGGATGAGCGTTCGGGAACGCACCAAAGAAATCGGTACGATGCGAGCGATTGGAGCCCCCAAATCCTTTGTCATTAACATGTTTGTCCTCGAGGCGTTGCTCTTGGGCTTTCTCTCCTCTGCGATAGGTCTTTTCATCGGTGGGAGCCTCCTCTCGCTTTTGAATAAGCTCCAGCTTCCGATCAGCAATGATGGGATACGTCTATTTTTGATGGCAAACACACTAGCATTTTCTCTGCACATCAGTCAGTTTGTGCTGACTTTGCTGCTGTTTACGGCTGTCACAGGGCTCGCGGCACTTTATCCCGCACTGAAAGCTGCCCGCATGCGTCCTGTTGAAGCCTTGATGCAAAGCAAATAGAGCTCAGCTCTGAGGAATTATGGAAGTAAGGAGTCATGAGATGAACAAGAAACACCTTCGCGCTCTGTATGTTCTCACCGGACTGCTCTCTTGGACCCCAAAGATTTGGGGTCTCGAAGCGAAGCAGACGAGCGAGCTCGTGAAACTCATCGATGAGCGTCAGCGCAATGCGGGCGATTATGCCTCGACAGTCTTTATTGATCAGAAGGAAAAGGATGGGAGCACCAAGGCTTTTGAAGCCCGTGTGTATCGTCGTGATGCAGATGATAAGTGGATGATACTCTTTACCAAACCAAAGGCAGAGGCCGGTAAAGGGTATCTGCGATTAGAGAAAAATCTGTTTCTCTACGAACCAGCCCTCGGCAAGTGGGAACGGCAAACAGAGCGGGCTAGCATTGCCGGAACCAATAGCCGCCGTGATGACTTTGATGAATCACGTCTTGTCGATGAGTATGACGCGACCTTTGTTGCCGACGAGAAGCTTGGCAAGTTTGCGGTCCACAAGCTGCGCCTGACCGCTAAAGCAGGTGTTGATGTCGCCAGTCCAATTTTGGACCTCTGGGTGGATCAGGAAAGTAAAAATGTACTCAAGCGTCAGGAGTCAGCGCTATCGGGCAAACTTCTGCGTACCTCTTACTATCCTGCTTGGGAAAAGCTGTACTCTCCGTCCAAGCGCGCCGATGTCTTTGTTCCCAAAGAGATTCGAGTTTTTGATGAGGTTGAAAAGGGCAATACGACCACGGTCGTTCTTAGAGATGTCAAGCTTGATGCCTTGGATGCAAACATCTTCACCAAAGCTTGGTTGGAAAGTCAAAGTAAGTAACGAGGGTCACTTATGAAGTACGGTCAGCGACAAAGCAGAGCTCTTCTCCTTGGGGTCGGGCTAGGGGCAGCGTTCCCTCTTTCTACTGAGCTCCTAGCTCAGGATCAAAGAGATGAAGATATTTTCGGAAGCGAAGCCAAGAGTGGACCAAGCCCCGATGCTGAGGCCAAGCGTAAAGCGGTCCTTTCCGATAGTCTTCAGATTGGAGGACGTCTTGAGCTGCGCATGAATCAAGGTGTTCAGGATCAGCAAAGCTTTAGCAAGGGAGCTTTGAGTCAAGAGAAAACGGCTGACCTTTACTTTGACAGCCGTCCCAACAAAGACGTGCGAGTCTTTTTGCGGACGCGTTTGTCAGAAGCTAGCCCAAAGGCAGCAAATACCGATCCTGATGTGAGCACAGCTCTTGATGAGTTTTGGTTTAAGTGGGACTACAATGACCTCGTTTACTTTACCTATGGAAAGCAGCATCTCAAGTGGGGAAGTGGGCGGTTTTGGAATCCGACGGATTTCACAGCTCAGGAAGTCCGCGACCCTCTGGCTCTCTTTGATCGGCGCTTGGGTCAAGAGCTCCTCAAG
>CANGNB010000289.1 GCA_947454545.1 Oligoflexaceae bacterium
AATTCTCCATATCTCAGGCCCCAATGGAGCGGGAAAGACGACCCTCATGAGCTTGCTCGCCGGGCTCCGCAAGGAACAGTCGGGTTCGATACGCTATGTGAATCGCGAGGGTCTCGAGCTTGCTGACCGCCGTGAGGTAATCGAATATCTTCCCGCAGAAGCAAATGCCCTTTATGGAAAAATGGACGCTGTCCAAAACCTCAGCTTTTGGCAAAGCCTGCGAGGCTTTCATCCTGATACCTCGGCACTCCGTCAGGAGCTTGCTCTCTGGGATCTTGATCATCCCTTGCTGCGCCAGCATTTTCCCGTCGAGCGTTTTTCGACGGGCATGAAACGGCGTTTAGCCCTAGCTCGCGTGCATCTGTCTGCAGCCCCCTGCTGGCTTCTTGACGAGCCTCTCTATGGCCTTGATACCCGAGGTATCCAAACTTTTCAGAGCATGCTGCGCGAGCATGTTGATGCCGGCGGCCTCGTGCTTGTTGTCAGCCATGATACCGCACCCTTTGCCCCCTTCACGATCCGCACCCTCGATTTGACCCCGGAGATAGCCCCGTGAAACGTACTTTTATCCAATTCCAAAGTCTGCTCCAGCACAGTCTCATGGTTGAGAAAGCCAATCCCGAGCGTTGGCTCTCACCACTCCTTTTTGCCATCACAGTCTTGCTGCTCTTTGCTTTTGCCTTCGGCCAAGTCGAGCCCCAGTTTATTCCCCAGTTGCTGACCGCTGCAACTTACCTTACGGTGTTTTTTTCGCTGCAAATCGCCTTCTCCCGGATTCTTGAGCCAGATACGCAAGACCGGGTATTTGAACAGCTTCGAAGCTATCCCCTGTCACCGATAGCCTGGTTTTTAAGCAAATATGTACTCGTGTTTCTCCTAGGCACCAGCATCCTGCTGCCCACCCTCATCTTCGCCAATCTTTTTCTCAACGAGGGGGGGCCAAGCTTACTGAGTGTTCCCATCTTTGTCATCGCCTGGGTTGCGCTCTTTGGACTCTGCGCCCTCGGTGTCCTGCTCTCCACGATGATGCTGCGCTCCCAAGCGAAGCAGATCCTCTATCCTTTGCTTTACTTTCCTCTCACGGCGCCCGTTCTGATCGCCGCAGTGGAAGGATCGCGGGCCCACATGGTGAGTGGCGCAAGCTTGCAAAATTTAATGAGCAACTGGCTCGGACTGCTTGTAATTTCTGGTATAATATATTTTACTCTGAGCCTCTTGCTGTTTGGGGAATTGATCAAACCCGAGTAGTCCTTTCAGCAAGGTCTTACCTCAGCGACCAGGAGAGGAGGCCCCCTATGTCTGACACGGTGCAGCACGATCGCCGTCACACGCTGTTCGGAATCCTATGCTTTCTACTATTAGCTGTGGGTTGGCTCTGGGCCCTTCGCTTCACCCCGAGCGATGAGCATCAGGGAGAGGTCTACCGCATCATCTATGTTCACGTTCCCTCGGCGTTTACAGCTTTTTCTTCCGCAGGCATCCTGTGCCTGTTTAGCCTTTGGACCCTTTTGGGCCGCAATAGCACGGCTGGCCTCTGGGCAAAAGCCGCAGCAGAAGTCGGGCTCATCTTCACTTTGATCACCCTCGCCACGGGTTCGATCTGGGGACGACCGACCTGGGGTGTTTGGTGGACTTGGGATGCTCGGCTTACAACGACCTTTGTCTTAGCTTTGCTCTATGCAGGATATCTGATTTTTTACAGCAGCATGGCACCTGGGTCCCAGAGAGATCGCGTCGCTGCAGCTCTTGGCATCATCATCGCGATCAACGTTCCCATCATTTACAAAAGCGTCACCTGGTGGCGCACCTTACACCAACCGCCGAGTATCGTGCGCGAGGGTGGCTCAACTATGGCGCCGGAAATGCTTGCTACGCTGCTGCTGTGTCTTGTCAGCAGCCTTTGTGTAGCAGCCTGGATGCTTGTTCTCAGAGCCTACAACCTCAAACTGCAGCAAAAGCTTGAACAGCTAGTCCCTTAATGGGGAAGAAAACAGACCACGACCTCTCCGGGGTCGTCACCTTAGCCAGGAGGTCACGATGGACTTGGGTATCAAAACAGATCCTGCTCCCTATATTCTCGCCGCCTACATGATCGCAGCCTTGCTCTTAGTGGGCTACTCCCTTTGGCAATGGCAAGAACGCAAAAAACTACGCCTGCTTGAAGCAGCATTCCGTGAAGGAGGGAAGTCCTCGTGAAGAAAAAATCCTTGCCTTGGAAATGGATTATTGGTCTCGGTGTCGTCGTGGTGGCAGCGCTCGCTGTGGGCAATCTGAAGTTTGGCGACAGCGTCGTCTACTTTTACACGCCCGACGAGGCTTTTGCTAAAGCGGGCACGATCAGCGATAAGACGATCAAAGTGGGAGGCATGGTCAAAACGGGAAGTGTTCAGTGGAAACCCGAAGACCTTGCCTTAGACTTTGTCATGACCGATATGCGCGACACCGACATTCAGGTCCACCACAAGGGCGTTCCCCCCGACATGTTTAAGGAAGGCCAGGGCGTTGTCGTCGAAGGTCGCATCGATGCCGATGGCAAGCGAATGGTCTCCCGTAACCTCATGGTCAAACATTCTGAAGAGTATAAAAAGCCGGATGCTCAGCATTCTATGAACAAAGAGTTGCTCGAAAAATCCATCTTTAAAGAGTAAACTCTCCCTCAACAAGTCCCGTTTGCGCCGCGCAGACGGGATCGTTTGCTGAGGAGCTTTGATTCATGTCTGAGAAACCTGTCCTTCCGCATCAAAACCGCCGCCACATCCTGACTGTCAGTGTCTTTCTCTTTGCTGCTCTGGCTGTATGTTTCATTCTATGGTCAGCCCTAGGCAAGGATCCCAATAAAGTCCCCGCAGCGATGCTCGATAAGCAGGCTATGCCCTTTTCTGCGAGCTGGCTTCAAGGTCAGGAGCATCTAGCTGGTGCACGCCCCGAGGGTTTTCGTCTCGATGACTTCAAAGGCCGCCCTCTCGTATTAAATTTCTGGGCCAGCTGGTGTTACAGCTGCCGTGCCGAAGCCCGCGATTTTGAGGCTTTCTGGCAGCGTTACAAAGACCGCGGCATCGCTGTGGTGGGTATTGCTATTCAAGACACCCCTGAACAAGCCATGCAATTTGCACGCACATATGGCAAGACCTACATACTCGGGCTGGATGGTGATGATGGCAAAGCAGCTATTGATTATGGCGTAACAGGGGTCCCTGAGACCTACTTCATCAACAAACGTGGCGTACTCATTCACAAGGAAGCCGGGCCTGTGACCACGGAGATGCTTGCACGCTATGCTGACGAGTTGCTGAAGGAGTAGCGAGGAGAGCGGCAGAAAGGCGCCAGAATCTAAACTACTGCGCCTTAAAGTGAGGTCTCTGACCTGAGAACGAGCGTGATCATCTGCGCTCGTCCCTTAGCGAAGATCAGTCAAGCCAGCCTACCAGATCCGAGATAAAGCCCACGGTATAGGCCACGAGCAGAAATGGTCCGACAAAAGCCACGAAGATAAAAATCGGCAGAAATTCAACAAAATCAGAGACGGATTCGATACGCAGATCTTCGCTTGTGTACATACGGTCCTCGTGTAACTGGCATGGTCAAGTCAACAGTCTAGCTTAGACAGAACCCAAAGACTATAGACTTTCAGCTGGGTTCAAGCAAGCTCAAGGTGGAAGATCGGCTTGGTTTTAGTTGTTGATAGTGACGTTCAGGAGTTCCGATTTTACTATCCAGAAGGGATAACCAGGGACTCGCTCTTGCGAAATGGCCGTGTACTCGCCCTGGTAACTCACCCCCGAAGAGATAATACTTGCAGGCAAGAGGACATCAGCATCGGAACTCTTCCGAAGGGGTGTCGCGTAGACCTTGACCTTCGAGCTAGCATTGTAGAGGTGGAGCGACCAGAACGTGGCTTCTGTGCCAAAAGGCGCCACTGCAGGTGTGTACTTGCGCTTGCCAGCATCTTCCTTGGCCAGAGCGATTGCCGTAGGCCCTCGTGTGGGATCGTAGTCAGGCGTGCGATAGGGAAAGTCGCTGGTGATAGTTTTTCCAGAACGCGTCTGTTCGAGTCGGATAAAGTACATCTGACCCGGCTCGGGCACTTTGAGAGTCGCTGCGCTGCTGAGTTTGACCTTTGCAGAATAGACCTTGTCGCCAGCTTCCCCGTCCTCACTTTTTCCATCATCCAGCAATTTCAGATCCCAGGTTTTTTCATATTTCTCGGCACCAGTATCGGAGATTTCTAACTGGAGAGCTTTGTCTAAACTGTTTGTGCTGCCCTTGATGGAAAGACTTTCGACCTGAATGTCTTCGCGCACTTTCGCTGTAAACTTCAGGTAGTAGGTACTCTCGCCTTCACGCATGATCTGCACAGCTATGTAGTAGAGATCACGATTAAAATAGGGATCTCCCATAGCCTCGAGACTCGCGGGACTCGTATTGCCGTTCCCTTCAGCATCGAAGATATCAAGGGTTCCATCTTTGTCGTCGTCATCATCGAAGCTATTGGGCAAACCATCCCCATCGATGTCGATATCGAGGGTATTGATCTTACCATCCCCATCAACATCGGAGACTCCCGCAAGAGCAAGCTGTCTACTCACAAGAGAAATACCTTTGGGTATCGTAGGATCATCCGCTGAAGCTTCCGCTGAATCTTCAGCCCACGTAATCCCTGAAGCGTCTACAAAACGCAGAACGCTTCCCTTGTGCACTATGGTGGGCAGTGTGGTTAACTTTGCTGTCAGATACTGCCGAACTGTCGTCGAAGTCGTCCCTGCCGTTGCGAGTAGGGCTTGAAACCGATAGTCTGCATCCAGCAGAAACAGCGTAAAAGGCCGCGTGAGATCGACGTTATCAACCGAATAAAAACCATACTCATCGATGATACCTAAATGAG
>CANGNB010000290.1 GCA_947454545.1 Oligoflexaceae bacterium
GCCGTTATTAAGGACGCCCACTTTGCCAGCTGGGAAACTGAGATTCGCACAGATGAACTGAGACATGTTGGGTTTGGACCACTCATTCTACAGTATTTAGGTAGCAGTTCAGCTTCGCGCCCCCATCAGCTCGCGCTTGTCCGCGAAGCTCATTTACTTTTTCATCCTGTCCATGTCTACCCAATCCTTAACGATTGGATGGGCCAGAACTTCGAACGGGATGAAGAACAGTGGCAATTGTATCAAGCGACAAGCGATCGCTACTGGCGCAAGGCCCTCAAAGAAGCTTTGCGAGCGAAAGACGAGGCCTACTCATGAGTCCTTCTCGTAGCGATCATTATTTCTTTGAGCAGGGAAACCAGGCTCGCTGCCGGTATATCCTATGGGGATGCGAGGCCGGTCTTGCGCTCAGTCACTTTTTTGCCGATCAAAGCTCAAAATTTTACGACTATGTTCAGAGCCAAGGATGGTCTTGGGATGCCACCTCAGTACGTCAATCTCTGGAAGTTAGCCAGCATCAAACGACACAAGAATGCTTTACCAAAGTAGACTTGCCGCATAGCCTTCTCGATGCTTATCGAGGTCTGCGATGGATAGACCAAGGACTTACAAACCATGAAAAAGTTTCGCAGGAGGCTCTCGCCTGGCAGGATAACGAAGCTCAGGTTTTTGTGAAAGAGCTGAGCAGCATTGTTCCGGAACCACAAAAAACCTTGAGCATGCAGATTCTCGCAGAATTCCTCCCTGGCTTAGAACGACCCATTCGACTTGTCAAACAATTTCATGATCAGTCCGAAGCAGATCCTTGGCTAGGGAATCCCTTTTTTACGCTAGATCTTACTTCGGAACAGCTGCGGACACTTCTCGCCGGGTCAAAGGAACGGTGGCGTCGCTTCCTCCAGCTTGCTGAGCAAAAAGTGCTCGCTCAACTATCAAAAACTCAGCCCTTTGCCCATGACCCAGAGGCTGTTTTGGTGACGAGTGTTGGCTCTCTAGAACGGCTAGGACTCACAAATCTCTATCAGCAGTGTCACACTCTGGTGATGTATCCGAGTCAAGTTCCGGACGTAGCCTATACCATAACACTCTATTCGTATCGAGAGTTACTGACCTGTGTCGTTTCCGGCCGCGATGTTGCAACAAAAGCGCAAAGTCTCCTCTTGCTCCTGCTTCAAAATAAATGGATCCCCCTCGCTGAAAGGCTAAATCGATGATGCAAAAACGTGATGACAAAACTCCTCAGGGCCTCCACTATCAATACTGGCGGCAGATGGATGGAGGCTCGCGTCCTGTCCTCACCTTGATCATGGGCTACTCGGGTAGCATCGCGTCCTGGGCAAGCGATTTTCTCGAAGAACTTTTTACCTTCACAGACCTTATCTTGATGGATAACAGAGGGACTGGCTACAGCTTTCACCCCGAACAGGTCGACGAGATTACGACCGAGGCGATGGCACGCGATACCGAGGCTCTCTTGGTCCATCTCGGGGTCGAACACTCCCATATACTTGGTTATAGTTTGGGTGGATGCATCGCCCAGCATCTGGCTGCGCTCTTTCCTCATCGTATTCAAGGTCTCATACTCCTGGCAACAACGGGCGGGGGGCGCCTCTATGTGCCGCCTGCTCCAGGATTTTTAGAGCGCCTGCAGAGCCCAGAGGGGCAAACGCCTTGGGAAATGGCTCTTTCCATGTGGAGCCTCTGTGCTTCGCAACGAGCTATTCAAGACTATCGCGATATTTTTGCTATGATTCATGAAAGGCAAATGCAAAAACCCACGCCACGCCGGACATTTGCAGGTCAGATGAAAGCTTTTCGTAGTTTTCGCGTCGAAGATCTCATCAATCCACTGCAACTCAAATTTCCCGTAACGATAATCTCTGGCAAAGATGACAGGCTCATGCCGCATGGTAATTCCCTGAAACTCAATGAATTTTATCCTGAGAGTGTCCTATTTGAACTCGACGCATGTGAACATCTGCCCTACATAGAACAAAAATTGGAGTTGCTCATAGCCCTAAGGGAATGCCTATTCCCTCAGCATTCATGAGGCAATTGTGAAAGGTTTTTCATCCAAAGTCCTCGAACGCATCTATTTTGGGCAAGATGTAGCTGCCCTCACTCAGCTCGCTTTGCCTGACGAGCTGTGTCGAGCGTGGATCGCACATTGGCAGGGTGATTTACAAAATGCCTACAGTCTCAGCGCAGAGGTTCCTCTCGAAAAGCTATCGGCAGGATTGCGAGAGCTTGTGGAGCTTGATCGCCTTCTGATAGGTGTAAAGATTGGACTTCAGTTACCAGAACACCTTCCGTCACGACTTCGCACTCGAGCAGGGCAAATCGTTTGGAACTACACCCTCTTTTCCCACTACTTTTGGGTCCACCATGGAAAGGCCTGGTCCGCATTAGTCCGAATGCTCTTTGCTTCTCTCGGACACTCTACTTCTCGCTTTTGGCTCACGACCCTCTTTCTCATGGGCCACATGGCCGCAATCCGCGGCTCGGGGCGTGCAGGCTTTAGTCTGGCAAAGCTGATGCATAGTCTTTTGCATCTCGCAAGACGCTCGGGAAGGGCCTTTCCTCGCGCGGCAGAAAATATAGTCCTAGCAGCTTTTCCTTACACCCATTTTGTATCCAATCGCTTGAGTGGCATCCCAAGTCTCATGGAGAAGACCGCACCTCTCCTAACGAAAGATCCCTACTACCAGACGATCTTTCTCATCTCAGGTCTCTATGCCTTTTCCTACACGGGTGATGTCGTTCGTTCCGAAATCTTTTCGAGTCGCTTTCGTGAGCTGCATCAGCAGGGCAAATTGCTTCGCTACGAACCTATTTCCCGCATTATTCCCCTCTTGCCATTTGCTCTCCGGGGCTATGGACATGTCATTGCCGATGAGTTTTGGCAGCTACTTTCGGAGCATCAACCCGAGAATTTTGATCCTGCGATCAACTCACAATTCTATAGGATTACGGCTCTCATCTCGCTGACGCTCGGCTCCTACGCTGAGGCTCGACAAGCGATTGAGCAGGCTATCCAGTTTCGAGGTAAAGCAGGTTTTCAATCCTGGCAGCGCTTTGATCGAGTATTGCTCTTCGCTGCCAACAAAAGGACCCGCTTAGATGCGTTGAAAGCTAATCTTGGGAGCCTTGCCTTACCTAATGAGGCTGGACTTCACACCCACTTTGTCTTCACCCAACTCATCATGGTCTTCTCAAAGATTGTACTCGATCCTGAGAGCTTTCCTGAGCAGCTTCGGACGATTCTGGGCAAGCATTTCGACGTGACAGAAATCAAGTTAATGCCCGCGATTCAAGATCTTTTTACCCAGGATCCTGTGATAAAGATTGATCAGCAGTACCTTGTTTTTGCTAAGCTTCCCCCCGAGCGAGCGCTCTTCATTCGGAATATTTTGATAGATCTACGACCCTATCTCATAAGTATAGAAAAAGCCTTAGAAGAAGTTAGAAAGCTCTACAAGCAAAGAGAGAACGCTCTCAAAAAATCGACCGCCGCAGACATGGCTCAAATGCTCTCCCATGATCTCAGAGCCCCACTCTCTACCTTTGAACGTATGCTCTCCCTCCCGCCTGAGACCGAGCTCGCAAGCCAAGCGCCCGCGATACGCTCTTCGCTCCTGCGTGTGCACACTCTTATTGAGTCTCTCCGTCATCTTGAAGAAGAGGGAACGGTACGAAGAGTCTTAGCCCCCTTGCATTGGGAGCGTGCTCAAGCGGCTCTTTTTGCTAGAGCCAGTATGAAGAACCTTCGCATTGAATTTAGTCATGGGATCGACTCCCCCTGCTCTTTAGATCCTATAAAATTCGAGCGAGCCTGGGTGAATCTCGTCAGCAATGCCATCGACTTTGCACGTTCGACCATTCGAGTCGAAACCGCCCGGGAAGGGGCTTGCCTCTATTTACGGGTATGGGATGATGGGCCGGGCGTGCCGGATTTTTTTGTTCCCCAGCTCTTTACACGAGGGGCGACGTTCGGCAAAGAGGATGGAACAGGCCTTGGATTGGCCTACGTTCAGCATGTAATGCGTGGGCATGGCGGAGAGGTTTACTATGAGCGAAGAGGCGGATGGACTCTCTTTAGTTGTTACGTGGATCATGCTTTTTTTGAAGGTGAGGCAATTCAGATGGTAGGCGAGATAAAGCGCGAGAGTGATAGAGAAGACCGGGCAAAAGTTGTAGGTCTCTGCTTTTCGCAACATTCGTTAGCACAGTCCCTGTATCAAGAAGTCCAGCGTATGGAATCACAGTCTTATCGCTTTAGTCTCCTCTACGCGGATGCTGACATCGTGGTGACCAATGATCCGGATCTGGCATTGACAGCAGCCGAAGAAGGCAAAACACCCCTTGAAATGAATCCAAGACTCGAAGAACGAGCTATCCTCGAGCGCCTGATAAGGAGGTTTGACCTTGTTCCATCTTAGACGCCTGCTCCTTGTAGAAGACGATGGTCAAGAGATAGAACATATCTCGGGACTCCTCCGACACCTCGCTGCCGAGTTTGTGGTGGTCTCGCGGGTTAACGATGCCATTTCGCTGCTTGCTTCGCAGGCCTTTGATTATCTGCTCTGCGATCTTCACATCGAGACTCGAGCCGGGAAGGATCGACCTGATGGTCTTCGTGTGATTGAAGCGGCAGCGGAGCTGCATCCCGGCATTACAATCGTGGCTCACTCTTCAGACCCTCGCTCGGAGATTTGGCAAGAGGCTCTTGCTTCGGGGGCTCATCACTTCCTTCGCAAGCCATTTTCCAAATCTGATGAACTTGTCATCGGGTTCGGCTTGGCTCGCGAACGTCGTATTCTACTCAACGAAGCTCAGCGAACTAAAA
>CANGNB010000291.1 GCA_947454545.1 Oligoflexaceae bacterium
CGTGCCGATGGGATTTTTGACCTCACGTTCTTCAGGATATTCGATACCATGATCGACCGAATTGATCAGAGCGTGAATCAAATTTTTAAGAGGCAAGCGAAAGCGCTCAGGATCGACCATCAGATCCAGCCCCAAAACTTCGAGCTGAATATCTTTGCCGAGGCTATCAGCAACCCGTAAAAGGTTAGCTTCAATGGGTCCTAGCAGATCACCGATGGGAATACGTTGTAGATCCGAAAGCCAGTGCTGCAGGCGATCGGACGTTTGCACAGGCAGAGGCAGCGATGCGAGTTCTTGAGCCAGAGACTGAAGTGTTTCCCGACTGACTTCAAACACCGACCGATCAAGCTGATCGAGCTGCAGATCGAGGAGTTCTTCGTGCTCCTTCAAGAAGGCTTCGATCCGATCCATGATCTGCCCGAGGTCACGTTCTCCTAGTTCAGCTTTCTCTTCGAGCTCATGGATATGCTGAGCGATATCACGTAATCCATAGAGGGCAAAATTGCCTTTGAGAGTGTGAAGGCTCATCGCCACTTCTCGATAGAACCCTGCTTGCAAAGCCTGCTTGGCCCCTTGAAGCAATTGCACGGAATCAGCAAGGAAGGCGCGAAAGCTGCTCTTCTCACCGATAATTTTCAGCAGTGTCGCATTCTTTTTCGATTCATTTTCAGCTCTCACCAGAGCACTTGCATCGGTGATCGTGAGCAGTATGGCCTCGCCACGGCCTTGAGTATTTCTTACGAGAGCTCCTTTGAGACCAAGAACCCGGTTTCCAAGAGGCACGCGTTCGGGTATCTGTTCGAGACTCACTTCTTCCGGAAGCTGATCGGTGAAGACCTGTCGTAAAGCCAATTCCATATAGCTGCGTTCGCGACCAAAAACACTGAGATAGTCAAGCAAGGCGGTACCAGCAACAAGTTCGACGCCGAAGAGTTCAGAGCACGAACGAGTAAAGCCTTCTCTAATTTTTAGATCAGGACCTAAAATCAGAAATCCTGACCTCACATTATCCAAGATGGTACGGATCGTCTGTGTGCGCTCGACAACCTTTGATTCCAGTGCATCGTTGAGAGAGCGAACCTCACGCTCGGCGATCTGAGCCCGTTCGAAAGCTTTCGCAAAACGTTTGGACAGAATAATCGACTGACACAGAATAAAGAGAAAGAGCCCAAAGGTGACCAGAGGTACGCTTCGAATCAAACCATTACCACTTAAAATATCGTTGGTCAGACAAGCAAAGAGAGCAACAAATCCGAGCGTAAAGAGTTTGGATCCATCTCGATGATGGCGAACAGCATGTCCCAGGCTCTTCAGGCAGCGGGCTCCACTGATCAAAGCCAAAACTTGAAAGAGATTGAGAAAACGCCCGTAAACTAGGGGCTGGGTCGTAAAGATGAGCACCGCATAGGCACTAAAACTCGTCTGAGTGAAGATACGCTGGTAGCGTTTGACTTCATCTGGATAGAGACTTGCGATAAAAGCATGAAAGGCCAGCATACCGAAGGCAAAGCACAGATACTCTATGCGAAAGCCTGAAAGCAAAGGGATTTCCGTGGTATAGCGAGTCAGAGCAAACATGGCTCCTTCCCCGACGAGGACATGCCGAACACCAAGAATAAGACAGAACAGACCGAAATAGAGGGCAGCTGGTTCGCCTGGGCGCAAGATGAAGAGAGCAAAGTGATAGAAACACATCACGAGGATGGCACCGATCAAAAAGAAATCCGACATGGTCTTAAAAGTAAGCTCGTGATTGAGCTCTGTAGAAGTACCGAGTGTCATCGGGCGAAAGGGGCCATAGTAGGCTCCCCAAGAATTTTTCATCTGCAGAACGATATCGCACACTTCGGTGCCCGACTCGAGTTCAATCATGAGCGGCTTTAGAGCAGGACGTTCCTCACCGACGGTCCGTCCCTGCTGACCCACTTCGGCAACGAGACGACCGTTGATAAAAAGCCGATAGACCTGGCCGAATTTGGGAACAGACAGACTCAGCGGCTCAGCGAGAGAAGGGGGTAAGAGAATACGGGCTCTCAGGGTTATGGTCCCTGATCTTTGGTACTGACCATCGACGAAGATACTCTCCCAACGGGTCAGATCTTTTTGGTTTGGAGAAAGATTAGGTGTTTCAAACCCCGACTGGAGCTCTTCGGGATTGATCCATCGTCCGAGGTAAATATCCCAAGAGGTGTCGAGAGTGAGGCTCGGCTGCTGGCTAAAAGACCAGTGCCGCAGATCGAGACCAGCCTGAGCAGAAAGCTCTCCTTGACCTGGTCCACAAAGGATCACACCGAAGAAGAGGCAAAAGCTCTTCAGAAAGTCGATCCAGATTTTTTTTCGACAGCCCATCCAGCCATCCCACTTTCCATGAGGGAAAACGTCCCAGTAGGTGTTCGGATAAAATGCCCGAAACCTGAGGAAATTTTTGCCCTCCAAAGCCCTCGCGTCCCCGGATCTGTTATGATGTAAGAGATCAAAGTAGCACGAGCGCGAGGGTGCCGAGCATCACGGGAGTGTGGGGATATCATGAGCAAAAAGGTCTTGATTATCGATGATTCCAAAACTGCACGTCGGGAAATCGTCCGTCTGGTTCACAACCAAGGCCTGATGGCTTTCGAAGCTGAGAATGGTCGGGTCGCTCTTGAGACTTTGAAAAAAAGAACCGATATTGGCCTTATTTTCTGCGACATAAATATGCCGGAGATGAACGGCCTTGAATTTCTCCAAGCTCTCCGTGCCGACCCAGCTTTTCAGGAAACTCCTGTGGTGATGCTGACGAGCGAAGCGGCCGAAGATGTCCTCGAACAGGCTAAGCAATATGGGGTAAAGGGATGGATCCTCAAACCTGCCCAGTCTAGCTCTGTGAAGGCCCTGATGGAAAAGTACTGCTCCTGAGGGAGCCCCTTCAGCGCGGATCAGGTAGGCAAAGCCGCGTGTATCTGAAAAGTCTCACTCCTGCAGGAAGGAATGCGAACGTCATGAGCGAACTTGATCAACTCTCTTTAGCCCTGGCAGCGCGCTTTATCGAGCTCTTCAACATCGTCCTTCGCGACCCCCTGCAAGCGGGCAAGACAGCTCCCGACAAGGTGCCGTTTCAAGCTCCTCTTTACTTCGCACGTATTCCTCTGCAGGGTCCAGGTGTCGATGGTTGGCTCCTGATGAATACCGATCAGCGCTTTTTGAACGAAACTCATCCCGAAAAGAAATACGGAACGCGCCTCGACTCAGCTGACTATCTGGATTGGGCTGCTGAGATTTTGAATCGGACCCTCGCTGGCAGCAAGACGGAACTCAAAAAACAAGGTTGGCAAATCAATCTCGGTCTCCCGACTGCGACAGAAGCCACTGCGGCTCCCTTGGAACCAGCAAAGTTCGAACAAAGTCTTGTGCTGGAAAGCGGCCCTTTCTTTGTCAGCTTTACTTTTCATATGAAAGAGCTCGCACGCCCTGCCCTCCAGGCGGGTTGAGAACCGTTCACTCTCCCCTATACTGAAAGCTGCGCGCAACCCAGCCGCGCACCAGCTTGCGATCTTTGGCTCGCATCAGCTGAACCGGTAAACTTCCCACAAGCTCTGTCTCGGTCACTTCATTGAGACCTGCCAGGAGCAAAAGACCATCTGGTCTAAGGCGCTTGATAAGCTCAGGCAAAAGGCCTGTCAGCGTTGGCGGCAAGATATTGCAAACAATCATGGAAAAACGCCGCTCGACATCAGGCAGACTACCCTCGATGAGTTCGAAGGGACAAGCATTCAACTCTTGATTCTGGCGAGCCACTGCAATCGCTTCCGCTTCGATATCAGTACCCACCAGGGGCTTATATCCTAAATGATGGGCTGCAAAGCAAAGAACTCCAGTCCCCGTCCCCACATCAAGAAAAGAGGCGTCCGGCCCTGCTGCCGGATAATCCTCAAGCAGACTGAGCATGGCCTGAGTGGTCGCATGCTGCCCCGATCCAAAGATACTGCCACTCGCCAAGGGGATAGCTATCCTTCCTTCTGACTTCGTCAAAAAGTCATGAGGCCCGACCCAAAAACGCGAAGTTTCTAAAAAACGAAAGCCAGGTTGCCAGGCCTCCTGCCAGAGCTCATCTGCGATCATTCGTTCGCTCATCGAAAGAGTGTCCCCAAAGCTTTGTCTCCCTTGGGCTTTCAGGGCATCCATCCAGGCACGATCGTAGCTATACAGAAGGAGAGGAAGGTTAAGAGACCCCGATTCATAGGCCTCGATGTAGGCCTCCACTTCGCTTTCTTCGACATCCAAGGTATCGCAGCTAGCTTCCACCACATCGTGAATGCCGCGAGCTAAGAGCCAGGCTTCGAGCGCTTCGCGCACCGCAGGCGAAGCTGCTTCGAGCTTAAGTTCGATGACCTGAGAAACTCGACTTTCTGACATACACTTCCCTTTCCGAGCTTTTTGCATCGCCCCCCTGATGCTTTCTCGCTATAATCAGCGACGCCAAGGGTCACCCAGTCTCATCTTGTAGCACGGGGACTCTTGGTCATGCTAACGGGTTTCTAGCGATCCGCAAGGATCGGGAGCCACATTTATCTCGGGAGTCTCGAACATGAGTTCAGGTTTACTGGTTTCAGTTTTAGTCGGTGGACTCGGCATAGGCGGAGCCGTCGGATACATCGCAGGAGCAGCCACCAAAAAAACCCCAACGGCTGCTGTCAGTACAGCTCCAGCTGCGGACGTTCCCCTCTTTGTGTATGAAAAGCAAACATACACGACTTCGAGTCTTCCCAGCCAACTGCAGACTTCACTGTATCAAGCCGATCTCGAAGCTTTTAACCAAAAGCAGGCTATGGTCCGCGAATTTGTCGTTCGCATCGCCTTAGCAAA
>CANGNB010000292.1 GCA_947454545.1 Oligoflexaceae bacterium
GGTTTTCCGAAAGACTTTGTATTGAAGTTTGGCTTCGGGTTCGCTTGCATACTGATTGTCTATGGCCGCCGACCAGGTGAGGCTGATCGTTCCCTCGATCAAGCTTGCATTGAGATTGGAGGCGAAAACAGGAGCTGTCGTATCGCTGGTGCGACGACGGGTCGAACTGGTGACAGGGTCGAGCTGCGTGATATTGCCTTGAGCATCGTAGGCTCTGACGTGAAGAAGATAGGTGCGAAAGGCATCGAGACCTGTGACTGTGCAGGTCGTGAGGTGGTCCGTACAGCCGGGATTTTGGAGGCAGGCACAATCGCGCATAAGCACAAGACTCTGGTCATCGAGGACGCGATACACACGAAAGCCTGCGAAGTCAGTCCAATCGCTGGGGGCTACCCAACGCACGCCGATGCTACCCTGTGCGGGCAAGGTCTGTTCATTTTCTGCGGCAATGCCCAGAAAACCTGGGGGGGGATTGATATCTTCGAGAGTGATGGAAAAAGCTTGAGAGCGGCCAAAGCTGCTACAGTTTTGGTGCCCACCGGGAATCTGAGCCGCATTGTCACAAGCATTGACTACGATCTCAAGCTTGGATTCACTGCCGAAGGTGATGATGTTCTGGTCAAACTGGAAAGACGAGGGATTGTCACTGTGTTTGACGGTCACGCTTTGAGTATAGACGCTGGATTGGTTCGGAGGGGTATGCCAGACGTCGATCCTATACTCCAGAATATCGCTTGACGGCGATGGGTTCCAGCTCAGGCGCATCTGACCTGTGGCCTTGGTATAGGTCAGCGATTGGATCCCATCAAAGCTGGGCGCGGTAAGATCCAGGGTCTTGCGCGCAAGGCTGTTGGAGTTGGTAGAGATATTGCCGGCTTGGTCCACCGCTTTCAGACAGACACTATACTGCATAGCTGAAACCAGACCCGTCAAGGTATAGCTGGCGGGTCCAGCCGGATAATTAAAGGCATCGAGAATCGCAAAGGGGGCTGGTTCGTTACAGGCCGAACCTCCACCGGGCTTAGAGTATACGTAGTAGCGACGAGCTCCGTTGGGGTCGACCGATTGCGGGGCAAGCGCCTGAAAGCCAAGGGTGAGAGACCGATCTTCCTGTCCGGCTGGGCCAGCGGTTAAACTGGCAATGCCATTAAAATCAGGTGGGGTCAGGTCACCGGGATCAAGGGTCACGACCTGAGTGTTTTGCGAAACTCTACCGGCAGGATCCTCGTCGCGGACAATAAAATGATAGATCTGGCCACTCTGCAGCGTGTTGTAGCTGATGACCAAGGGGGGATTGAAGGGATCCGTCACCTGAACCGTTTGACTCGGCGTGTAACGGGATATGTCGGGGCTCGGTTCCCCACCTTGTTTGACGTAAAGCCGTCGCTTGGCAATACCGCCCTGTGCGGGAAGCCAGGGGACTTCAATCTGGGCAACGCCGTTGACTACAGTGACGCGTTGAGCTCCTGGGGTCAGCGGTGGTCCCCTATCGCCGATGGTAAGCAGGCTCTGCTGAGTGTTGGCGTCACAGGCACCGATGCCGCAAGCTCTGACGCCGAAAGCATAGGTGAGGTCATCACCTATGGATTCCAAAGTCGTATTGAGCACATTGGCTTCGATGACTTTCCAAGGCGCTTTGGACCAGTCTACGGTATGTCCGACGTTTCCATAGATGCGAATGGTCTGGGCTGGAACACCGGTGGTGACGCCCCAGGATACGCGCGCTTTGCCACTGGCATCGAGATAAACTCCCGTGATGCCGGCAAAGTTAGGGGCGTTGGTACTGAAGGTTGTTGAGCGGATGACGTTGGAGCCCACGAGAGTCTCCTTGCTGGTCACGCCCAAACAGGTATAGCTGTAGGTCTCGCCTTCTTGGAGCCCGCGATCAACGAATTGAGTTCGCGTTCGGTCCAAGGTGTAGAAGACTTCTCTTTGGCCTCTTAAGATGCGGACGGCTTCGTATTTACTCGAGGGCCATTCAAAGTTGACTTCGATGCGATCTGAGCCCAAACCTTTGGCTGTTGTGCACCCGAGGTAGTTCTGGTCGGAAGCCGGTACAAGTACCGGGAGAGTGACTCTGTTCTGGTCTTCTTTTCCAGCTCCATTGCGATAACGAACGCCAAAGGTGAGGGTGCTGCCTTGCACTTCCTGGGAAAGGTCGATAGCGATCTCGGTGTTTTTGGTGACAGCGACCTGCTCCGAAAAGCCTTCACCCTTGTAGACGGTGTAGCGATAGTCTTCGCCTTCAATGAGATAAGGGTAGGGGAGCCACTTGAGCAGCACCTGATGGCCTTGAATTTCAGCGAGCTGCACACCCTTGAAACTATCGAGGGCTGTGACCGTGAGCCAACGTGCCTTTTTATTGCTGTCGCGGCGCCCATCTTTGGTGAGAACTTTGACTTGAAAGGCATAAAGTCCCTCTTCGAGCGAGGGCGTTTTGAAACTGGTGTCATTCGGTGAGGCGAGCGAAAGCAAGCGACCGGAACTATCTGGCCATTGCTCTGCCTGCGAGGGATACGGAGCTGAGTCGTCGGTACTTGGTGATCCAGCTGATGCTGCCGGTTCGGATTCTGAGCTGCTCGCGACGGGAACTTTGTCGAGGCTCATCAGGTAAATCTCAAAGCTATCGACCTCAACAAGGCGAGGGGCTTTCCACTGGAGCAGGTAGGTTTTGTCACCGCTGCTCTGGACTGAACTCAAACCACTGAAATCGATGGGGTCCAGATTTGCAGACGTGGAGATCTTGTCACAGGCCGTCTGGGCCAGGACTAGGGTGAGATAAAGACACAAGCTTAAGCGACCCATAGATCCGATTCTCCGCAATGGGTGAGGCATCGGAATCTGACTCTTGAGTTTTGCTTGGGCTTTGTATTCATCCGTGGATACCGTGAGTTACACCGATGAATTCGACGCAGAAAAAAGTCCTTCTTTTACTACACCCACGATTTCATTCTCAGAAAAGACTTTGAGCACTGTTTTTGTGCTGGGGAATAGGCGTCCAATTATTCATTTGAAATAAGGGCTTAGCGTTATCTGCACAGAGTCAGGGAGCGCCTGCCGATACCACCACTATTCGCACGTGGAGTAAGGATGGGACGTCCTATGATCTATCAGATGTTACTTGCCGGTCTCTTGGGGTTAAGCACTTATTCCCTTGCCCAAAACGCGTCAAAGGCGGCTCAATCCAAAGTTCCGCTGGTAGACAAGGATCAAGAGAAGGAGGGTTTGCGCTCGGCGCTGCTCGCTCTCCTCCAGAAGACTCTAGGAAAGTATCTTCAGGAACATCAGTACTCGCTGCAGTTTAGCTTCGATCTGAACGAGGCTCAGGCGGCAAGGCCCGAGATTCCCTACGCTCCTGCTTCGCTTGTTGCCGACAGCTATGGGGCGCAAAGTGAGGCGGCTCTGCTCGGGCGTATGTCGAATCTTCGCGTGACTCTGCTCTTGCCTGATTACATCGATAAACAAAGTCAAACATCCCTGCTCGATATCATGCGTCAGGCTTTAAGCCTCAACGGTAAACTTGTGGCTGATGTGCAGGTGCGATCGATCAAGCTCAATGTGCAGGAACCCCCAAAAACGTCTCCAGCAACCGCTCCGGTGGTTACGTCTGCACCGGCAGCTCCAGCGGTAAATGCGGCTCAAGAGGCGGCTCTCAAGGCAGCTCTCGAGCAGGTTCAGGCTCTCAAAGCGGACCTCGAAAAGATGAAGCAGGAAAAGCTCGTCACTCCTCTCGAGGCGGTGAATACACAGCGGGAAAAGGCTAATATCTGGCAGGAAACTCTGGAGTTTGCTAAGGCTCATCCCGTGGTGGTGGTCTTGGCTCTGGCCTTAAGCTATATCGGTTTGTTTGCTCTGCTCTTAGTTCCTGCTCGCTTGCTTGCGGGTGCTATGAAAGGTTTTGGGGAGGCCTTTGGAGCCATCGCAAAATCTGTTAAAGGACTGGCCGAGAGTTTTTCGCAAAGGTCGTCTGAGAATCAAAGTCGAGACTCAGTCGTTGATTCACGATCCGAGAGGTCACGAGAATCCATGCGAGAAGAGGGTGGCACACGTGCCTCTCAAGGGCGCGATGTCGATCCTCATCGAGTCAAAGAGCGGGTCTTACACCTGCGGAGTGTTTACACAGCAGATGCCGATAACTTGGCTTTTGAATTCGTCTGCAGTCTTCTCAAAGATGGTGAGGATCGGAGAAAAGTGCCTGTATTTCTCGAGCTTTTGGATGAGTTCTCTGGGCGCCGCATCTTTCAGCGTTTGAGTGAGGAACAAAAGCAAGAGGTTCTCAACGTTCTCCGAAGTCCAAAGGGCGGGGACAAAGGTGCTCTGATTTTAGATCTCATCGATGCCTTTGAAACCAAACTTGCGGGAAAAGACTGGAAAGGCCTGACCGATACTCATCTGAGTCGCGAACTTCAAAATCAGATCAGTATCCTGAAAGACGAAGAGCTCACCCACTTGGCCCATGATCTTTCGCAAGACGGTCTCCGGCGTCTGCTGCTTTATCTTCGCCCCCAAACGATCGTGGCTCTTTTGCAGTCGGTCAAGGGTAGCAAGGATCAACCTCTGCCCATGATTGAACAGATAGCTTCGATGCCCGAGGCCCTCCTGGATCACGCAAGTGACCAAGAGATCTTGCAAAAAGCCAAAACGCTCGTGAGTGCGAAGAACTCGGATCACTATCATATCTATCTCGCCAACTTTGTCGAAATCATCGAGGGCGCTGGCGAAGGTGTCGATGATCGCATCATCCAGGCTCTCGCAGAAGCGCGTCCTGACTTTGGGCAGCAGTTGCGCAAGTCGATCATGACCATAGGTGGCTTCTTTCGTTTGCCCGA
>CANGNB010000293.1 GCA_947454545.1 Oligoflexaceae bacterium
CACAAGGTCACCCATCAAGTGACTCAAGCCCTGCAGTGGCTCGGCAAATATGCCCAGTCGCACGACGGACAGATCGATCTCAGCGGTCACAAATTTGTTATCCTGGGTGCTTCTGCTGAATTGGCGCCGACCAAGCTGCTCTTGCAGGCTGGTGCTTCCGTGCTTTGGATTGATCTACAGGCTCCCGACCAGCTGCTCGCTGAGGCGGGTGCGTATGCAGGGACGCTCTCCTATAGCCCCGATGCCAAAAATATTCTGGCCCATCCCGATCGCATAAGAGCCGCTATTGAGGCCTTTGCTGGTAAAGATGCTGTGCACATTGGCCTGTTTGCATATGCTGCGGGAGCCAGTCAGGAATGGCGTTTAGCGGCAACGATGAATGCGATCGTCTTGAGTTTGGCGCCTTCGCTCGTCGCTTCGGTCTCGATGCTGATCTCTCCCACGTCAGCCGCTGTGATTCAACCCGAAGATGTCCATCAGGGCAAAACCTTAGCGAAAAGGCCTCCCCTGTGGCAGCAGGCGCTTCGCTCCCTTGGTCAGCTGCGCGATCATGTCAGCTACGATGACAATGGGATTCCTGTGGCTCGGGCTATCGTTCCGATTCAAGGCGTGAGCTATCAGGCTGCTCAGTATATTTCTAAGACCCTTGCTGCCGAAGTGTTTGCCACACAGGGTGTGCAGATGCGAGGTCAGGCCCACCCCGTGCGGGTATCGGCGAATGTTGCTGGTATCACCAAGACACGCTCCCTGCAGCATCCTGTCTTTCAAGCTGCATTTTTAGGAGCACCCACCTTTGGTGTCGAAATTTTTGAAGTGGCAACGACCCGGGCGCTCAGCACGATGCTGATCTTGCACGATATCCTCAACCCTGAGGCGCAAAAGCCTGGCGATATCTCGCAGCTCTTTAGCCGACAGGTGCACGGCGGAATCTACTCGCGCGCTTTTGCCCTCGATCCTATGATCCGCATCGCCACCGTGATGGGTTTGGTGAAAAAGCCCAAGCTTCTGTTAAAGCTCTTTTAATGTTCCAAGGAAAAGGGCCAGCTCGAGGATTTCGAGCTGGCCCAAAAGTTTGGAAGACACCTCACGAGCGTCTGATAACACAAGACCACACGCTTAGGGTGCGGGCGGGAGAGCCTGTTTTGAAGCCGCTGCGGGCTTGATCAGCAAAGAACCCACAATGGAAGCGATCAGAATGCTGGCGATGATACCCAGCGACCAAGTGATCGGAAACTTGCCGCCGAACCAATGAGTCAGTACGGTCATTTTCAAGCCCACGAACACAAGGATCAGCCCTAAGCCATAGTTCAGCAGGTGGAAGCGATGCATCACCCCTGCTAGGAGAAAGTACATCGAGCGAAGTCCCAGGATCGCAAAGATATTCGATGTAAAGACGATGAGCGGCTCACGAGTGATCGCAAAAATTGCCGGCACTGAATCGACGGCAAAGACGATGTCGGACATCTCCAAGAAGACCAGGGCCATAAAGAGCGGAGTTGCCCACAAGACCGAGCCTTTACGGACGAAAAACTTATCGCCATGCAGCTCCGGGGTGACGGGGATGAATTTACGCAACCACTTTAAAACCCTATTTTGTGAGGGGTCGGGTGTATGCTCAGAACCGAGCAAAATCTTGATACCGGTCACGATCAAGAAGGCTCCGAAAAACCACAGGACCCATTCATAACGCATCAGTACCGAACCTGCAGCGATAAAGAGGGCGCGAAAACAGAGGGCCCCAAGGATACCGTAAAAGAGCACCCGATGCTGGTAGCGAGCTGGTATAGCAAAGAATTTAAAGACGATGAGAAAGACAAAGATATTGTCGACTGCCAGCGATTTTTCCACCACATAGCCGGTGAGAAACTCGAGGCTCACCTGCTGAGCTGCTGCCGGAGCACTAAAGCCATCGATAGCAAGAAGGCGCGGATCTTTGCCAAACTGCCAAAGCGAGAAGTAATAGAGACCTACTTGAAAGAGTAGCGCCAAGCCCACCCAAACAGCTGACCAGATAGCAGCTTCTTTCATCGACACTTCGTGCGACTGTTTGTGAAAGACTCCAAGATCAAGCAAAAGCATAACACTGATGAGGCCAAGAAATGCGAGGTACACCCACCAGTAGCTCATAAAAGGAAAGAGACTCAGTGTTTCCATGAAAGCGTCCTTGTCTAAAGGAGCTGAGAGCTCAAGCTCTCAGCTTTCGATCAATGTAAAAAGCAGCGAAGAGGAGAAATCAGGCCTCAGCACGAAGGCGCGCAATGCGATCATCGAGAGAGGGGTGGCTTGCAAAAAAGCGCATGATACCCTGACCTTTGCCTCCTTCGATCTTAAGCGTGGCGACAGCAGCGGGACTGTCGGTTTCTGGGAGCTGAAGATTCCGTTTAAGGCCTTCGAGCGCAGCGATCATGTTCGCGCGTCCCCCAAGCCGAGCTCCTCCCGCATCAGCTCGGTATTCGCGCCAGCGGGAAAAGCTAGCGACAAGCATCGAACCAAAGACCATGAAGATCAGCTCGAGCACCATTTGAATGCCGAAATAGGCAAGGCCTCCCGAAGCGGGCGTCGACTCATCTTGATTGCGGAACAGCTGGCTCACAGCCAGGGCAATCACGCGAGCAAGGAACATGACAAAGGCGTTCACAACACCTTGCAAAAGGGTCATTGTCACCATATCGCCGTTCGCGATATGAGCCACCTCATGGGCCAAGACACCGCGGACCTGCTGAGGCGTCATCTGCTGGAGGAGCCCCGAGGATACGGCCACGAGGGAGCGATTCCGGCTAGGTCCCGTAGCAAAAGCGTTGATTTCAGCTGCTTCATACACACCGACTTCTGGCATCACGCTCAGTCCAGCCTGTCGCGAAAGTTCGTGGACGGTGTGTTTGAGATTCTGGAGCCGAGGATCAAAAGAGTTTTCATCGATAAGCTTGACGCCCATCATCCATTTCGCCATGATGCGCGAAAGGGCCAGCGAGATAAAGGCTCCGCCCATACCCCAGACCAAACAGAAGAGGGCGAGCTGCGAATAGTTCAGACCTTTAGCGCTCAGGAAGCGATCGAAGCCAAACAGCGAGGTTAAGGCCGAAAGGGTCAAGACTATGATGATATTCAGTAGGAAAAAAAGTCCGAAGCGTTTGATCCATGACATAAAGCATCTCCCAAAGTATCGAGTTGATCACACGACCTACATCTATCCTTACGGCAGATCGAAAGCTTCGCTATAATAGATAAAAATGAGGGAGTTAATCGCTTGAAGCAATGGATAAAAAATACATATAGAACAGGGGGTTACGTTGGCGCCTGAAGGTTTCAGACAGGATCCCCACGAGCATCATAGCCTCTCCAAAGAATTTCGAGAGCTTGCTCGGCTTTGTCAGGACGAGCATCTGACCCTGAGGCAAATATTCTGGCATGTGAAGGATCGGGGCCCTGCTCTGTGTATGCTGGTCCTGGGTCTTCCGTTTATGACGCCGCTGCCGATGCCAGGGCTATCGATTCCCTTTGGGGTTCTCATCGTGCTGTGGAGCGTAGCGCTTTTACGCAACCGACCGCCTTATATGCCTAAGGTTTTTCTCGATAAGCCCCTACCTCCGGAGCTCGCGCATAAAATTCTGAGCTTCGCGAGTCGCTTTTTTGCTCGTTGGGAACGGTGGATTCGTCCGAGGGGTGCACGGCTTTTTGAGTCTCTTCTGGTGCGCACAGCGGCCGCTACCATGATGCTCTTTTGTGGCTTTCTTTTGGCCCTGCCCCTTCCTCCTGGAACGAATGGTCCGCCTGCATCTGTCGTCGTCGCGTGTGCCATCGCGCTCATGGAAAAGGATGCCCTGGTGCTGGCCCTGGGAGGCGTTCTCTTTATCTTGAATCTGCTGCTCTTTGGTACGATGGGCTTGCTAGGGTATGAAGCTCTCCACCGGCTTTTTCTTGCAGTTTAGAAGCCTAACAATCTGTTCGTAGGTGCATGGATAGCATAGAGATTTCAGGCTGGGGCTTTGTTTCCAGAGGCCAGAGTCGGAGCGTCCTGATACAGCGGTAAGACCATTTGAAAGCAAGGATTTGCAGCTTCAGGGCAGTAACGAAGTGAGCCCCCCACCTCTTGAATATAGCGCAGCGATGTGGAGAGGCCAATACCATTTCCCTTTTGGCCCTTGGTGCTGAAACCACGGCGGAAGAGTTTTTGCTGAATATCGCCAGGAATGGGTGGTCCTCCATTCTCCACAGTGACGATGAGAGTTTGGCTAGAGATAACGCTCGAAATCCTCAGCCATCGATTGTCACGATCGAGATGTTCCATCGCATCCAAGGCATTGAGGGTGAGATTCATCAGGACTTGGGTCAGGCGCTGCGAAGCTATCGCTACAGATTCTTCCTTAAGGTCGACCTGAAGTGTGACAGGGAACTTGCGCCAGCGAGCCTGAGTGAGGACCTGGAGTCGGTGCCAGCATTCGGGGAGATTGGTAAGATCGCCAACTTTAGGATCGCGCGTATAGTGGAGGACCGTTTGGGTCAGCTCGCGGCAGCGTGCGAGAGTCGCGAGCAGAGCTTTGTATTGGGTGAAAATTTTGACTTGGGTCGAGGCGTAGACCTGTTCTTCAACGGGAGCTTCAGCCATATATTTCCAGACGAGCATGAGATCCTGGACTGAGAGATCGAGCTCGACGAGATAGCTCTGAAGCAGCATCAGCTCTTTCGTGGACGCTTCAGGACAGCCGTCTTCTAAAAACAGGTTCATGCGTTCGATCGCATTGAGGGGTTGAGAGGGTTCGATGAGACTTTGCGCCAAGATCTTGCGCAGAGATTCATCGAGTG
>CANGNB010000294.1 GCA_947454545.1 Oligoflexaceae bacterium
CATGACAAAGTCGTAGTATTTATAGGAGCGCGTGGCTTTTGACTTGGGAGCTTTTGACTTCTGGGCTTTTGCGCCCCTTGGTTTAGACATCAGACGGCTTTCCTTCCTGCAAAAGCATAAAAGCTCACGATAGCCGATTTTGAGCGGCTGACAAAGAGATTTCACGAAACTTGTTAAGATGTCTCTGGCCTCATGAGGCCAGCAAAGAGACGCTGCAAAGTCCTGAGCTGACGGTCACAGGTCAGTGCGGGGTCTTCTCCCCATTGTTGCGCTGCATGCTGAAGGCTGTGAAGAGCTTGTAAAGGAGTGGTCCAGCTTCCATCCAACCGCTTTTGGGGGGCATCAGATTCAAAGACGATCTGCTCGCGCGGAAGATACGATAGAAGCTGATGGGGATCCCCATGCTGGATACGGGGCGGCAGCGAGAACACGTAGCCGGCCTCGATAAAGGGCCGCGCGTTTTGCCTCTGTGTCCAAAAACCATGAAGCAGTCCCTCGGGCTGCTGCGGCAGGGATTTAAGTATGGCCCAGGTCTCGGAATAAGCGCGCACACAGTGGAGGACTATAGGTTTTCTATGGAGACGAGCGAGCTCGAGCTGCTGAGCAAAAACCTGCTTTTGTACCTGCCGTTGTTCGTGGGTTTTCGCGATGGCCCAATCGAGACCTAATTCGCCGAGGGCATCGGCATGGCACAGGATGTGCTCAAGTTTGGAGAGCGCTGCTTGGATGGCGTCTGGTGTACGCGAGGTGAGAGCCCAGGGATGGAGACCAAAGACGCGAGCCATCGGGATAGGAGCGTTGCTGAGTTCAAGCTGCCGATCCCACTCCTCGGGATCGATACCCCCTTGAACGAGGCCGACACAGCCTTGAATCTGCAGCATGCGCAGCAAAGCTGTTCTCTCACTCTTGTCAAGAATGAGCGTGCTATGGCAGTGGCTGTCGATCCATTGCATGGTCTGTTCCTAACTGGGCTGCGAGCAGCTTTAAAGCCGCAGACGCTGCCGCAAAGCCAAAGGTCCCAGTGACAAAGCTCGCCGTACCATAGCCCGATTCACAGTCGAGACGCAGCTGAGTGCCTTGCTCCCGGCGCTCGCAGACTTCTCCATCCTGGCCTGGAAAAACCGGAGCTTCCAGACTAAATATAGCAGGGATACCAAGAAGTCCGGAAGCAGGCATCTCATAGCGCGAGCGCAGCTGCTTTCGGACTTGGCGCAACAGTCCATCAGCTCGCGAAAGGCTCAGATCATCGCAGCGAATCTGCGTTGGGTCTTGGCGTCCTCCGGCTCCCCCAACGGTGACCAGGGGAATGTTTTGGCGATAGCAGGAAGCAATGAGCAAGCACTTGTTCTGCAGGCTATCGATAGCATCCACGACGAGATCGTAGCCGGGGGCTAGCAGCGCATCTGCTGTCTGCGCCGTAAAAAATTCGGCGACAGTCTGCACTTCGCATTCAGGATTGATCAGCCGCATTCGCTCGGCCATGACTGTGACTTTTTCCCGTCCGATGCTATCGGAAAGCGCATGGGCCTGACGATTGGTGTTGGTGATGCAGATGTCATCGAGGTCGATCAGAGTGATGCGACCGACACCACTGCGCACTAAAGCCTCGGCCGTCCAAGAGCCTACACCACCGATGCCGACGATAGCCACGTGGGCCCCTTGAAAACGCTGCCAGGCGCGTCGTCCGAAGAGGCGACCGATACCGCTAAAACGAAGTTCGTAGGGGCTCATGACTCTGTCCTTTCCGCGACTCAAACGATCAGCTCCTTCCTAAGCGAGAGCAGACAGACTGTCCAGTCTAAAGGCAAGCAAGTGCCGGGCTTTCTGGGTCGGAGCGGCTGCCTAATTCCTGCGCAACACGGTGAACCCCTTGGCTGTGATGATCTTGCTGCGTCAGGAGAGGGACTTTTCCACCGTCGCTGTGGATAAGCTGAGTCCGAATTGCCGGAATGCCATAGTTTTGCTGACATGTTCTGGGACTTGCAACTCGACATTTCTGTCGCTTCTTGTTAGGGTCGCCGGCGTGCCTGGGTTTGGAGGTAAATCTTGAATCTTCCTGCGGAAAAAATGGCAAAGCTGATGCGACATCCTGCTCTGGCCAAGCTCTTTGAGGGGCTGGAAGGTCTGGTGTCGAGTTCGGATTGGCCGACTGTTGCGACCTGGAACGAGCAGAAACAGCAATCAAAAGCTGCGGGCACTTTAGCTGAGTTGAGCTTTATTCCTGAAATTCGACCGGGTGCGAGGCGTATGCGCAAGCTTAAACAAGCCGCGCGACTCTTACCCGGACTGCGCACCTATGAAGCTCAGATTGTTGAGCACCAGGCTATACCTACAAGACCTGATCATCCTCATGATTTTTTCAATGCTCTGATCTGGCTCAACTATCCGCAGAGCAAAAAGGCTCTCCACTTTCGCAACTATGCCTTGCAGAGCCAAGGCCTGGGCCATGACTCACCTAATCGACGCTCGCGCCTCGGGGATAGCCTTACCTGTTTTGATGAAGGGGGTGTGATCTATTGCTGCCGCGCTGACGAGGACCCTCAGGCTGTTCTGGAGCTGTTTTGCTCACGCGAAGACTCGCAAAAGACCCTTTACTGCCGCGATCGGCTGTCGCAATTCTCCCTGTTCGGCCATGGCCTCATGGAAGGCTTGCTAGCGGATCGCTGGGATGTTCATGTGAGCTGCTGTGTGCTGCCGTTCTTCGCCGATCATGCGGCCCTTGATAAAGTTCTGGCTGAGCACTTAGCGCATCTTCCCGAAGATAGCTCGCGCTGGGGAACCATACCCTTCGCTCCGCTCTGGCAATAGGAACCTCTCCTCTCCGTATCTCTTCTCTCTCCTTTAGCAAAACGTCCATTTACAAGCCCCTCACGGGTGCTTACAATGGGCCATATTTTCATGACAGCACGATTTGAGGAGAAAGGTCACGCCATGGCTAAGACTCTTTGGGGCTTCGGTCTGCTCTTGCCCCGTTCAGTTTCAACTCTGCAGCTTTCGCTGGCCTTCTGCTATGGCAGCCTGCTCGGTTGGACACCAACGTTGGCGACTTTGCACAGTGTGCTCCTGCTCTTTTCGCTGATCGTGCTGCGGGTCCCCCTGCTCTGGACAGGGCTGATCGCGGCGATCGCTTGGGCTTCTGGTGCAGCTGGATTGGATCAAGGGATCCATGCTTTGGGACTCACCTTACTGGAAGCACCAAGTCTCCAAGGGCTTTGGACGCAGATCTATAATGCGCCGCTGCTGCCGCTGCTTCGTTTGCATAACTCCATGGTCCTTGGAGCTCTGGTGCTTTCGCTGCTCGCCTTTCCGCTTTGGGTGTGGGTGAGCCTGACGATCACGCGTCGCATCCATTCGTCAGTTCAGAAGGGGGTGTGAGCATGAGTCCAACACGCGGTCTTTTTCGCTTCAAAATTTTGGTCCCAGGGATCCTTGCTCTCGCGGCTGTGATCGTTTTTTTTATGCTGTTTTTGGATCAGCTCCTGCGCCATTCTTTAGAAGGTCTCGCGACTGATTTCAATGGAGCAGAGGTCAATATCGGCGAACTTCACAGCAGTCTCTTTGGAGGCTATGTGGAAGTGCAAAAGGTAGCGTTCACCGATCCAGAAAAGCCCGAACAGAATCGTTTTGAGTTTGGTCGCTTGCGCCTCGACCTGGAGACGCTTGCACTCTTGTCGGCGAAAGTCATCATTCGCGAAGCTTCGCTTACTGAGATTCAGATTCGCTCCAAACGCCCTAAGGCTGGCTTTGTTTTGCCCCCACCTCCGCCCCCAGACCCTAAGGCTTCTGGAGCTCAGCTGAAGGAAAAAGCCCAAGCGCTTTTTGAGCCGGTGAAGCAAGAGCTGATGCAGAATGCTCTCAGCATCCTCAAAGAAAAAGGACTTCAAAATCCTCTGGGGACTATCGACTGGAAAGATATGCCTTCGACTCAGGCAGCAGAAGCGCTGCAAAAGAGCCTCGAACAAAAGCCCGAAGAATGGAAGGCCCTCACCGCTCAGCTGCCTAAACCCGAGACTTTGGAGGCTCTCAAACAGCGGGTACAAAGTCTTAAACCGAGTCCTGATCCTGCAACTCTCCCGCAGAGTCTTGCGGAGATCGAAGCGCTGCGCAAAGAACTTCAGACTCAGATGGCGCTCGTGCAAAGCATCTCGCAGAAATTCAAACAGGACACCCAAGAGGTCCAAAGTCAGATTCAGAATCTCCAAGGTTTTGCTAAGCAGGATCTCGCCGTCCTTCAGCAAAAGTTTAAGTGGCCTGACCTAGATTTCAAAGGCTTGGCCGAAGAAATCTGTGGCCCAGAGATCCGGCACTATGTGAGTCTAATCAGCTTTTACTATGCTAAGCTCAGGCCCTATCTGGAGTCTCACGAGGCTCCCGCTCCCCCCAGCAAGCCTTTGCGCTTTAAGGGCAAGGATGTGCGTTTTCCCGTGAGCGGAGGTCTACCCAGCTTTTGGCTGAAAAATCTGCAGATTTCCTCCAAAGCGACACCGGAGAGTCCCTTGGGGAATGTGCTCAGCAGTCTGCGCGATGTGAGCAGCGATCCTAAACTGGTGCCTCAGCCCGCCCGTCTTTCTCTTGAAGCCAGTTTTCCTCAGCAGCATGTCGAAGGTCTCAAGGCTGAAGCCACCTTTGATCACCGGCAGGCCTTAGCAGAAGATCGCCTGGCCTTAGCTATCGCGTCTTTTCCCGTTCAAGAAAAGCTTTGGAGTCAGACCGAGGACTACAGTCTAGGTCTGCACCAGGCCCAGGGACAGATGGAGATGAACTTTGTCCTTCGTGGCCAAGAGGTCG
>CANGNB010000295.1 GCA_947454545.1 Oligoflexaceae bacterium
TTGCAAAAAGATATCGGAGCGACTTTCGGGCAAAGAACTGTCCGGTGGAAAAGCGACAGCCTCCCCTTGCTCTTCTGCCCCGATCCCTAGTTCTCTTGCTTTTTGAAGCAGAGTCTCCCGCTGCACCTTGTGAGGAACCCGCAACCAAATGGGAGCCCGTTCATTTTGAGCTTTTACAAATTGGATCACCGTGTCTTCAGACCAACGCTCACGTCTTTGACGATCTTGGAGATAATCAGCATAAAAACGAGGAATTCCGCCTTGCTCTAGAAGCTGTGGCCATGAGTTCGCAAGCGAATCCGTGGGAGCTTGAGCTTGGTCCACGCGATCGATCTTATCTTGAAGAGCTGCAAACAGCCGTTCGGGAGAAGTGTTTCGCAATCTGCGCCAAGCTTCCGAGGGCGACTCTTGCGTGAGCTCTGATGCTTGTTTGGATTCGTCTGCATCGAGCACACTCAGGCCCCAGCGCATCGCTGTAAAAAACGCATCGGCATACCAGTGTCTATCTTTCTTTCCCAGTCTTTTGTCTGAGCGAAACTTTTGGTGCAGCCATCGATCCATTTGGGGCGGCTCATCGTGGGCACAGTATTCCTCCCAAAACCTAAGCAAAAAGCGTGTGCGAGGAGAGGTGAGAAAGCCCTGCGAAGGGTTGACTTTGGACATCGACAAAGCTCCACGATGAATCGACGGTCAGTGAGTAGTGAGATTGCCTAAGCCCTTGAGGGTAGCGAGCGTCTTCAGCTCCTGCGATCTTTGCCGCGCAACAATCCAGATCGTGAGAGCTTCGAATGACTCATTGCGAAGGGAACACGCTTCAATAAGGGTCCCACAGAGTTCGGCGCCTGCCCCGAGTGGCATTCCGTCTTTTACCAATCCAGCCTTCGAAGCGCGCAAAGCGATCAAGGAAAGCTCTGAGTCCTTCCACGCAAACTCAGCCTCAGGAGCGAGTGTGAGGCGCAGCAAACGTAGCCCTGCCCCATCGAAGACCACCGTCTCGTCGTTATCATCCTCGCCCTTCTGATCCTTCCGATTGCGATGAACATGCAATGTTGGCAAAGCCAAACCAGGGAGGGCCTCGGGTTTGCTGAGCTCGATGTCTACGGCTTCGACGAGTGATTGAGACCGAAGCACACACTGAGTGAGCGCCTCAGCGGCGGTTTCAAGCAGCCCAAAGCGAGCCCTCTGAAGAATGAAGCGGATGTCTTGCGCCAATTCAGCATAATCAACACTCAGTGCAAGATGACCCGAGCGAGCTGCCGCTTTGGTGTCGAGAAAAAGGCTAAGGTTCAGGGTAAGCGCTTGAGCACGATGCGCCTCTTCTGGATAAATCCCAATAATACAGGATACTTGCATTTCGCGTAAGCGAATGACATCGAGAGGGCGACGGTCGTCTTGGGAAAAGGTGCGCATGAAGAGTCTCCTTGCGCACCGTTTGTAATACCTCCGTAGGGTCTTGGCAATGAATCCTTAAGGAAATGCTCGGAGAGCACCAGACTTGCGCAAGCCAACCCTTGCCACTCTGGCTTTTGCCATGATAAGGTGCGGCGATTTTGGAGGAAATGAAAACCCATGAATACCTTCGAACAGCCTGAGCTCAAACTCAATAGTCCGAGTGATCGTCTCTTTGCCGGCTCGCGCTATCCGAAGCCCTTTGCCTTCAACGAAGAAGTCGCTCAGGTCTTCGATGATATGGCTCATCGCTCGATTCCTCTTTACTACGATGTCACACGCGCTACGGGTGATTGGATCGCCCACTTTTACCAGGCTGGGACCTCCATCGTCGATATCGGCTGTTCCACAGGAACCACGACCCATTGGATAGGTCAGTCGGTTGATACCCCTGCACATTTTCTGGCCATTGATAACTCGGCAGCCATGATCGAGAAGGCTCGCGAGAAACTCGCCGAATTCCCTGCACGCCACACCCTCTCTCTTGTCTGCGAAAACGTCATGCACACGCGTTTTCCGAGTGCCTCGGCGGTAGTCATCAACTATACGCTTCAGTTTCTTCCCGTCAGCGATCGCCGCGTCTTACTCGAGCGCATCTATAAAGCTTTGGTCCCAGGCGGTATTCTGCTCATCAGCGAAAAACTGCGGTCCCCATCGCCTTTGCTCCAAGAACTGACTACCAGCCTCTACGAGCGTTTCAAGCTTGAACAGGGATATTCGAAAACGGAAATCGAACGCAAAAAAGAAGCTCTCGATCAGGTGCTTGTGCCCTTTACAGAGGACGAGCATCGCAGCCATCTTCGCGAGATAGGCTTCGAACAGGTAGAATCCTTGATGAAATGGAATAACTTCATCACCCTTCTCGCTCTCAAGGGACAGTCACGATGCTAAGCAAGAAGCCTTGGCTTGGCGAGCTCTCTGCCAAAGCAGACGTTCAGACCCTCCGAGACTTAGTGTCCTCCTTGGATCAACGTCTGCTTGATTCTCGCTGGGATAAGCAAAGAAAAGCCGTGGCCCTGATCTCGGACCTCAAAGCTGATCGCATCCTTTGTCATCAAGCCGAAGTCAGTTTTGAACGGGATGCTGCTCTGTCAGCAGACGAAAGAGAGCGTCTTACCAGCACTCTTAGGGCCCTTATGCCTTGGAAAAAAGGCCCTTTTCATATTTTGGGTGAATCGATCGATGCCGAATGGCGTTCGGATCTCAAATGGCAGCGTTTAGCCGAAACCGTAGGATCACTGGACGGGCAGATCGTTGGTGACATCGGCAGTCACAATGGGTACTTCATGTATCGCATGCTCGCGCATGGGGCCCGGCACGTTATTGGCTTCGAACCCTTTGCCCAGCTTTGGTTTACCTTCGCACTCTTCCAATCTTTATACCGGTGTGAGGCTCTTCATTTCGAGCTCCTCGGAGTCGAGCACACTGAGCTTTTTGCGGAAAGCTTCGATACTCTCTTTTGCCTTGGTATTCTCTATCATCATACCGATCCAGTCGGACTGCTGCGCAAAATGCGCCGCGCTATTCGTCCCAAAGGCCGCGTTTTTATCGACTGTCAAGGTATTGAAGGTGAAGCACCGCTCTCGCTGACCCCTCAAGGTCGCTATGCAGGCGCCGGAGGCGTCTGGTTCTTACCCACAATGAAAACCTTAGAAAACTGGGCTTTACGTGCCGGATTCACTCGCTTTGAGCGCATCTACTCTGCGCCTCTGAGTATCGAAGAGCAGCGCAGTACCGCGTGGGCTCCTGTGCAGAGCCTTGCGGATTTTCTCGATCCTGAAAATCCGCAACTCACGCGCGAGGGCTATCCAGCCCCCTATCGCCATTACCTTCTGATCCGTCCCTAAAGGCTTGGATCACACAGTTCGCGTCAGACTTCTTTGCTGGGCTCTGCGATCGAGAGCAAGCTGCAAGAGTCGCGCGATCAGATCACGGGCATTGACACCGCTACACTCCCACAGCTTCGGATACTGCGAGATAGACGTAAAACCAGGAAGGGTATTCGCTTCGTTAAAGTAGAAGCTTTGATCCTCTAAGTTCAAAAACAGATCGATACGAGCCATTCCGTAGAGGTTAAGAGCTTGGAAAATACGCGCTGCCATCTTTCGCCCCGTCTCGGCCAAAGCTGCCTCCAGGGGAGCTGGCACAAGAACCTGAGCTTTACTGGCACTCGAATACTTTTCTTCATAGCTGTAAAAACCTTCAGGAACGCCGACTTCACCCGGCAGGCTCACATCGGGTGTGTAAGCCCCGAGACAGGCATATTCGATTTCACGAACTTTAAAACCTGTTTCAACCAAGATGCGTTCGTCAAAACGCAAAGCGTCCTCGATGGCTGCAGAGAGAAGCTCTGGATTGGAAACTTTATGGACACCGACCGAGCTTCCCAGACTTGCAGGCTTCACAAACACGGGAAAGCGTAGATTCTGACCGATTTCAGCAAGGAGGGCTGCGCCTTTTTCACGCCATTCGGCTGCGCGAAAGCTTACGTAGGGCACGATGGGAAGGCCTGCCGCTGCAACCAGCTGCTTTGCGACGACCTTATCCATGGCCACAGCTGAGCCCAGGGTTCCAGGCCCTACATAGGCTATGCCCTGCATATCGAGAAAGCCTTGGATACAGCCATCCTCTCCATAGGTCCCATGGAGGATATTGAAGATCACGATGTCGTCTTTATCCTGGCCCACTTGAAAAATTCTCTGAAGGAGAGCCTGACTCTCGGGGTCTGATGGGCTGTGAGCTTCGACAGGCATCAGCTCTGGGCACTGGGCCTCGAGGCGCTTGCGATCCTGAGGGAGCCAGAGGCCTTGTTTATCGATGGCAATGGCATAGACGTCATAGCGCTGCCGATCGATATTACGGTAAATAAAAGAGGCGCTCCGGCACGAGATCTCATGCTCGGTTGAGCGCCCACCATAGAGTACCACTGCCTTTAACTTTCCCATGTCCACCTCGCTACGCGCATTTGCTCCATAGTAGCAAACCGAGGTGCCAGGTCAATGACGAGAAATAGGAAACTTTGAATTTAGGGAATCGCTATGCTTTGACCGGGCTCTTCCAGTGTCTCATCGCTGAGACTATTGGCCCAATCGAGTTCGAAGTGCACCGAGAGCTTTCGAGCTTTTTTCACTGTAAAAGGTCCGGTCAGCGTTACGGTGGGATTGGTAAGGGTATACGAAAGATCGGTGACTTTGCGATCGCCCCCGATAACCTGCGCATCAAAGAGCAGATCGAGCTTATCAAATGAGACACCGACATACTTGCTAAAATCTTGCTGAAAAATCAGCTGCGGTCGATCCACGATACGAAAGGGTATGCCATCCGTAGCAAATTCAAA
>CANGNB010000296.1 GCA_947454545.1 Oligoflexaceae bacterium
GGGGAAGAACGAAAGATGGTTTGTAAAAATCTAATCTTTCGATGGGAATTCGATTTTTTGAACCGAAAAGTGTGCATTCCATTTTATCTTCATTACTCAAAGTGAATTCATGACGCAGGAGAATGTCTTTGATAATGCGTGAATCGAGGTCTATCCGAATCAGAAATCTCTGAGCACCCTGAGTAAAAAAGCTTGGGCCTGGGAGAGGCTTTTTCCAGGATATAGGAGCATGTGACTGAAAATTTTCGAGGCCTAGAGTGGTGTCTTGGGCGGGAGCGTAGAGAAAGTTCTGTTCGATGTCTATTCTATCTGAGTTAGCATCGATGATAATGGGAAGCCCATCATCGGCCCTGAGGAAATTGGCCCCAGGATTGATGTAAATGAAGAGAACTATAAGTTGGGTAAGCCAGCGCTTCAAACTCATATCCTTAATTTTAAACTTCTAGCTTATCGACAGTTTGCTACCGGGAATGATAGGTAATAATTGCCCGCTGGTAAGCTTGATGCAGGAGCTCATGTCTGATAGAAAGTGTACATAAACCTTCTCAAAGGTTTATTGTTGCATTTAAATTAAATCCTCACAGTTTCCAGAATTTCCTGCAATTCAGCTTGTTCATAGCGAAAGAAAATAGTTTCAGAGTGCTCTACATTCCAGAGCCCTGGCGGCATGCCTTTATGCTTTTTTATTTTCCCTTTTCTCGTAACATAGCACTCACCAGCTTGTTCATCTCGCAATTTTGAAAAGTGAAGAGCTAGGATAGCAGCTTCTCGTAGGAGTTTCGTAGGTATGGCTTGGCGAATATCGGCTGTGCAAGGAATGATGATGTGAGATCCTTGAGACCCTACAGCGTGAATCCAATAGTCATTGCCTTTTGCAGATTTCGTAAGCTCATCATTTTCGTGAGCCCCTTTGCCCACTAAAATCTTGTGTCCCAAGCTCGACATATAAATCTTATATGGCTTGTTTATTTTTTCAGTCACAGATGAAGATGTGACTGAAGTCAGATCAGGGAGTTTGTACCGTCGATGCAGGACTTGGAGTTCAGACTCATTTTTTACACGTGCCCTGAGATCAGCAAGGTCCTGCTCTAGAGAGTGGATGCCTGTTTGGGCTTCATCGGCCTGGGTGATTCCCATGGAAAAGCTACGACGTGCTTTTCTTGCCTTGATAAAGGCTTGTTCGATAGTCTGGCCTGGGCTGAGTTCTGGGTTAAGAGTTAAGGTGATAGGAGCCTCTTCTCCCGTATGCACAGGTTCAAGTCTAAGAGAAATCTGATCAGGTTTGATGAGGTAGGCGTAAGTCTGTAAGAGTTGAGCCTCGCGTTCAAGCTGAGTGACTGCTGCTTGCAAAGGAATATTTTTCAAGATTTTTTCGAGGGTTTTCTTAACGGTTTTGTGTTTTCGTTTCAAGCGCTGGATCAACTCTTTTTGAGCTTTTGAGAACGCTGCTTCATCTGTGGCATTGTCGGACGAGCTATCCTTTTTCGCTGAGGCTTCTGTGAAGTCGACTTTGGATTGAGGTCGCAAGTCAGCCAAGATATTTTTTGCGGTAGCTAAGTCCGGGAGGGGCTGAGGCAAGGCATGCTTTTTCGTAAAAGTTCCTTTTTGCCCATGGCTGACATAGATCAGGGCATCTGGGCCAACTAAGGAAGCCAAAGGCGGACGACTCCGTGTTAAGAGTAAATACCAAGGAGGAGTTGAGGCCTCACCACTGAGCAAAGGGATGATAATGTCCTGAGTTTCTGAGATTTCGAATATGTCTTTGATTGAAAAGTGGGGACAGTGTTTTCGCAGGATTTGAACAAAAGCATGATTGGCATGAGCATCCTCTGGTTTTTCGTGAGAGATGCGGACACCAAAAGTGAGTTGCTTAAGATCTAGAATGAGGTGCGTTTTTTTGGGTTGAAGTTCATCTTCCCTTGCCCAGGGATTTTGCACTTGAAGGATTATGCAGAAATCTGGGCTTATCCAGCTTTTCAAGGAGCGTAAGACAAGAGGAAAAGTCATAGAGGTCCTAGAGCTTTTTAGATTTACGTTGCTCCGCCCTCACTTGAGAGGCTTTAGTCTTCCGATCTTTGCTCTCGATACCAAAAGGGGGAGGCTCTTGACCTGGAATTGCAAAGTAGGGAGCATCGTCGGGTTCTTCGTTGGAAACAGGCGGTACATATCCTTGAATAGGTTTGCCGAAATTTCCTGTGGCTAAAGCAGCATCGCGTAGGGCTTGAGTGATAAAACCTTGGCGCTGCATCTGATCGATAATCGTAGCGTAGCGGCGTTGCCCATATTCTGTCAGCTCTTGCTGCTTAAGGGCTTTGCCCCAGCGGTTGGGGCTGGGGAGTATCATCGCCAGATGAGTTCCGTTTTGTATGGTCAGGAGCTCAGGACTCGTCTGAAAAAAGTGATGACTAGCGGCATTAATACCGAAAATGCCATCTCCAAATTCCACGAGGTTGATATACCAGGAGAGTATTTCATCTTTGTCGAGAAGGCATTCGAGGAGAAGGGCTCCCAGTGCTTCCCGAAATTTCCGAAGTATATTCTTATCGTTGTCAAGGTAGGCCATCTTTACAACTTGTTGCGTGATAGTAGATGCACCGCGAGCATAGCGCTTTTTTTCCATGTTAAAGGCGATGCTACTGCGGATTTCACGGATATCGAGTCCAAAATGTTCGTAAAAACGAGCATCTTCTGCTACGACGATAGCATTTACGACATGCTTTGAGACAGCGGTTGCCTGTGTCCAGCCCTTTTCATTGGGGCCAATCAAAAAGTGCTGAGCTCCCGATTTAGGCCAGCGAACTACATCAATGGGGCCGTCTTTAAGTTCCCATACGGGCGGCATGAGAACAGCAAGAACAATGAGGACTGCTAGGCTCAGGCTTCCAAAAAGGACAGACCATCTCCTTCGTCTCAAAAGAGCGAAAAAAGTTGTTCTGTTGAAGTCTCGCGTCATGCTTTTCCCATCGTTAGTACTGGAGCTGGATCCCTTCCTTCTTGAGATGGAAGAGCGATTGGCAGATGGGGTCTGTCAAAGACACGCCCAAAGCCCCGGCTCTCATTTTAACCTGAGCTCTCTCAAAGGACAATTCTAGCTGCAAGGGAGTTGGCCCAGGGTATTGCCGCACAATTTTGTGCAGATGTTCAATAACACGTTTTTGCTGGGCAAGTTCAGCTCCTGTTGCGTCAAGCTTGGCTTTCATCTGAATGGTGACTTTTTTGGCAGCAGCACGTCGGGCTGCTTCAAGGGTCTGGATTCCTTCGACTCTTACATTGATACCCATGCCATCAAAACTTTGTTGAACACTGAGCTGGACTAAGACCATGGTCGGTGCCAACGGTCGCTCTGCAGGGAGATCGTTTTCGAAAGCTACAGCTTCCCAGGAGCCAGTGTCGTCTTCAATCTGGAAGTACGCCATGCGCTTACCTTTTTTAGTCAAGCGCTCCGAAATTTGGTTCAAAAAGGCAACGCAAAAGAGACCTTTTTTTCCGATATGCTTCGGGATATCTGCAATTTTTAGCTGGCTGAAGCGCTTGAGGTCTAGCCCGTAAAAATCGATAGGGTGACCCGAGAGGAAGACGCCGAGAATTTTCTTTTCTCGCATCAACCAGTCCAACGGCGAGCTATCAAGATCAAGTGCAGGCGCATTACGCTCCCAATCCGCAACCTCAACGTCGTCGTTCTCTTCTTCGAAGTCATCGAAGAGGAGGCGCTGTCCTTGATTTTTGGCTGTATGGTGAGCTTCGCTGAATTTGATCATCTCAGGAAGCATCGCCATGAGAACGCTACGTGCTTTCCCAAAACCGTCGAGAGCTCCCGCTTGAATGAGAAGTTCGAGAGTCTTCTTGCCGGCGCGATGAAGATTAACTCTCTTGGCGAGTTCTGTGAGAGAGCGAAAGGGGCCTTTCGTCTCACGTTCTTGAATAATTTCTTCGAGAGACTGTCCCCCCACGCCTTTGATAGCAGCAAGACCAAAGCCAATGGTTTTGGCTTTTGGAACATCGAACTGAAGAAAGCTTCGATTGATATGAGGGGGTAAGAGAGCAAATTTAAGGCGTCGGCATTCTTCGATATAGCGTACGACTTTATCGGTGTTGTCAAGGTCACAGGTCATGATTGCAGCCATGAACTGCTCAGGATAAAAAGTCTTCAGATAGGCCGTCTGATAGCTCACCAGGCCATAAGCAGCCGAGTGCGATTTATTAAAGCCATAAGCAGCAAATTTTGCCATGAGTTCGAAGAGCTCATCGGCAATGGTTTCATCGACGCTGTTTTCCTTACAACCGGATAGAAAGCGAGCTTTCTGCTTCGCCATCTCTTCTGGCTTCTTCTTACCCATAGCGCGGCGCAGCAAGTCAGCTTCGCCCAGGGAGTAATTTGCTAGAGTTGCAGCGATCTTTTGAACCTGCTCCTGGTAGAGGATAATACCGTAAGTGTCATCGAGAATTGTTTCGAGTTTGGGATGAACGTATTCGATGGCTTGGCGACCGTGCTTACGTTCGATGAAATCATCCACCATGCCAGAGCCGAGCGGACCTGGACGGAAGAGGGCGACCACAGCGATAATATCTTCAAAGCGGCTAGGCTTGAGCTTTTTAAGGAGGTTTTGCATCCCAGAACTTTCGAGCTGGAAGATCCCCACCGAATGAGCTGCCGAGATCACTTCGTAGACTTCTTTGCGTTCCAAGTCAATTTTGGCAATATCAAATTTAGGGTCTTTTGTAGCCCGGATCAGCTTGACAGCCTTATCGATGACTGTCAGGGTCTTGAGTCCCAAAA
>CANGNB010000297.1 GCA_947454545.1 Oligoflexaceae bacterium
ACCGTTGGAAGCTTGGTGCTGTCCCAACGATTACTCTCACCTCACTGTTTCTTTTGGTTGATGCGAGTTTCTTTTCTGCCAATGTCCTGAAGATTTTTGAGGGGGCATGGGTCTCTTTGGTGATCGCTCTTGTCATGTTTACCGCGATGACCACGTGGCGACGCGGGCGCTTTATTCTAGGTAAGCGCCTTAGAGAAAAAGCTTGTCCAGTCAGTGAGTTTATTCAGAAAGTCGAGTCGGATGATGTGCATCGAGTACCAGGCGTGGCAGTGTTCATGACCAGCGTCCCCGATAGTACTCCGCCTTCTCTCATTCATAATTTGCGACATAACCATGTTGTGCATGAGCTGACGATTTTGATGACTGTTGTGACGGAATCGATACCTTTCCTCCACCCGGACGAGAGAGTTGATCTAAAGAAAGTGTACGATGGTGTCTATGCGCTGACCTTGCATTACGGTTTCATGGAGCGTCCTGACGTTCCCGCAGCCCTTCGAGAGGCTTTTACAGGATGGCCCTCTACAGACTACGATAAGCTGAGCTACTTTCTGGGGCGTGAGACTTTGGTTGCAAGTCGCAACCCAGCAATGAATCGCTGGCGTACAGGTCTCTTCTCGTACATGACCCAAAACAGCCAAAAAGCTACAGATTTCTATCAGTTACCGTCCGAACAGGTGTTTGAGGTTGGTATCCTGGTTGAGCTTTCAGGCTGAACGGCAGTAGCGACTTGGAAATTGGATTTTTTACTAAGCTTCAAGAAAAGCGAAGGTTTACGCTAATAGGGTTCATTAGGTGTCGTTATGGCTTGACTCCGCCGGCTCTGGCGAGTAAAACAAGTCTTAAGCCGCTCAGTCGGCTGTGTTCAAGCGAAACATCCTGATGCTGTGTGAGTAAACTGATGCTGTTGAGTTGCCCTTTTCGCCTGATCTCTACTTTGGTATTTGTCGTGGTCTGCGTTGCCTGCGGGGAAAGTATACCAACGACTCCCGCTCAGTCTGTGCCTGAGGCGCACATTGATCCCGAACTGCAACCCTTTCTTGAGAGCTATGTGGATGATGCCGCTCGTGCAGGAGCACCTGTTGAGCCGGACCGTCTTGCTGAGCTTAAGCGACTTGAATGGGTTGATGAGGTTGAAGGTGCTGGTGACGGCGAAGAATTGAATTTAGGTCAGTGTGCACGGGGTAATGAAAATAGTATACGTGCCTCCGAGCGTTTTCGAACAATTAAGATTACCCGTCCTGAAACTGCAGGTATCCACCTCAATCGAGCTCAAGGTCAATTGACTTTGAAAGCAATCGTCTATCACGAGCTCGGCCATTGCCTACATAATTATCATGGACATCGCCCCGTGGCCGAACAGGTGATCATGAGTGCAGCTCTTCCTGAAAAACGTTTCAGCGAATTCAATGAACTCTTAGTGGAACACTTTCGAATGTTTCGCTGAGTTTCTCAGAGTAAGGCCTTAGCTTTAAGGTGCGCTCTGTGAAGTTTCAAAAGTCTTCGCGTCATTTTTTTGTTGCTTGGCGGTGGAATAACCGCAAGCTAATGAAGATTCATTGATGATTCTCTGAGAGTCATTGGCACAGATTTGCATCATCAGATTCGGATCTTTTCTAGCCTGTCCTACCTGCCGAAGCAATTCCAATCCTTCATCTCCAGGTTTTCTTAAAAAGTCCCCCTGAGCCTTACATGTTAAAGACGCTGCCAGCATAAGAGTTCCGCAGGGATTGACGCCATCCATAGCAAGGCTTTCTCTGTGCATTTGAATGGAAAGGTCGAGATCACCACGGACATCAAAAATCCACTTGATCATAATCAGGTCAGGGACTAGGCGATAGAAGATACCGAGACCATAGCGCACACTTCCTTGAGCGCTAATGTGAGGGAGAAAGTGGAAGTTGAAATCAGAGTCTTTAACTTCGTTCCATAGCTTTTCGACTTGTTTTGCTTTCATGAGTGAAGAGAAGACGCCGTCAATAGTCCCGATGCTACCAATGGTAGATCCAAGAAAGAGTTTGCACAGAAACTGATGAGGATCGAGCTTGAGACAAGTTTCCGTCGCGACCTGTCCTTTACTAAGAATGGAACGAGCATAGGCCAAATCTTTCTCGTCATTGTAGGAACTACCCCATTGAAAGGCGACACTCCCCAAAAGCCAGTAACCATCAATCCACTGGGGATTTTTTTGCAGAGTTCCTTCTAAGATTTGAAAGGCGCGCTCTAAATTCTCGCGAGAGACCGAAGTTTTATTGGATAGGTTGAAGATTTCTTTATACTCCTGAAAGAGTTTAGGCTCACTTTGGAGAGGTTCATAGTTTGGAGTATACTCTTTGTAGCTCTTTGCAGGTTTCGCTTGGATAGGTGCAGCGAGAAAAAGCAAGGCCGCCATGCTCACTAGAACTTTTCCTAAACCTAGCATCAAAGAACTCCTCAGCGTATGCAAAGATATTACGGGAACATAGGTTATCGGCATTGCTTTGCTTGGATTGAGTCACTTCCTTGGCTGAGAATCTTACTGTCTAGAAATAATGCAAGAGCTTCGTCTTGGTCGTTCGTAAGAATTTTTTCCTGAGATGTCGCTCGATTTTCAGAATATCTCCTTGTAAGCAGATAAGGCAGATCCTATATACTAGGACAGCGCCTTAAGGAGGTTGTCATGGATGTCAAAAGTGTTGCTTTCTTACGACAAAAACTCGCAGCACTTAGTTTCCTCCTTTTTTGGGGTGCTCTCGGTCTTGCTCAGGAGCAGGGGCCTGGCTTCTATGTATTTTTGAAGAGACCTCAGGCCTGGACGCGCGTGTACCTTTATACTTGGATTGTCGAAAACGGTAGGGTGAAGGAGACTTCTGGACCCTGGCCAGGTAAGCCTCTTGCGGAAAGCAGCGGCTGGTATCGAGGTTTTATTGATGCGAGCAAAACAGATCCTCAGTCCAAAGCTACTCGGCTGATTTTTTCGGATGGAGGTAGCCAGCAGACGGCAGATCTCTCGCGGGCACGCAATGGTTGGTATGTTTTCAAGGACGGCGGAACTCTCGTCCAGCGATGGTTCGATGAAAATCCTGAGGAAAAACTTTTCTCGCTCGAAGTCATAGGGGGTAAAGGGAGTGGTCGCTTTGCTCCAGGAGCTTTAGTGACGATTCAGGCTGATCCTGGACCTTGGCAGTCCTTTGTCGAATGGGTGGGGCCTGATCGAACGCTGCTCACTGATACGACCCAAATGCGGACCTCTTTTCAGATGCCGGCGAGGGATGTTCATCTCAGTGTGAGCTGGGATGACCTCAGCTCTGGGCAGCAAGGATACGAAAAACTCTGCAAGTCCTGTCATGGTGCGGAAGGGCAGGGAGGTGTTGGGCCAAGTCTGAGACTGAGCGATGGCATTTGTAAATCCTGCGGTTCAGAGGCGACTCTTACCGACCGCATCGAGCGTACCATGCCTCTAGGTTCCGTTGGTTCCTGCAAAGGGATCTGCGCAGCCCAAGTGAGTCATTTCATAAGAAAAGGGTTGAATAACACAGTTTCGAGTGATTGCACAGAAGTGGGAAAGAATCTAGGCGTTCGTCAGCTTCGCCTTCTAACCCAGGAAGAGTATGCCGCAAGTATTCGTATGATTCTAGGTGTGACATCTGTGGATGCTTTGCGGAGTTGGCCTGAACCCTCGAATGTTCAGGGGTACTCGAACAATGCCGAAGCCCAGGTCGTAAGTGATCGGCATGTCTTGGTGTTTGCGAAGGCAGCCAAAGAAATCGCTGGACGCACAACTCTCGAAGAGCGCTGGGGTGACCGTTGTGGAAGAGAGAGCGCCTGTATGATTCGAGAGTTTGGCTTGCGCCTGTTTCGGCGAACCTTGAGTTCAGAGGAAGAACAGCAATGGGGCCAATTGTGGAAGACGCACCCAAAGGCAGGACGTGCTGTGCTTGAGGGGATGTTGCAATCTCCAGCCTTTTTGTATCGATCTGAATTGGGACACTTTATTGCACCCATGAATGCTTATGGACTTGATGCTTTTGAAGTGGCATCGGCTATGGCTTATATCCTAACGGGGGCTCCCCCTGATGAGGAGCTTCTTGCGCAGGCTGCTAAAGGAGCTTTGCTAAAGAGTGAAGTTCGGAGGGCGCAGGCCGAGCGTCTCTTACAAACTCCTGGAGCTCGCGATGCTTTTAGTCAGTTTGCCCTACAGTGGTTGATGGTGGGTGGATTGCCTTATGTAACGCGGGACAATCCCAGTTTTCAGGCGAACATTCGGCGCGATATGCTTGAAGAAACCAAACGCTATGTTAACGATATTGTTTTCGATCAAAAGGGAACAGTCGAGGATTTGTTTAATTCAGATCGGGTTTTCCTCTCCAAAGATTTAGCTCGATACTATGGGTTGGCCCTGCCAGCTCAGGATTGGGATCTACGATTGGCTGAAGGTCCGAGGCAAGGGCTTTTAGGGTTGGGGGCAATTTTGGCGAGTTTTGCGAGTTCCCGAGAAGCATCTCCGATTAAGCGCGGTGTTTTTGTTCGTAATCGACTCTTGTGTCAGGATCTTCCGCCTCCTCCTGCGAATGTCGATACCACGATCCCTCCCCCGAGTCCTGGTTCGACGATTCGAGAACGCTTAGAGAGACATATATCTCAAGGCAGGCAGGGTGATGGTTCAAATACATGCTACTCATGTCATCAGTACATTGATAAACTTGGTTTTGGGTTTGAAGCTTTCGATGAGACAGGGAAACAACGCTGGTCCTATCCAGAAAGGCCTCAGATAGCCATCGATACCT
>CANGNB010000298.1 GCA_947454545.1 Oligoflexaceae bacterium
AAGTGAGGTTGGTCAGCGGCCTAGATGGCTATACGCTAGAATCATTGGAACTTGGTCCTTTTTTGGAAAAGGTTAGGCAAAAACTCCCGATCCATCTTGAAGCAAATAAGTTAAGGAATATCTCATTCTCTGAAGAGCTCAATTCTGTACTAAAGTTTTTTGGCAATTCTTTTCTGAGTACCCAGCTGCTTTCGACCCTTTTAGCTACGCTCGCAGAATCTTGCGACGAGCCCATTTGCCTCAAAAGAGTAGTTTCTGGCGACAATCTATCGACAACCTTCTGCTGCTTCGGACACTTTCCCAAGGATAGCTTTCCCCTAGTACTTCTCCTCTCGCAATTGGAAAGCATCTGCAAAGGGACCTTCATCCACATCAAACTCGACTGGTCAGAAACCTACATCACTTTGCATCAATCCATGGAGGAAAATTGTGTAACAGCAAAAAAAACATATATTGAGCCTAACCCATAATATTTTACGAAGGCATCTACTCACACCACGAATAAGAATATTTCTTGGATAGAGTTCGCATCTATCTCAGACAACGTCGATCAGCTGTGATCAACGTAAGGTAGAAGACATTAGCTACATTCAGGTAAATGGGGAGCGTTATTTAATAAGAACTTAGAAGGAAGCTAAAAAGAAAAATGGCGCTCGGGACACGACTCGAACGTGCGACCCTCGGTTTCGAAGACCGATGCTCTATCCAGCTGAGCTACCCAAGCGTTGGGAAGCTCGATAAAACCAGAGCCCCTCGTCTTCGTCAAGCAAAGAAATGGCTAAGTGCCCAGAAAAACTTCTTCATGCCGCTCCGCGAGGCGGATGATACTCGCGCCGATCCTTGTCGGAAGTTCCTGCAGGCGCCATAGGGGCGGCAGTGACTACTTCTTTTTGCCAGTAGGCTCTCTGGATATCGCGACTGAAGAGTACGCCCCAGTACGATCCTTCCATCTCACAGGCCTGCCAGAGGATGAGGGTCAAGCTAAGCCAAAGCATTGTGTCCATGGAAACCTCCCGACGGCTCGTATAAGAATTTCTTCGGCAACTCTGAGGAGGGTTCAAGTAACTCTATTTTATATAATAATATTAGTATGTTAATATCACGTTTTTCTTCTCCGCTCTACCCCTTGAAACCAGTCACTAAGGTCCTTGAAGCGAAGCCATCTACCCTCGCGAGACCCAGTCCTGTCAAAGAAGCCGACAGCATTTTGTGACTCGGCATGCTATCCTAACGAGAATCAAAGCCACATCCCAACGCGCACTAAAGTCATTGCGACTCATCAATAGGAGCAGAGCCTATGCCGACTGCCAATTTTGAAAAGCTCGATACGGCCCGCATGGCTCACATTATTTCCGTGGCGCTCGACGAATTTGCTCGCCATCGCTATCAGGATGCCTCGTTCAATCGCATCATTCGCAACTGTGGCATAGCCAAGGGCACGATGTACTACTACTTCCAATCGAAAGAAGATCTCTATCTCACCCTCTACAAGGCGACGATGCGCGAATTTGCTCCCATCATCAAACGGGCTCAGCAGCCCTTGACCCAGAGCAGTGATGTCTGGCTCGTGCTTTGCGAGCTTATCGAGGGTCTCTGGCATGTCCTGCGCAGCAAACCGACTATCGGTCTCTTTGTCAGCAATGGCCTGATCCCAGGCTTGGAAGAGGAGCAGCACCCTGGCCTTGCTACCCGAGAAAAACTACAAGAATGGCTACTCAGCCTCGCTCGCAAAGCCCAGGAGCTTGGGGCTTGGCGTAGCGACCTTTCTGCGGAAGCCCTCGTTGCTCTGCTATGGGGATTGTGGTCGAGCCTCAGAGCCCAGATGGGCTGCCTTGGCCATGACGGCAGCTTTCTGCAAGCGCCCGCTCAGCTTTTTGACCTGAGCGAGCGGCTTTTGAGTCCTGTGCCGCAATGGGCCCAGCGTTCTCTTGCGGGAAGTGATTTACGGACCGGCGAGGCGCGACTATAGTGGGGGATCACGCTCACAAGGGGATCTCCTATGCGCGCCTATCTGGAACTCCTCCAGCATGTCCTTGACCACGGAGTTGAACGCTCCGACCGCACGGGAACCGGCACCTTGTCGGTTTTTGGTTATCAGCTGCGTTGTCCTTTGCAAGAGGGCTTTCCGCTCCTCACAACGAAAAAAGTTCACCTCAAATCGATCATTCATGAGCTGCTTTGGTTTTTAAGCGGCGATACCAATATTGCTTATCTTAAAGCTCAGCAGGTACGGATCTGGGACGAGTGGGCTGACGAACGGGGCGAACTCGGACGGGTCTACGGAGCGCAGTGGCGCTCATGGCGCACAGCTGATGGTCAGACGATCGATCAGATCGGCCAGGTCATGGAAAATCTACGCCGTGATCCCTACTCGCGACGCCATCTTGTGGTGGCCTTCAACCCCGGCGAGCTTGAGCAGATGGCCTTGCCGCCTTGCCATGCCTTCTTTCAGTTCTATGTAGCCAACGGCAAGCTTTCCTGTCAGCTCTATCAGCGCAGCGCCGATGTTTTTCTGGGCGTGCCCTTTAACATCGCCAGCTATGCTTTGCTCACGCTGATGATGGCTCAAGTCCTCGATCTGCAGCCGGGAGATTTTATTCACACCTTCGGAGATGTGCACCTTTACAAAAATCATATGGAACAGGCGCGCCTGCAGCTCTCGCGCGACCCACGCCCGCTGCCTAAGATGCATCTGAATCCTGCAGTGCGTGATCTCTTTAGCTTTCGCTACGAAGATTTCACCCTCAGCGAATACGACCCCTATCCGACGATCAAGGCTGAGGTTTCCGTATGATCTACGCACATGTGGTTGCCTGCTCAGCAAACGGCATTATAGGGCGAGAGGGGCAACTGCCCTGGCACCTTCCTGGAGATCTCAAGCGCTTTAAGCAGCTCACTTCAGGGCATGTGCTGATTATGGGCCGAAAAACCTACGAATCGATAGGCAGGCCGCTTCCAGGTCGCTTTACCATCGTGGTTACTCGCCAGAGCGATCTCATTTTGCCGCGTGATGTGAGCATCGTCCACTCCCTCAGCGAGGCCTACGCCTTAGCCGAGAGCCTGGCTCCCCATTGGGGCCGCGAGGTCTACATCGTCGGAGGTGGGGAAATCTATCGACAGTCCCTCCCCCAGGTGAGTAAAGTGTATCTTACGCTAGTTGATCAGGAGATCACAGGCGATACCACGTATCCCTTGGAAGCGCTCAAGGCTTTTGCGCGCACGCGCTCAGAATCGATCACGGATGAGGTTCTCCCCTTCGAGGTCTCACTCTATGAGCGCCATGAGCCCCACACGTGAACCCGAGATAAAGGCGGTCGTATGCTGCTGAAAACACGCCCACAGCACCCCATCGCATCGAGCTCCATCACTCCCGAACAGATCTATTGGCAGCGCCGTGAGTTTTTGGCTGCAGCGAGTGGAGCTCTCCTGACGAGCATGGGCCTTGGCCTCGATTCAGCCTGGGCTGCTTCGAGCAAAGCTTATCCTGAACTTCCTCAGGTCAAACCCAATCCCAGCTTTCAAGATGCTGAGCTTAAGAAAAAGCTCACACGTTTTGAAGATATCAGTAGCTACAATAATTTTTATGAGTTTGGCTTTGATAAGGATGAGCCGAAAAAAAACTCGCAAAATCTTAAGACCAAACCTTGGACCGTAAAAGTCCACGGTCTTGTCGATAAGCCCGGATCCTATCTGCTCGAAGACTTCATCAAACCCTATGCCCTCGAAGATCGCATCTATCGCTTTCGCTGTGTCGAGGCTTGGTCGATGGTGGTTCCTTGGGTTGGTTTTCCTTTGCGCCTCCTTTTGGATCAGGCCAAGCCCACCAGCAAAGCCAAGTTTGTCACATTTAAGACGCTCTACGATCCCACCCAGATGCCGATGCAGATGAGTCGTTCCTTGGATTGGCCTTATACCGAAGCCTTGCGCCTCGATGAAGCCATGCATGATCTGAGCTTTCTGGCTGTTGGGGTGTATGGACGCATACTTCCGAATCAGAACGGAGCTCCGCTCCGACTCGTTGTTCCTTGGAAGTATGGCTATAAAAGCATCAAGTCTATTGTTTCCATCGAACTCACTGCCGAGCGTCCGAAGACCACCTGGGAACTGAAGGCTCCGGACGAATATCCTTTTTACTCCAATGTCCTTCCAGAAGTCTCCCATCCCCGTTGGTCCCAAAAAACCGAGCGTATCCTTGGCTCAGGTTTTTTTAGCAAACGTCAGGAGACTCTGCCGTATAATGGATACGAAGCGGAAGTGGCGAGTCTCTATAAAGAATTCGATAGGCGCAAACTTTACTAAGGTCCTCAGCCCGCTCCGCTCGACCAACATTCTCGGGGAGCTGCGCGATGGACAAGACTACATTTCGAACGAAGACTCTTCTATCGCTTGGGATCGCCCTTGGGCTTTTTGGCCTCGGATATGTTCTTATCTCTTCCCGAAAGCCTCCTGAAGCGCCCTTAATCCAAAAGCTCGAGGGCTATGCTCAAGGAACAACCTATCACATGAGCTATGTCGGCCCGCTCGATGCTGAACTCGGCCCTGCTGTCGAAAACTCTCTTGCACAGTTTGATAAAATTTTTTCGAACTATCGACCGGACAGTGATATCAGTCGTTTCAACACAAGCACAAGTCTCGATTGGTTTCCCGTCGATCCTAGCTTAGTGCAGCTCATGCAAAGGTCTCAGCAGATTTCCGCCCAATC
>CANGNB010000299.1 GCA_947454545.1 Oligoflexaceae bacterium
AGCGACATCCCAATTTCGCTCTTGAGCCAACTTAAAAAAATCCACGATCTGCTCGAGAGTCATCGAAGCTGTATCATGAATCAGAGCATCTGCGCGGGCTCCCTGCAAGATTTCTCTTGGCACGAGAGAGCCGGTGTAAAGGATCATGGGGGCTGCTGCGATGAGACGCTGCCCGCGCACGGTGATCAGTTCGGGATCGCCTGGCCCTGCGCCGATAAAATAGACTTTCATAGTGCAAACTCCTCCTTGCTTTCCCTTAAGAACAACGCAAAACCTGATCGCGGACAATATCCCAGATTCCTGCCGGCATACTGGTCAGCCATAGGATATCGTAGGCTTGAGGCTCAACCTCTTTTGCATACGAGAGAATCATACGCCAGAGCCGCTCGCTGATCGAACCATTGCGCATAATCATAAAAATATCGACGAGACGTTGTGCCAAGGCCTCGCCTTCCACTGAGGTCAAAAGCCTTGGTCCTTCGAGATTTACCGGACCTAGCGCTTCCAAGAGAATATAGGGCTGCTCGAGAACATTGCGTTCTGCTGGAGTTCTAAGACCGTAGGCCTCGAACGCACAAGGTTCTTTGATATCACCGATCATGTAAAACTTTCCCTCGGTGACAGCGATCATGCATCCCTTTAATCGCTTCACATACGCCATGGTCTTTGCACCTCCTGCAAGCGACTGGTATCGAGGCTAAAGCCTGCACGCTGGCCTTCTTTGATGGCTCCATCGCTCAGCTCATATTTATTTTTATAGCCTCGAGGAGTCACCATACGACCTTCGTAGCGATAGGTCTGCGTCGAACCCACCAGCACTGTGGTCAGCATGCCGATTTCAAATTCGAGCATATGCTCAAGATCGGTATGAACGATCTGCTCACGAAAACGATAGGCGCTCTTCACCAAAGCCACCGGCGTACTTGCCGGTCGATGCTGTAGGAGTATCTCGCGCGCCCGCATAATCTGTCGCTGCCGACGTCCACTCGCTGGGTTGTAAAAGCCGATAACAAAATCAGCGGAAGCAGCCGCCTCAATACGACGCTCAATCACCTCCCAGGGTGTGAGCAGATCGGACAGAGAAATCATGCAGCTATCATGACCCAAAGGAGCTCCCACGAGGGAGGCACAGGAATTGAGCGCGGTGATACCGGGAACCATCTCGACGCGAGGCGATTCGCCCTCTTTCCAACCGATCTCACGGAGTACTTCAAAAATGAGGCAACCCATACCGTAAACACCGGAATCGCCCGAAGAAATCACGGCCACTTTCTTGCCCTCACGCGCTGCATCCACAGCGGCTCGCGCTCGTCCGATCTCTTCGGTCATGCCGGTGCGAATCTTGTCTTTGCCCTTGATGAGTTTACGTACCAAGGTGATGTAAGTCTGATAGCCGACGATGAGATCAGCCTCTTCTAGAACTTTGAGAGCTCTCGGTGTGATGAGATCGTGAGCTCCCGGTCCAATACCGACGATCCATAAGGTGCCATGAGTCATCGTTTCAATCCCCTTTGATCTTGCGCGGAGCAAAAGACGTGCGGGCCACAGCGAAGGTCATGGCCTGCTGCACATCGGCTTCTTTGTATTTTTGTTTGGGAACGAGCAGCTGGTTTACACCGGCGGCTCGAAGACAAGCAGCTTCCGATACCGAAGGTGTGCCGGTAAACGAGGCAACACGCGCCGATGGATTTTCGATGCCCGTCTGCTCGCGAAGCTCTTCCGAAGGATAGGTACGAAACTCCCAGCCATAGGCCTGACACAGTTCGATAAGACCTGCCTCATCCGCCTTCAGATCGACACTGGTGAGGCCGGCAATCGCCTTCCAAGACAGCTGAAACTCTTGTAATAGGGCGCGGATCCCGCGCTCTAAAAAGGCGCGAGGGGCCCCACGATCACAGCCGATCCCCAACCACAGACTTTTGGGGCGGTAGACCACTCCACGCGCATAGGCCTCGGGATAAAGACAGGGAATATCGCGATCCGAAACTATCAGGAGCATCTCCCAGGCGTTGGGCTCCAGCCCATCAAAGTGCGTGGTGTAGCGTACGCCCGGCGGTAGGGCTTTGGACTCGGGCCAAAAATGGGGTTCGCCACACTCTTGGATGATGAGGACAGGCCGTTCATTGACCACGGCAGCACAGGCTGGTGTCACATTGTGATGCATATCCTCTAAGACCCATCCCAAATCACGTCCTAGGATATCCACCGTCAGCGTCCCCTGCACATCAGAGGCTGTGGTAATCACAGCTTCGGCCTGCAAGGCATGGGCGACTTTATCGGTCCATTCGTTGCCGCGTCCGATATGACCCGATAGCAGAGCGATGGCATAGCGAGCCGCATCATCAACACAGACCACAGCGGGATCGACTTTTTTATCGTGAATCAAGGGCGCAATCATACGCACGACGGCCCCAACACTGATCACAAAAATATGGCAGTTATACTGAGTAAAAGTCTCTTGTAAGAGTGGTGTCAAGGGCAGTCGGCAGCGCAAAGCCCCGGGAATAGAGCCGTCTTCTACTTTTTCCGAAACATAGACATCGGCATCAGGCCAAGCTTCTTGCAGTCGACGGCCGTGCTTGAGACCATGTTTGGTGATGATATAGATTGCACAGCTTTTACGCGTGATGGCCATGGCTCACCTCAGCTGACTTATGGCCTTTGAGCACGCCACTGCGAGTTTTTTTATTGATCACGACCATGGAAAAGTAAATGCAGCGATTGCCGCGCAGTTCCCGAAGATCGCGCACGATCCTTTGCTCATCGGTCGTAGCTCGTTCGACATAATAAGCGGCATCGAGCAGGCCTTCCTCTTCGAGAAGAGTGATCAGTCCTTCGATAACAGACGACACCTTCATCAGCACAATCGCATCAAAGTCTTGGAGCGCCCGTCGAATGCTCTCCAGGCCATAGCTCGCGGGGATCACAGCCAGACGTTCTTGACCATCGACCAACGGCATGCCCGCAACAATGGGGACAGCCATCACCGAGCTGACACCGGGAACGACTTCGATCGAGAGCTCTGGATATTTTTCCTTGAGCGTGTCGTGCACATAGATAAAGGTCGAGTACAAAAAGGGATCACCTTGGGTCACAAAACCGATGTCCTCGCCTCGCTTGAGGACGGTTTCGATCTCAGCAAATGCCTTGTTCCAGGCCGGAATCAAGATTTCAGGATCCTTGGTCATCGGAAACTCAAGAAACAGATGCTCTTGCTTATGCTCGGGATCGATATGCGGACTCATAATCCGAAATGCTAGCGAAGAAGCATAGGGATTGGGTCGCGGCACAGCTAAGACGGGCAGGCTTCGAATCAGGTTGTAAGCCCTTAGAGTGACGAGATCCGGCGCGCCGGGGCCTACACCTATACCATAGAGTTTGCCAAGAGCCATCAGGGTGTCCCTTTCTGCAAGGAGAAGATATGAATCGGGTTCAGAGCCTCATAGCGATGGTATTTGCCCGCGAGCGGCACGCTGCGGGACACTTGAACAAGCTGCACATCATAGGCAAACCCCAGCTCTTCAAAGGTTTGGATGGTCTTGCTCACATTTTCTAGAGTTATCGCGTTGACAACCAATCGACCGCCTGCATTGAGACGTTCGTAAGCTTGGAGGATAATGGCATCGAGGCGACCTTTGCTGCCGCCGACAAATACGGCATCGGGGGCCTCAAGAGCAGCACAGGCATCAGGCGCAGTTCCTGCGATGAGCTCTACATTGTCGGCTCCCAAGGTTTTGATGTTTTCTTGGCAGATTATTTGACCTTCTGGATCACATTCGATGGCATAGACCCGGCCTTCGGGTGCGAGAAAAGAAGCTTCAATGCCAACCGCTCCCGATCCAGCACCGATATCCCACACGACCGAATCTCTTTGAAGCTGTAAGGCCCCCAGAGACAGCAGGCGAATCTCCCGCTTGGTAATCAATCCGAGCTTTGGCATGCGTCGCGCAAAATGCTCTTCAAGAGCGTAGGAAAGAGAGCTTGGGGCCCGCCAGCTTTCAGGCCTTACCAAAAGCAAGACACAGAGCTCATGCAGGTCCCGCGTTTCGGCGAGGGCCTCGAGAGTGAAGCGACGGACTCTTTGCTCTGGCCCACCCAAAGCCTCGCAGACGATGGCTTCCCAAGCTGTATCGTTATACTCCCTGAGATGCAAAGCTACGCGCTGCGGACTGTTATCAGGATCGCAGAGTAAAGCGGCTTTCTTCGCCCAACGGAGCTTAGCAACGAGGCCGTGAATGGAGCGTCCGTGTATTGATAAGAGCTGGGCATCCGACCATGGGATTTGGGCCGCTGCAAAAGCCAGCTGCACCGAAGAAGGCGCAGGAATAAACCCAACGTGTTCCCGCCCAAAGATCTGCAAGGCGATAGAGCCCACTCCAAAAAACAAGGGATCGCCCGAGGCCAAAAGCACCAGGTGAGCCTCTCCTGTCCGCTCCGCTAGTCCCTGCAGTTGCTTTTTCAGGGGACCTTCGAGAGGAATTTTTTCTCCCGAAAAATCTGGAAAAAATTCTAAGAAGCGCGGGTGGCCGACCAGGATCTGAGCCTGACGTACGGCATGAAAAGCTCGCGCGGATAGACCAAGACAGCCTTCTTCGCCCATTCCGACGAGGGTTACAGCGGGCTGTTTCATGCTTGTTTCTCCGCGGCAAAGACCATCAGAGCGTGGAGAATAGACACGGCGATCGTGCTCCCTCCT
>CANGNB010000300.1 GCA_947454545.1 Oligoflexaceae bacterium
GGGCTTTCAGATGTTACAACTAGAGGAACTCGCTTCGGGTAAACCCCGTCACGATATGAGTTTTGAGGATATTGAGGCTGTCTATAATCTGCCTCTGACCACTCTCATGTATCTCGCTCAGAGTGCTCATCGGCGGCACTATGCTCAGGACGAAGTCCAGATGAGCACGCTGCTCTCGATTAAGACCGGCGGCTGCAAAGAGAATTGTGCCTACTGCCCACAGAGCGCTCACTACAAGACCAACGTCGAAGCGCATGGCATGCTCCCCTTAGAAGACATCGTAGGCGCGGCCCAGAGAGCCAAAGATAATGGTTCAACGCGCTTTTGCATGGGTGCTGCTTGGAGATCGCCGCCGCAAAAGGGACCTCAGTTCGACCGCGTCCTCGAAGCTGTTCGCGCCGTGAAAGGTCTAGGGCTCGAAGTCTGTACAACCCTCGGGATGTTGGATGAAAAGCAGGCCCTCGATCTCCGTGAGGCGGGAGTTCATGCATACAACCATAACCTCGACACCTCTCCCGAATATTACGGGGATATCATTTCGACCCGAACCTACCAGGACCGACTGGACACGCTTAAAAATGTCCGCAAAGCAGGCATGACCGTCTGCTGCGGCGGCATTGTTGGCATGGGTGAAAGCCGCGAGGATCGCATCGGTCTTCTGCAACAGCTTCATCAGCTCGATCCCCATCCTGAATCCGTACCAGTCAACTTGCTTGTTCGCGTTGAAGGCACACCCCTCGAAGACGAGGCAGACCTCGATACTTTCGAATTGGTGCGCACGATAGCAACAGCCTGTGTGATCATGCCCGAAAGTCGTATTCGTATGTCCGCGGGGCGTGCTCAGATGAGCGACGAAGCACAAGCGCTCTGTTTTGTGGCAGGAGCGAGCTCCATCTTTACCGGCGACACCTTGCTGACAACGCCCAATCCTGGCGAAGATCGGGACATGGCCCTCTTTAGGCGCCTCGGCCTCAAACCGGTCGGTGCAAAAGCTGTCCCGGTGAGTGAGATCGAAGTGAAATCTTGCTGTGATCACAAACATCCTGCCGCAGAGTCTATGCACTGAAAGGTGAGAGGGAGGGGGCCATGCGAGACAGCTCTGGCCTAGAACAGCTCAAACAACGGGTCGATGCGAAACTCGAAGCGATTCGTCAACAGCAGCGCTGGCGGCAGCTCCTGCCGCTCAGAGATTCTGAGGATACGGTCAACCTCTCTCATAACGATTATTTAGCCCTTCGATCGGATGTTCACTTCCAAGACCTAGCTTGGCAGGCTGCCCGTCATTGGCCTGCAGGCTCGGGCGCCAGCCGCCTGCTAGGTGGAGAACATGTGATTTATGGCGAGCTCGAACAAGCTTTTTCCCAGTGGAAAGGCGCTGAATCCGCCCTGTATTTCTCGTCTGGATATGCGGCCAATGAAGCTTTGATGAAAGCTCTGGCTCTTGAAGGGGCCTGCTTTTTCTCCGATAGCCTGAACCATGCCAGCCTTATCGATGGTATGGCTCTCGCCAAACTCGGTCCTGAGCAAAAGCACATCTTTCGTCACAATGATCTCGCTCATCTCGAAGAGCTTTTGCAAAGGTTTCCCTGTGATTTGCCTGTGATCGTCACGGAAAGTCTCTTTAGTATGGACGGGGATTACTGTCCTCTTCCTGAGCTTGCAGCGTTAGCCCGTTCCTATCGAGCCCTCCTTGTGCTTGATGAAGCTCACAGCTTGGGGATAGTAGGCCCGCAGGGACAAGGTTTACTTTCCGCTCACGGCCTGTCCCACGATCAGATCTTGACGATCAATCCCTGTGGTAAAGCGATGGGAGGGATGGGCGCTCTGATCGCCGGGCCGAATTGGTTTCGGGATTACTTGGTAAACACAGCTCGCAGTTTTATTTTCAGCACGGGGCCTTCCCCATGGACAGCTGCTGCATTGCTCGAATCGGTGCGCTATGTGGCCGAACTTCAGGAGCGCCGCAGCCGACTCGCCGAATTGTCTCTAAGGATTCGTCACCGATTAGGATCTATGGGCTTTGACTGCGGAGCAGGAAGCTCTCACATTATTCCCGTCCTTTTGGGATCAGAAGTCAGGGCTTTGGCTGCAGAGCAATACCTTGCCAGCCAAGGCATCAAAACAAAAGCTATCCGCCCCCCAACTGTAGCCGTCGGCACTTCGCGGCTACGTATATCTCTGCACGCTGGACTGCACGATGCAGACCTCACACGTTTGTTTCACGCCTTCGAAGGACTTTCGCATGCTTAAATGTTTTATTACAGGCACTGGCACAGAAGTCGGTAAAACGACAGTGGCAGCCGCCTTGCTCTTAGGAGCTGACCAACATAGCGCCCCTCTTGACTACTGGAAGCCTGTACAAACAGGTGGAGACGATGTCGATAGAGCCCACATCGAGGCCCTTATCGGACGTAAGCTCCAGCATCCTCTACCTACTCTCAGCTATAAGCTGGCGGCTTCACCCGATCAAGCTGCTGCCGCGGAGCAACGCCCTGGTCCGAGAGTCTCAGAGCTTATGAAGCTGCTGCACCAGAGTCCCCCGACAGAATCGCTGCTGATTGAAGGCGCCGGAGGTCTCATCGTCCCTCTCAACGAAGAGAATGAAACCTGGCTCGATTTTTTAAAAGCCAGCAAGCTCCCGGCCCTGCTTGTCAGCAGCAGTCAACTTGGAACTCTTAATCATACATCCTTAAGTCTCATGGCTCTCAAAGCTGCAGCCATACCTGTACTCGGAGTTGTTCTCACCGGCCCCCTGCATGCCGATAACGAAATAAGCTTACGCCGCATGTTCCCCGAGATCCGCTTCTTGCGCTTGCCTCAGGTCGACCTGCAGCCACACAGTGAAAGCTTTCAAGACGCAGCGAAAACTCTCTGGCAAGACTTTCTCAAACTCCCGGAAAAAGCCGCGGCAGACAAACAACCAAAAGACTGGCTTGCTTGGGATAAAAGCTACGTGTGGCATCCCTACACACAGCATCTGACAGCCCCTGATCCCGCACCCATCGTGAGAGCAGAGGGCATCTATCTCACGACAGCCGATGGCGAGCAGCTCGTCGATGCGAGCGCCTCATGGTGGACATGCTCGCTCGGCCATGGCCGCAAAGAGATAGGGGATGCCATCCGTCATCAGCAGGCAAAGTTGGATCACTGTATTTTTGCAGGAGCGACGCACGAAGCAGGAGCGACGCTTGCTGCCCGTCTTATCGAACGCACCCGTGGCCACCTGCAGCGAGTCTTTTACAGTGACAACGGCTCCTGCGCAGTGGAAGTAGCCCTTAAGATTGCTGCCCAGTACTGGCGCAATATCGGGAAACCGGAGCGACGCGTTTTTCTCTACTGTAAAGGCGCTTACCACGGCGATACTTTCGGAGCTATGTCGGTTGCCAGCACCGAAGGTTTTCACAAAGCATTTCGCGATTACATGTTCCACGGGCTCCATGTCAGCCCTGTAACCTCGCATCGCTCCCCTATTTGCCCTGAGGGTCCCGCCTCACTGAGTCAGGGAATTGCGGACCTGCGGGCCCTATTCGAACAGCACAGTTCCACTCTCGCCGGGGTCATCATTGAACCGCTCCTCCAAGGAGCTTCAGGGATGAATATCCAAGAGCTGGCATGGCTCCAAGAGCTCGCGCGGCTCTGTCGTGAGACGCAAACTCCCTTGATTTTAGATGAAGTCTTCACTGGCCTCGGCCGAATTGGTGATGATTTTGCCTTTTTGCGCGCGCAGATCGACCCGGACATTGTCTGTGTGGCTAAAGGCCTAACTGGGGGTACCTTACCACTGGCTGCTACACTCACCAAAGAAACACTCTTTCAAGCGTTTCTCGACAACGATCGTAGCAAAGCCTTGCTGCATGGACACACCTTTACAGGCAATCCTATAGCCTGTGCAGCTGCCTTAGCCACCCTTGAGCTCTACGATAAAGAGCAGCTGATTCCGCGGGTTCAAGTCAATGAACAGACGATGACCACTTGGATGCAGACGGTAGGTAAAGCTTTTGGTTTGGAGCAAGGGCGTGTTATCGGTGGAGTCATGGCTTGGGAGCTACCAGGTTCGGGAATGGGGGATTACTTTCACCCCTTAGCTCTGCGCGTTCCTGGAGTGGCGCGCAAGCATGGGATGCTCATGCGTACCTTAGGCAATACCCTCTATTTCGCTCCACCTTTGGCCATCAAGCCGCAGGAGCTTCAGGAATGCCTGGTTCGCATCGAGCGTTGCGTGAGCGAACTGCTCACGTAAGCGCTGCATGAGGTAAGATGCGAGCGCGACTCGCATCGGAGGAGGACTCAGGGATAGCCTCAGTCCTCGTCATCTTCCTCATCTTCGTACATGTCTTCGAGTGAATCTTCGTCAGATTCCTCATCATCATCGCCGTCGTAAAAGCCGTCGTCTTCGTCATCGCTGACTTCTTCTTCATCGTCAGCGATGGGAGCGGCCTCAGCCTCTTCTTCTTGAGCTTCGCGCCACTCTTCTTCTTCGTCAGCGTCCATTTCTTCGGCAGTGTATTCGTCGGCCAAATCCTCGAAACGAGCTTCTAGCCAATCCTTAGCTTCATCTTCAGTCTCGAACCCTGCCTTGAGGATCTTGCCTGATTCGATGTTATAAACTTTCCACACCACCGTTGGATCTCCAATAAAACGAATAATAGAAGTCCGCTGACGCGGGGA
>CANGNB010000301.1 GCA_947454545.1 Oligoflexaceae bacterium
AGAAATTTATGCCACATCCCTTAAAGGCGAAACTCCTGGTCATTCCTGGGTCTTTCTTCTACAATCCGCGTTGGGGGCAGCGCCGGTTGCTTAGTAGAAAGATTTTCCGAAGGGGAGGCAGGGATCTATGAGTCATGAATTCAAGACAGGAGCCAAAGACCTGAAAGCTTGGGAAAGCCTAGCTCAAAAGGAACTAGGACAGCCTTCACTGCAAGGAATTTTCCGAGAAACACCCGAGGGAATAAAGCTCAAACCTCTATATACAGCAGACGATTTAAAATACCTGAATGTACAAGACTCTTTGCCTGGTTTCGCACCTTTTACTCGCGGGCCAAGAGCAACGATGTACTCCCACAAACCATGGACAATTCGGCAATATGCTGGGTTTTCAACAGCAGAAGAATCCAATCGATTTTACCGAGCCAATCTCAAAGCTGGTCAAAAAGGCCTTAGCGTGGCCTTCGACCTAGCAACACACAGAGGCTACGACTCAGACCACCCAAGAGTCGTTGGGGACGTTGGGAAAGCAGGCGTCGCCATCGACAGCGTCGAAGATATGAAAATTCTCTTCGACCAAATTCCCCTAGGTGAGATGAGTGTCTCCATGACGATGAATGGAGCTGTTATCCCAATCCTCGCAGCTTTTGTTGTCGCAGCTGAGGAGCAAGGAATTTCTCAAGCTCAGCTCACCGGTACTATACAGAACGATATTCTCAAAGAATACATGGTTCGCAATACCTATATCTATCCGCCCGCTCCTTCTATGAGAATTGTCGGTGATATTATAGAATACACGGCACGTCATATGCCTAAATTCAATAGTATTTCAATCAGCGGCTATCACATACAGGAAGCTGGGGCGAACTCAGCAATCGAGCTAGCCTTCACATTAGCTGATGGCATTGAATATGTTAAAGCTGCCCTAGCAAAGGGTTTGAAAGTAGATGAATTTGCCCCTCGTCTGTCTTTTTTCTTTGCCATCGGCATGAACTTTTACATGGAAATTGCAAAATTAAGAGCGGCGAGACAGCTCTGGCATAAACTCATGCAGGAATTCGAACCAAAAGATCCGCGCTCCTCTATGCTTAGAACTCATTGTCAGACCTCTGGGTATACGCTTACAGAGCAGGATCCCTACAATAATATCATCAGAACAACGATTGAAGCCATGGCAGCAGTCTTTGGTGGAACTCAATCCCTTCACACCAATTCGTTTGATGAAGCCGTAGGCTTGCCTACACCTTTCTCTGCAAGACTCGCACGAAATACTCAACTCATCATTCAAGACGAAACGGATATCTGCCATGTTGTTGATCCCTTTGGTGGCAGCTATCTCATGGAGTCCCTGACCCAAGACCTTATCGCGAAAGCCGAAGCTATCATGTCCGAAATTGAACAAGCTGGTGGCATGGTCGCAGCAATTCAAAAGGGCCTTCCTAAACTTAAGATCGAGGAAGCGGCTGCAAGAAAACAGGCGCGAATAGACTCTGGGCATGATGTCATCGTTGGAGTGAATAAATATAGGGCAGAAAACGACGCTGCTTTTGATGTGCTCGATATAGATAATTCAGCCGTACGTCAGAGTCAAATTCAGAGACTCAATGAAATCAAAGGCAAAAGAAACGCCCAAGAGGTTCAAAAATCCTTAAGCACCTTAGAGCAAGGAGCTAAAAATCAGGACAATCTCTTGGCCCTTGCTATCGAATGTATGCGAGCAAGAGCAACTGTCGGTGAAGTCTCTGATGTCCTCAGAAAAATATTTGGAGAACACAAAGCCCCTATCCAATCGATCCAGCATGTCTATGCCAGCGAGTTTAGCAATACCTCTGATTTCGAAAAAATCCAAAATGAAGTTGCTAAATTTGCCGAACTTGAAGGTCGACAGCCTAGAATACTTATCGCCAAACTAGGACAAGACGGACATGACAGGGGAGCCAAAGTCATCGCAACTGGATTTGCAGATCTTGGATTCGATGTCGATATCGGCCCGCTTTTTCAAACGCCTGAAGAGGCAGTGAAACAAGCGATCGAAAACGATGTCCACGCTATCGGCATCTCATCACAGGCAGCAGGGCATAAAACTCTTGTTCCACAAGTCATTGAACTCCTTGCCAAGGAAGGAGCCAATGACATCGCTGTCATTGTTGGTGGCATTATTCCCCACCAAGACTACGAATTTCTTTATTCAAAGGGCGCTGCAGCCATTTTTGGCCCCGGAACCCCTGTCACAACTGCAGCATCTGAGACTCTACGAGCCATAGCAAACCTGAGGCAAGCGAATGCTAACTCATGATGACATTCTGTCGGGACTCCAATCCGGATCGCGAAGGAGTCTCGCTAAAGCCATCACTCTTTGTGAAAGCAAGCTTCCAGGAGATCGGACGAAAGCATTAAAACTCCTGGAACATTTGCGAACGCGTGAAACCAAGTCTCTTCGCATAGGCATCAGCGGATCGCCTGGAGTCGGTAAAAGTACGTTCATTGAGAGTTTCGGCAAATATTTTTTAAATCAGGGCCATAAATTAGCTGTCCTAACTATAGATCCAACATCCCCACGTTCGTCTGGAAGCATTCTTGGCGACAAGACAAGAATGGAAGAACTCACGCAGCATCCACATTGTTTTATCAGACCAAGTCCTGCGGGTGTCTCCCTGGGCGGTGTCGCTCGAAGGACGCGTGAAGCTATACTTCTTTGTGAAGCATCAGGATTCGATACCATTCTCATCGAGACTGTCGGCGTAGGTCAGTCGGAACATATCATCAGCACCATGGTCGATATTTTCATGTATTTGACTCTACCTCACGCAGGCGATCAATTGCAGGGCATCAAGCGCGGCATACTCGAACTCAGCGATGTCATAGTGGTAACAAAGGCTGATGGAGATTTAAAATTGGCGGCCGAACAGGCTGCTTTAGATCACAAATCAGCATTGCATTACTTGCGACCTGACCCAGAAAGGCTTGAGCCTCAAGTATTTATCAGCAGCGCCTATGAGAAAAAGGGCCTTGATCTTATATACAATGCCCTGCAAGACATGTTAACCGAGCTACTCAAGTCTGGAAAATTTGAGACAAGGAGATCAGCTCAAAATCAGAAATGGTTTGAGTCTGAAGTCTACGAACAGATACTCGAGCACATAAGTCACTCTGAAATCATTCAAACGCTTATGACAGAAACTAAAGCGAAACTTTTAAACAAAGAAATTCCACCACCAGTCGCTGCAGCAAAAATCCTCGCAGCCTACTTTGAGAAGAACACTCTATGAAAACGACCGATATTGATATTTCACTTACACAGGAAGCGATTGCAAAAGCTATTGAATTGCAACGTGACTTTCCTCGCTACCAAAACCGTACTCTTAGAATCTACATCGAAGGCAAAGGCTGTGACGGCTTCACATACGGGGTGACCTTTGATGATAAAACCGAAACCGACCTGGTCTTTCACCAGGGCCCTCTAAACTGCGTGATCGACCCTGAAAGCTATCAGTTTTGCAAAGGCTCGACAGTCGAGTGGGTCGACGACGAAAGAGGCACAGGATTTTTACTCAGCAATCCTAATGAGCGACACTATAGAGGTAAATTTTATAAGAAAAGGGTATGGCAAGAATTTTTGACCAAAAAAGAAGATCCAAAGCCATCACATATCTGACGAATGGAGCGTCAATTGGTACCCGCCTCCATATACATTCTGGATTTGAATAGACGATCCTGAAAGGTATTTTCTCACACGTGAGATATGACTGGCCAAACTCCTTGGCGATACCTTTACGCCTTTCCACACCAACTCTGATAAATCTTGATGACTCATACAAGATTCGGGATTCTTCAAAAGTACTTTCAGCAGCTGGGATTCTTTTGGCGTAAGATACAACCAATCAGCTTGTGATGTAAGCTTTAGACGAGCAGACTCAACATCTAAGACCACATCTCCTAGGTGAACGAAGTGAGACTTCTCATCCCTGGAAGATTCGCTTCTCATCAAATAAAACGCTATTTCATGCAAGTTCTTTACCTGCAAATATTCCACACCACTCACTCCAGGCAACTTTTCTCCTTCAACTCCCACAAGAAGCAGACGACTTGATGGCCATTTTAGATGGAAAACAAGCAAGAAATTATCTAGATCATCTTCAAAATCAACGGCTCTCAAAAGACATACTTTTGGACCGCTAGTGCTTGTTGATGCGATGCGCAAAAAATTGCGTATCGATGCAAAAGCTCGGACAGGAAAATCTCCCACAAGCGTGTAGAGAAGGGATTCCTCGATTTGCCGAGGAGCCTCAAGCAACCAAACGACAGACATTGATCACCTCAGTCAGCAATTTCACATAGACTATAGTCAGTATTTCGTAGAGATGTTTTCTTTTTTATGAAAATAATCTTTTTTGAAATCTCGTGGAAAAATATTTTTTCTATTAAAGCACCCTCTTCGAACACACCAAAATTTGATACTCGAGTCAATCCTGAAGGCTCTTGTTTGAATAATGAAAGGGTACTCTCCCTGTCTAGCCACTTTTGAGTGACCATAAAACTCTCGTTGTTCAAATCTAAGATCATCGGTTTACCCACATGAACGTGCTCTAATGGAATGCTTGAAACCACTGCTCCTTGGATCTTACTCAAATCGCCTAGGGTCCGAGTTACGATTCT
>CANGNB010000302.1 GCA_947454545.1 Oligoflexaceae bacterium
AGAAAAAGTATACGGGTCTCTACTCACTCATCTCTTCCCAATTCACGTCTGCAGCAAAAGCTGCCGTGAAGGCCTCTTTTTGATCGCTCGGCAGAGTCGCGAGAACTCTTACCTCTTCGGCATAAGTGAAGTCGCTGAGATTCACGCCAAATTTTTTACTGAGATATTCGATCTGGGATTGAGCAGCGTAGGGAAAGCTGAGCTGAAGCCGTGTTCTGAGAACGAAGGGTGTTGTGGAAGCTTCGAGCAAAAGTTTTTTAGCGGTGTTGCCATAGGCACGGACGAGGCCGCCAGCACCGAGTTTGGTGCCTCCGAAGTAGCGAACCACGAAGACGACGAGGTTGAGCAGGTCCTGACCTTCGATATGCATAAGGATGGGCTTGCCCGCTGTACCTGCGGGCTCCCCTGCATCCGAGAAGCGAATAATCACCTGGCCTTTGCTATATATTTTGAATGCATAAGTAATGTGTGATGCGTCCGGATAAAGAGCCTCGAGTTCGGCTTTCCGGTGTTTGAACTCATCTAAGGACTGACAAGGGTACGCGAGTCCTATAAACCGAGAGTTTTTCTCGATGAGTTCGAAGCGATTGGACTGGACAAGTAGGCGTGAGCTCACGGCTACGTGTTACGACAGACCCAGCTTGCGCATCTGCTTCATCAAGCGTTTGCGAGCCGCAGCTTGCTTTTTCTTACGCTTGATGGACGGTTTTTCGTAGTGTTGACGCTTTTTCAGCTCGGAAATAGTTCCCGCTTTTTCAACTTGTTTTTTGAGTGCTTTGAGCGCTCTTTCTACGCTGTCACCGTCTTTAAGTCTTACTCCTGGCATAGTCTCCCCTTGAGTGGACCCGAGTGGCTTTGGATGACGATGAACCCCATCGTCTCTTTGGCCAGACAAAATCGGAGCCTGATCCTAATGAAAAATAGGAGCAAACGCTAGAGAAACTTGACGGCTGGCGGGCCATTCTCAAGATTTTTGCCATAAAAAGGGCTGGGATAGATCAGGGAGTGGCTTTGTTCTGCCACACTGGCTTTATACGGAGTGGGGTAAAGCGGGTGGGACGGAGCACGGCCTGCTTAAGGGTCTCAATATAGCGTGACGAAGGGATCTCGATGGCGCCCAGTGTCTTAAGATGGGGGGTGAGGAATTGGACCTCGAGCAGCAGAAAGCCCCGATCGCGCAGATGCTCTGTCAGATAAAATATAGCCACTTTTGACGCATCAGTGACCCGGTGAAATTTGGATTCAGCAAAGAAGACGCCGCCAATGGCGAGGCCGTAGGTGCCGCCGACCAACTTGCCTTCGAGCCAGACCTCAAAGCTGTGGGCGTGACCCTCAAGGTGAAGTTTGGTGTACATGGCTTTCATCTCGGCATTGAGCCAGGTCTCAGAGCGATCGGCGCAGCCCTCTAGGACACCAGCGAAGTCGCTATTGATAGCGATTTCAAAAGGAACATGGCGCAGGGTACGTAGCAAAGATCGGGAGCAGTGGAAGCCATCGAGTGGAATAATGGCGCGTGGATCCGGATTGAGCCAGCAGATTTCTTCCGTCTCCGGATGCGGCATCGGAAAAAAACCATGCATGTAGGCGGCTAAAAGCAGTTCGGACGTCAGCTGCATCGCATCTCTCGCAAAGTAGGGAGCGGGAGTCTGTCTGAGTCCGTGAGCTTACGGGGTTCCGTCTTGTTTTTCAATCACACTCAGATAGACTTTGGATTCACAGAAGATTTTAAAGAGCTCCGGATCGACCTTCTTGCTCTTGACTTCCATGTCGAGGATTTCGAGCGCTTTATGCACGGGAACGGCCTTTTTGTAAGGGCGATCCGAGGCGGTCAGCGCATCGAAGATGTCCGCGATGGTCATGAGCCGAGTTTGCGTAGGGATGTCACCGTCGTGTGAACCCGTCGGATAGCCGGTGCCGTCCAGTTTTTCGTGATGCTTGGCGGCAATCGCTGGCACATTCGGGAAGGAACGCCCCCACGGAATCTTTCTCAGAAATTCATAGGTGTGAGTCACGTGGCTCTGAATCTCTGCAAACTCTTCGCGTGTTAGAGAACCGCGGGAGACGGAGAGGGCCTCGAGTTCCCTATAGCTGAGCAAGGGGCGCGTGCGGTTTTTGGCATCGCGAAAGTTGAGGTTGGCAATATCTTTGAGCCGCTCAAAGCCGCCCTGTTCGAGGACGGTGGGCTCGTTGGATTTGAGGATAAAGGTGAGGTACTCATCGAGTTCTGCAGCCTTGCCTTCGAAGGATGCACGAAAGGTGTCGGGGCCAAAGCCAGGAGCAAGAGTGGCTTTGCCATTGAGAAAGGCGACATACTCTCTCAGGTATTCGACCTCATAGCGTGAGCGGATGTGTTCGAAGCGTTCGAGCAGAAGGTCGAGTTCCCAGGGATAGAGTTTCTTGGCTTTGACGAGGACCTGTTCGCGGACACCCAGCTTGCCAAAATCATGAAGAAGCGAGGCATACTCGATTTCCTTCATCTGGGCTTTGGTGAAGTTCACGTCCTTGAAAGGACCAGTGGTGATCTTGTTGAGGGTCTCCGCTTGGCCCAAGGTGAGTTTTGCGACGCGATGAGAATGACCACTGGTAGTAGGGTCGCGTTGTTCAATGGCTGTGACAGCCGCATGCACAAAGCCTTCGAAAAGATCTTCTTTTTCTTGGGTCAGCATCGCATTTTCGAGGGCGATACCGGCCTGCTGAGCGACGATTTCAGCATATTCAAGGTCGGTTTCGGTGAAGGGTGTCACCGCCTGATCATAGTCCTGCACACCTTTGAGATTGAAGACCCCCGCATTACGGCGATTGATCAGCTGGATCACGCCGATCACTCGATAGCTGATGTCATACATGGGCAAGGTCAGCATGGAGTGGCATTGATAGCCCGTGCGGCTGTCAAAGCTCTTATCATGCCGGGCACGGTAAGGGTTTTTGTTCGGGTCCGGATCGAGCTTATAAAGGTCAGGAATGTTGATGGCTTTGCCGTGGACAACGGCGCATCCGACCATAGAGTCTTCGCTGATCTTGATGGAGAACTCTTCAAGCTCCTGATGGACTGTTTCGTTTTGAGTGACTTTGAAAACAATGCGGCTGTCAGCCTCGCGCTGATCGTTCCAGTCGACTGTGTAGATGGAACCAGCATCAGCATTGGTGATCTCGCGTGCCTTTTGCAAGATAAGGCTGAGGAGTTTTTTGGTGTCGCGAATGCCGTTGAGTTCCCGCGAGATACGCAAGACATACTTGACGTTTTCGCTGGTTTCTTTGACATTGAGGTTGTTTTTCTCAGCCGCAAGGACCATCTTTTGCAAACGTGCAAAATTTTGAGTGTGATGGTGCAGCTGGGTGGCGCGTAAAGGGAGCGAGAGGTAACGAAAGGAGACCTCTTCGAGGGTTTTGCTAAATTCGGGCCAATACTCATCGGAACCAACGCAGACAAAGGCTAGACTACTGTCTTCTGCCGAAGCCAAAAAAGGTTGGAGGCTCTGGGTATTTTGCCATACGGCTCTATCGATAAAGACCAGGGTCACATCCTCGTGCTCCAGACTGACTAAGCCAGGCCCTGGTATTTCGACGCGCAAGCCTTTCCATGATTCACCCTGCAACAAACAGGCGCAGAGTTCATCAAAGCTGCGAAGCACAGTCTCACTGTTTGTACCATTCTGAAAGGACTGGGAGAGGTCTCTCGCGTTGGCGCTCATAGATACTCTTACTTTCTGAAGTGGTTTCGCTTATACCCTTCTAGGGCTAACCAAGCATTTCAGGCCAAGGCTTATGTCTGGTGAAAGCTCGACGTACCTCCAGTTTACAATAGTTGTTAATGTATGCCAAATAGGCAATAAATAGCCTGCTAGGGTGTTTTTGCCTAGTTCCGTGTCCCTGAGGGGTGAAGGAGAAAACGATGGATTACGGGCTGATCGTTGATGTCGAGACTACGGGTATCAACGCTGATGAGGATGCGATCATCGAAATCGGTGTCGTCGAGTTTGTGTTGCGTGAGGGCAAGTCGAGTCCTGAGCTCTTGAATATGTACGGAGCGCTTGAGGATCCAGGTCGTCCTATAACGGAAGAGATTCAAAAACTCACGGGTTTAGATAACGGTCTTTTGAAAGGCCAGAAGATAGCTTGGGAGTATATACGTAGCCTTCTTGAGCGTTCTTCGTTGGTTGTAGCGCACAATGCAGCCTTTGATCGTAGCTTTATCGAGAAGCGGCCTGAATTAGCTGGTTTAGATCTGCACTGGGCCTGCAGTATGAAACATATCGACTGGCGCGGAAAGGGTTATAAAACCCGGGCTCTCAACTATCTAGCGGCCGATCATGGTTTTGTGAATGCCTTTGCGCACCGGGCTCTGTTTGATTGTGCGACAACCTTTCGCTTGATCGCCCCCTACTTTCAAGAGCTCGTTCAGAGAAGTTATCTGCGTGAACTGAGAGTCTTGGCTGTTCAGGCCCCCTTTGAGATGAAAGATAAACTTAAGCAGCAAGATTATCGTTGGGATGCTGAAAAACGGGTCTGGTTCAAGGATGTCTTTGAAGACACCCTCGACGCTGAACGAAGCTTTTTAAGCAGCGAAATCTACACCCATGGTCCCGATCGTCAT
>CANGNB010000303.1 GCA_947454545.1 Oligoflexaceae bacterium
ACTAGCACTGCCTACGATCACTGCGAGTTCAGCAGAAGCACTCATGGAGGACTCCTCTCAGATGGGACAGACAAGGCTTCAAAAATCGAGCAGCTTTAAACCAAGGTCCAGCTGCCAGGTTTCAATCTTACGCAGATTGTAGCTTTGCTGCCAGGTTTTCTCCGGGTCGGTCTCACGATAGAGAGCGCACACTTCAATTTTTGCATACTCAGCGCGGTAGATATCGTAGCTGATGCCGAGCTCTTGGCTCTTGCTGATAAAACGGTGGGGTCGAGCTTCGTCAGGGGAGGGGCGGTCGAGGACTCGCAGCTGGCCGCCGCCACTGGCAAGCCACAGGTTGAACATATTCCACTGCGCCCCCACAAAGAGTCGTAGATCATTGCCGGAGACCTCATGTTTGAGATCCAAGGCCAAGGGTGTATTCCAACGAAAGCTTGTCAGGTCTATCCCTCCGATAAGGAAGGACGTCGGGCGCCAGGTGCCAAAACGCACGGTGGCATGTTGGGAGCTTGTCTGAGCGTCTGCTAGGGGTCCTTTCAAGAGTGTAGGACCAGCTCCCATGCGGACACTTGTGAAGACCTTTGCGTAGAGAGTATGAGGAATCCAGGCGAACATGAGCCATATCAGCATCCGAGAGCTCGACTGCATCCGCAGGTCTCCAAGAGGAAGGGTCATGAAAAAAGGGCTCCCGTATCGGGGAGCCCTGCTTTGAGAACTTATTTGGTCGGTTCTAAAATCGCCGTGGCGATGGGGCCAGGGACTTTATTGGCCTTGCAGGCGATAGTCACCTGACGGATGACCCTATCGATCAGTTCATGAGCCCTTTGCGGATTGTCCCGCTCGCGGCCTTTGAGACGCACAACGATCTTAACCTTGTCCCCGCGCTCGAGGAAGCGGTCGATGTTGCTTACTTTTGTCAAAATATCGTGATCGGAGATATTGGCTTTCAGCTGGATTTCTTTGAGGTCCGACTTCTGACGATTGGCTTTCTGTTTTTTCTTCTTTTCATACTGAAGCTTCTTGAAGTCTTCGATCCGCACTACCGGCGGAACAACCTCAGGTGCGCTTACGAGAACAAGGTCGAGTCCCTCTTCTTCGGCTAGGCGGAGAGCTTCCTGTGCCGTCACCATGTCGTTACGACCTTCACCGACGAGGCGAACATCCTTCATAGTCCTCAGGTCAGAACGTTCTAGAACTTTCAAAAAATTTCCACTCCTATCCATTGTGAGACATGCGGCCTATACGAGACCTTACTCTTGGCTATAGCGCCTCGCTCTCGCTTTGGCAAGGCGAAGCCAACGGGCCTGACCTTCTAGGATATCCTGTTGGGCCAAAGCATCCAAGTCTGGTCTAGTTGGCATAATGCAGAGCCTGGCGCAGCCCGCACTATAACGGCCCTCGAAATCTCCGGCAACCTAAAAAAAATCCATGTTCTTCGGGCGTTTGACATGGGGGTCATACTTTCGTCCTCGAGCTTTCCAAGGCTTTCGGTGTATCCTGCCAGGGCATACCGCTATGCTATCTATAGGTGAGACACCCGCATGACTCGATTGGCCTCTTTGCTGCGTGATCAGGATCCCATCCTACAAGCCCTCCGAATCGGTCCTCATACATTTCCTGGGATTTGGCAGTACATGCTGCCCCAAGAGTTTCTGGGACTGAAGTTTCCTGCGGAGAGTCGTGCGACCTGCATGAACTGTCCGAAGGCTTGCTATGATTCATATCGGGCCGATTATCGCTGCTGCACCTATCATCCAAGGGTGCCTAATTTTCTCTTAGGATTGGCTTTGCAGACTGAGCAAGGACGTGGGTCGGTGAAAGGCCTTCTTGATCGTGGCATGCTGCTTCCTGAAGGCATGCACTATGCTCCCGGACAATGGATTGACTATCTCGACGATCTTCAGGCGGAGTCCTTCGGTCGCAGTGAAAAAGTACTGTGCCCGCACCTCGATCAGTCCAACGGCTACTGCCGGATTCATGCCTTTCGCAATTCGGTGTGCTCGACCTTTTTCTGCTACAAAGATCATGGTGATCTCGGGGACCATTTCTGGAGCCAGGTGCAAACCTTAGGAAGCCAGGTTGAGGCCGCCCTTCAGCAGTGGTCCTTGTTTGTGGTCGGTTTTGATCTTTCGCGCTACTTCAAAGCTTTTGACCGCCTCGCTCCCGAGATTTTGAAAGTCACCGATAAGACGGGCTGGCAAGAGTTTGCTCTTGATGAGCTCTGGGGCAATTGGCGTGGTCGGGAACTTGAGCTGATGGAAGCCTGTGCTGAGGCCGTGCTTGAGCAACGAGAAAACCTCTGGGAAATTGCCAACTCCTTTCCTATCGATGAATCCAAACCCTTCGATAAAGCTTTGATTCGCTCCGTGCCGCGCCGCCTAAAAGATCAGGTCGATCCCGAAGATCAAGCCGGCGATGATGGGGAAGCAGCACGTCCGCGCGATCTTTGGCTCAGCTGTCTCAAGTCTTATCATAAGCTCTGGGACTTACCAGAGGGTGCCTTTGAATTGAGTCCTCGCATCGATATTCTGCCCAATGAGGGCTCCGATGCAGAAAGCGTCTACTATAAAGACAAGCCTTACGTCCTCCACTACTATCTGCGCAAGTCGAGCAAAACCATCGACTGGAAGCTCTATCTCTCCGAGGCTCAAAAACGCTTTCTCGAAATGTTCCGCGAAGAAGCCCGCGAACTCGATTGGGAAGTGCTGATGAGTCGCGAATTTAGGGGAGTGCCACAGGGTAAAGAGTTTTTGGCGCAACTGGTGACCCAAAAAATCTTAGTGCGGCGTCAGTATCATTGATGGGACAGGTAAAGTCATTGTGGGGGCACTCTCTTTTCAATCACAGCGGGTAAACAGGCCTTTCCCTGGAGCCTCTCTTGGGATGCCGCTGTTCTACGGGCTCCTCGTTCATCTTGCTCTAGCGTTAGGGCTCACGGGCTTCCTGCGCCCTCCTACTCTTGAGCGAGTGAAGAGGCCATCTTCCCGAAGAGTGCCGGTCAAGGTAGACCTCCAGGTGCGGACGAAGACCCCTGCTCATGAAATTCGGGAGGTGCATCCGAAGCTTTCGGGAAGGAAGGCTCAGGAGATTTTCTCTGCAGCCAGCAGAAGCCAAGGCAGGACTCCTCAGGCCTCGACTTTTACTTACCAAGATCTGCTAGCTTTTGCGCGGAAGGGGGAAATCACGGCCTCGCCTAGCAAAAGCCAAGACCAAAAACTGCTTCCCGAAAGCCATACCTTCACCCCAGGAACTTCAGGCGTCGCGCGTCAGCGCTTGATTCGGGATGCGAGTATCCTGTCGGGAGTCTTCGATATTCCGCTCGAAACCAGACGCAGACAGATCCACACAAGTGTGTCTCTCCTTATTCGACGACAGCCCAATCAGAACCTCAAAATTATCCATCTGACGGGAAACCCTTGGCTTCGGGCTGCGATTTTTGAGGCCCTGCAACGCTCGGAGACCCGGGCTATTCTTGGACGGATTCTTGAGGAGTTGCAAGGGGACTCCCTTCCCCTGCGGCTTGAAGTGCAAGAGCTTTCACAGGAACGGGTTCAAGACGAAAGCGAGGTTCAGTGGGAAGGTCCTCGGCTTACGATTCGCAAACGAGCGGCTCCCACCCTGGCTCCAAGTGTTCACCTTCCCGACGCAGCGGCAGAGGCGGCTCGACGCCAAGATTTAGTAGACCATCAAAAGTTGCAGCTTTCACAGGGCTTCCTGGCTGTCATTCGCAACTATGAACTTTTATAAAGAGAGGATTGGGGCAGCTAGAGACCCTTCCGAGACTGAACCCTGTTTGCGCCTCTTTTGCTGGATACAGAGCAAAGCTATCAATCTCATCAGCGGTTTAGACGGACCTTAAAAAAATCATCGCTTGCTCGCAATATCTTCGGATCTCTCGCCTCTTTGGTGACGTAGAGCAAGGGCCTCGGCCCACATCACCTGAACACTGAGGAAACATCCATGAACACTATGCAGCGCACGATATCTCTGGCCTTCGTTTTGACTTTCACCGCCTGTGGCAAAGGCCAGCAGGATCACACCCAAGCCAGGGCTGACGAGCCGACTCAAGCGCTGATCGATCGCATCAATGCGGAAGATAATAAGCTGCCGCCCTCTGATACCCAAGCCCCTCAAGAACTCACGGCTCCTGTTGCGGCAGCCGATGCAACGCCAGAGAACTCAGCAAGCCTCGTCTGTGACGACGAGCAGACCCAAGACTCCATGTCTGCTGCCGCTTGTGATGAGCTCGCTCAAAAGTCTCAGCAGCAAGCAGATGAGAAAGCTCCCCAGCTCAACTCTCTGACATCGAGCCAAACACCGATCTCAGCAAAGGATCGCAGCGCTGCATCTCGCCAAAAGCGTGATGGACTGGGTCATCCGGCACCCGTTTTGGTTCGTAGCTTTCTCTAAGCGGACATTCAGAAAATCCCCCCCGCCTTTTTTGAGAGAGGGGGGATGCTTTTAACTGCTCTGTGCTTGAGAACGGAAGGACAGAAGAAACTTCAAGCTCTCAATAGCAGCTTCGCGTGGATAGCCGTAGCGAGCTTCGAGATTTTTATAGGTGAGTTCAGCGAGTTCGATCTCTTC
>CANGNB010000304.1 GCA_947454545.1 Oligoflexaceae bacterium
CTGCCTTCAGGAATAGTCTCGAGTGTTCCAATCAGGTGCCAGTCACTCATGCGTCTCACCCTTCAAAATCTGTTCGAGAGCCTGCCAGGCTAGACAGACACAACGATAGCGCACTGGGTACTGCCGCAGGCCACTGAGGACCTGCCATGCTTCCGCTTCGTCAGCGGTGGCACCTTCGGCTCGCACCTTTTGAAAGTGCTCGAGAACGCGAGTGGCAGCTTTTTGATCGCTGCCCTTGAGGAGTTCGCACATCAGAGAAGCACTCGCCATACTTAAAGAACAGCCCTGTCCCGTGAACTGAAAGTTGAGCTGACTCTGGTCTGGACCGACTGGACTCGCATAAACCTTCACCCAATCGCCACAGGTCCGGTTATGCTGTTCGGCCTGAAACGTAGCACCTTCCAGGACTCCAAAGTGCCGAGGCTTTTTGTAGTGATCGAGCACAAGTGCTTTCCATTCTGCGTCCGTGAGCGAGCGGGTCACGACTCTCTCCTTTCAGCAGAACAGCTGTTCGGCTTTATGTAAGGCTCGGACAAATTTCTGGATGTCCTGACTGGTATTATACACAAAGGGGGATACTCGCGCCGTAGCACTTACACCGAGAATCTCCATGAGCGGCTGGGCACAGTGGTGACCAGCTCGGATGCAGATCTTCTCGTTATCACAAACTGCCGCGAGATCGTGCGGATGAATCTTGGAGTGGGCGAAGGTCACAATACCGACCCAATCGGGGCCTGGGTCTACAAAGACTTTCACATGAGGAAACTCTTTGAGTGCTGCGAGGAGCTCGCGGCCGAGCCTCTGGTCTTCCGTGCGCAGCTGCTTCATATCCAGACCTTCGCGAAAACGAAAGGCCTCGCCCAGACCGATGCCACCGACGATATTCGGAGTACCGGCTTCGAATTTAGAAGGCAAAACGTTCCAGGTCGAGCCACTTAAGCTCACCCGTTCAATCATATCGCCACCACCTTGGTAGGGAGGCATCTTTTCCAGCAGTTCGGCTCGGCCGTAAAGAACACCGATACCCGTCGGACCGAAGACCTTGTGGCCACTGAAAGCGTAAAAATCGCAGCCCAACTCCTTCACATTCACATCTTCGTGAACTATACCCTGAGCCCCATCAATCAGAGTGAGAGCACCGACAGCTTTTGCCATCGCGAGGATCTCGGTGATGGGATGCTGGATACCTAAAACATTCGAGATATGAGCCAACGCCACGATCTTGGTACGGGATGTGATCAGGCGCTTGGCTGCCTCCAGATCTAAACGAAGATCTTCGCGCAGAGGGATGAACTGAACCTTGGCTCCAAAGCGTTCGGCTGCCATCTGCCAGGGCACAATATTCGAGTGATGCTCGGCCACAGTCAGCACAATCTCGTCACCTGGCTTCAGCACCACTTGCCCAGCACATTGCGCGACCAGATTGATGGCCTCGGTCGTACCTCGGGTGAAGATCACTTCGTGTGCCTCTGCTCCGAGACTACGGGCAATCGTTTGACGTCCCTCTTCAAAGGCTCGCGTGGCATCTTCAGAAAGCTGATAGACGCCACGATGAACGTTGGCATTCTCGCGACGATAGTAGCGATCCATGCGCTCGATCACACAGTCTGGTTTTTGACTGGTCGCAGCACTATCGAGATAGACCAGTTCGGGATCGTTAGCTAAGAGGGGAAAGAGTTCTCGCACAGGCTCTACTCCTTGGCAGACAAGGCTCGAAAAACTCGGGCAAAAGTAGCGCACGAGCCCTTGGTCTCGCAAGCCTAAAAACTGCCCTAGCCACGCCATAACGACAACAAAATAAGAAAGCAGAGGCTCGGCAAAGATTTCCCGTCGAGAGAAACGCTCTTTGACCGATAGCCTAAGACAGAAAGACAGCCCCGTCCCGCTTGTCAAGGAGACCTGACCATGAATGCCATCAACCCGAAAATGCTTCGAGATTCCTTTGAGTTAGCGCGACCTCACGCTCTCAAAATTGTGAACCGCTTCTATGAAATCCTCTGGACGGACTACCCCGTCGCTCAAGCACTGTTTGTGAGCACGGACATGGTCAAACAAAAGCATGCCCTCGTTGGCTCGCTCGCCTACATCGTCGACCACCTCGAAGATGGCTCGCTCCTTGTGAGCTATCTTGAAAAGATGGGAGAGCGTCACGTTCGCTACGGCGTTGAAGATCCACACTACGATATGGTAGGCAATTCTCTGCTCAAAACCTTTGCTGAAGCTTTTGGCGAAGCGTGGACTCGCGAACTTGCCGAGCAATGGGCGATTGCCGTGGGCTTTATTGCGCAAACCATGCGACAAGGAGCAGCAAGAGTAAAACCTGCAGCCCCTCCCCTTCCTGAAACCTCGAGTCCGGCCAGCGAAGCCCCTACTCTTAAGCTTAAAAAGCCAGATCCCATGAAAATCGAACTTCCTGAAGACCTGCGCCAGGATATTCGAAAAGTTGTTCGAGAAGCTTTACAAGAAGCCATTCAAGCGGAAATCAATGCAGCTCTGCAAGATGAAATCAGCCACTTCACCCAGAGCAAGGTCAGTGAATTTTTGAAGAAACGAGTGTCTTAGTAAGGTGCTCGGGCTGATTTTGTCCCCAGGGCTTTCAGTATTGTTTCATAGTGACGACTGAGTCTTTGAAAGTGTTCTGCGCTGCCGCCCGCATCGGGATGCAGCCGCTGAGCAAGAGTCCGATAAGCTTGCCTTAAGCTGTCGCGATCCGGTAGGGATCGAAAATTCATAAAATGCAGAGCCTCATCGAGGCTGGTCGAAGCCCAATCTTTGCCACTGTCCGCACCTTGCCGCTGACGCCGTTGCTCGTTCTGCTCCTGCTGCTGACGCGCACACTCGGCCACATACTGGGTGTGCTGCTTCGCTAGAAAAGCTTCAGAAGCCTGCCAAAGTCTTTCAAAGCAGGCTCCTAACTCTCTCTGGCACGCCTGCATCAGCTCCGCGACTTGCTTAGCAAAAAGCAGGAGCGCTGGACTTCTCAGCTCATCAGGAATCTCCTCGGGAAGTTCCTCTAGGAAAATGTCGGAGAACGGACTTGCCAGCTGATTGATTCGCGCAAGCTGGCGATTGAATCCCAGCAAGCGCCCCCAGAGTGAGGCCCCAGGATCGTAAACATCACAGCTTAGCTGACGCTGTTTCCAGAGTTCGGGAAGAAGGTGCCGAATGCTGCTCGCCCTGCTTGCCTCAAAGCGCAAAAAAATCGGCTCCTCGTAGAGATCTGTCGCTCGGGTAGCACGTTCTATCGAAGGGCTATGGCGGAACCAAGCTTGAGGTCGATCGACCGTAAGCATCCCTAAACGCTCTTGCAAGGTCAAAGACATTCGTCGTATCTCAGCATGAAGCAAAGTGAGACGATCGGCAGACTGTGGGACAGGGTGGGCTAAGGCCAGCTTGAGACAGCGAACAAATTGAAGCTTCGCCTCTTCCTGAAGCAGGACGCGATCGAGGCCTTTTTGAAGCGAATGAGACGATTTTACTGCTGGATCAAACCAGTCGAGAGAAAAACTTCCGCTCATAGCCCACCCTCGCCCCAGGCTTTTTGAAGTATATTTTTACCATCAGCAGCTTAGCGCCGCTTTAACTGCTCGAGGGTTTGTGCGAGCTCATTGAGATCTTCAGCGACTTCGAGAAAGGCATCATCTTTGCGAAGAACGACGCGCGAACTGTAGTTTCCTCGCGTCAATTCTCGAATATGTCGTCGAAAAGCATAGGTAGGTCCCACAAGTCGATGAGTGAAAAATATCGAAACGCCGACTGTGATCAAAAAATAGACTACCATAGCGACCAACACCCAAAGCGCCATACCTTGCACATAGCTTTTCAGGATCACTTCCACATCGTCGCGCAAATCGGTCAGTTCCAAAACAAGGTCGTAAAATCTGAAGAAATGTGTATAGATAATCGCCGCAATGGAAGCACTAAAAAGCAAGGACAGCACGATCGCATAGAGCCCCAGCCGAATTTGTAAGAGGGGTTGGAGCAAAAAATTGCTTAACTTGCGTTTGTGTGCTGTCATGGATCAGTGGCTCCCTGTCGGAAGACGAGGCTCGCTCGCGTTTCAAAAAAGCGAGGAGGAAATAGTTGCCCTCTCATATTTTGCACGGTCTAGACTCGGCTGTCTAGCTGGGAGGGTCTCGCGGTGAAGGAAAGCAGCAAAGATGGGATTGGATAGTAAGCCCCTCGATCGCCCGATGAAGAGTTCGTACCCCTGGGATAGCGAGGCGACTCTACCCCAATATGTCGCCAAAGCGGCCCAAACCTTTGGCCAACGACCAGCCTTTTCTCAGGAGCGTCGCAGCCTGAGCTTCGCTCAGCTCGAACGCATGAGCACCGAATTTGCCATCTCACTCAGCTCGAACCCTGAGCTCACTGCTGGCTCGCGGATTGCGGTTCAATTGCCTAATATCCTTGCCTATCCGGTCGTGGTCTGGGGCATCATGAAGGCGGGCATGGTGGTCGTCAACGTCAACCCTCAGTATACCGCTTATGAAACGCGAAAAATCCTGAAGGATGCAGAGGTCTCGGGCTGGATCTGTAGCGAGATCTCCGCCCATCTCGTCGATGTTCTGGCCCCCGAACTCAAG
>CANGNB010000305.1 GCA_947454545.1 Oligoflexaceae bacterium
AAAACCACCCTGATCCCTGGCTCTTCCTGCAGCAGCTTTGAAGTCTTCGCGCTGCAGCCCTACATCGAAGTTGTTGACGGCTCGCGAAGAAATCCAGTTGACCCCGTCTTCTTCGTTAATCCAGCCGATCGTTGTGATCTCTGGGTGATTGTCGATAAAGTGAGCGGCTCGAGTCTGAAATGCGGGCTCAGAGAGATTCTCAGCAAGGAGGTCTTCACCTAAAAGGGTGAAGTATTCGTTGGTGTCGCGAAGTCGCGTTTGGACTTCAATTTGAGCCGTCTCGACATCACTTGCCAATTCTTTTTGGCGTTCTCTATACAGACGCCGTTCGAGGAGCCCAAAGAAAGTTCCAAAGATAAGCGAAAGCAGTAATGTGATCCAAAGGTGAATATGGGAAAGTTGGGCCGTTGCCTGTCTTATGTTGCGAAAAGAAATGAACACCTGCTGACCCTTCCTATGACACCCGAGCTCGCTCATGTGTGCAGGATCTTATCATGCTTTCGGTGCTCTTCCCAAGTCAGTTCCCTCAGCTGTCCGCTTTCCTTTTGGGCGCCTTGTTGCCTTGTTCATTTAGGGGCAGGGGTCTCGGTTGATAACAAAGTTATGATCGTTTTGAGCTGTTTTACTCAAAATCGCGAGCTGAGAGTTACACGCTAAATGGATGGTAAAATTATTTACGACCTTTGCGGAAAAATTGAGACAGTACCAGGCCTTTGGATTGAGGAGCTCAAAGGTGCCCTGATTGCCGATAGGAATTTCAAAGTTAACCAGGAGGAGCGTATCTTTTGTCGACTTGGTCGTGTCGCTGTAAATGATGGCATTGTTTTGTGTCGCTTCCTTGATGTCTATCACTTTCGGCTGAGCCAGCTCCTCTGGACTAAAAGGCGGCTTAGGGTTGGTCCATTGCTTAAGGCATTCCGAGAGGGCGCTTTGGTCGGAGGGGCGCAAAGCTTCGCTGGCTCCCCCAGGAGTCGTTACGGAAGGTGCCGCGATGTCTCCCTCATAAGCTTTGGGCTCTGGAGCTGCATTGCTGGTCTGGGTTTGGGGCGTCTTACCTTTGAAGTTCTCAGAGCCCGAACACCCCAGTGTGAAGAGCGCTACCGAAGCAAGCATAAAAGTCGTTTTAGCCATCCCTAAATCCTCCCAAAGTGATATCGGTTTTCCCTAAGCTCCGCGGGTCAAAGCCCGAAAAATAGCCCTATGACGGCAGCTTAGAGCGCCCCAAATGGAGGCAGCTTTTTTTGATAAGGTGTCTACGTGCAAAAGATGCAGAAAATATCGGGAGAAAAGCCAAAAAAATTAAGAATGAGCAGAAAATGCTCGTGGTTTTAGGAGGATGGAGCGGTAAATAAAGTGCAGTTTTTTACCAAAGAACTGCTTGGGCTTCTCCCGAGAGACCGCTGTCACGACGTTCGAGAGCCTTATCGATAGAATTCAGAAAGGTCATCGTTCCCGTGATGGACCGCTGGACAGTGAGGGCCAGCTGTTCTGCGGGAGGGCTTGCCTCTGTGGCTACTTCGAGCGTGAGAGCGTAAGTTCCATACTTCATGTAAGCATAGTCGATAAATTCGCCGTCGGTCTTATAGTCATAAAACGACTGCCGTGCCTTGGTGAGACCCATGCTGCGTGCGACCAGCTCGCCGATGCCTTTGAAGACGGCGTCATGCTGGCTTGACTCTGGAGTATGACACCACGGCCATAAAATGGCTTCCAGGCCCGAATGGAACGCTGCTGAAGCCACGACGTTTTCGCGTCGCATCAGCTCTCGAACAAGCCTTGTCTCAGGGAGCTGAAAAGCGTCTTTGTCTGGCTTTTGCGGTCCGGCGTAGTCGCGGTTGGGATCGTGGCCCTGAGCATCACCCCTGGTGTTGTTTGCATGCCCGTCTGGATTGACCAAGGGATGAACGAGAATTTTGTAACGACGGAGGAGACGATCGATACCGGGTTCGTTCCGTGCTTGTATAAGGTGGTTCGCTAGGGCGAGGAGTGCCTCTGTTGCGGCCTTTTCGTTGCCATGATGAGTCGCATTGAGATAGATCGCTTGCGTTTCTGCTCCGGAGCTCCGACTCAGAGTCAAAAGGCCAATCTCTCGGCCCTGCTGCGATTGGCCTAGGATTTCGAAGTGGGCCGTTTCGGGGAACTTCAGAGCCCATTCCCGAAGGGTTGCATTGATCTCTTCTTGAGTATGATAGCGCTGAAATTGCAGCGCGAAAACTTGCTCGCTACAAGTCAGAAGGATAAGCCAAAAGGTAGTGAAGAAGAGTCTGAAGGGAAGGACCATGATACCCGAAAGTCCTCAAAGCTAGTGTTGGCACGATTGTAGCCAGGGTGGTTAACGCTGTCAAATCATAAAGAGCTGCGGAACTTGTCTTTGCTGCCCTTGGGCGATCCTTTGTACGCGTTTGCGCAAGGTCTTTCTTCGGGTTTGACATCGAAGGGGATTTTGGCAGATGAATGAGGCTTAAAGATCGCAATCCTGCGTTTTGTTTGCCGGGGGCCCCATGTCTGTTTCTTTTCGGATTCGCGAGGCGACGCTCGATGATAACGACGCCTTGATCGAACTTATCCGGCGTTGCCCCGTTCGAGGCCCGTTGCATGTTGCACTGGACCGATCCCCAGATTACTTCGCGTTTTTACGGATGCAAGGGCCTCGCTCTCAGGTTTTTGTCGCTGAAACCCTGAATGGCGGTATTGTTGGCAGTATGGTTCTGGTCGAATCGGGGGGCGAAGCCTGGGAGGGTTCGCGCGTTTTGCGTCTGGCAGATCTTCGGACCGACCCCAGCTTTCGCCACACACGCGTCGCTGCAGCCCTCATGGAGAAATATCGCAGCCGTCTGATCCAGGAAGGTTTTGCGTACGGGCTGGTTGAAACTCTACAAAATAAGGCACCTCCGCGCAAAACTCAGCGGCTTTTGGGTGAACAGGTCGAAGTGTGGCCTGAAGGGCGCTTCGAACTCTATCAGCTTCCCCCCCTGCGACCTTTTTCAAAGCCCGCCGGAATGCGGGTGAGAACCGCGGAAATAGCAGATATTCCAGCGCTATCCGACCTCCTTTTAAGTCACTACGCAGACACCATGGGAAGACCTTCGTTTGACGAAGAGTGGCTGCTTGCAAGTCTTCAGCAGCATAATTCTTTCGGGCTCGAGCACATGTGGTTAGCTGAAGACGATCGGGGCAAAATTCTCGCTTGTGCAGGCGTTTGGGATCAGCGTCAACTTCGCCAGACCCTGACGGTTCGCCTCGGGCGATTTATGAGGGTCTTTTTGAGATTTCTAGCCTTGATTGGTTTTTTGTGGAAAGTGCCACCTTTGCCGGCCCCAGGGCGTTTATTGCGCTTCGCTCACCTGCGCTGGCCAGCCTGCGCGCGCGGTCAAGAAAAAGCCTTGGGAGTTTTGATCCGTCATCTTTTGACGGTGATGCGAGAAGGCGGCGAGTATCAATTCCTGGCTGTTGGCTTGCCTGAGGGGGATCGACTCAAAGCTTCTCTTAAAGGCATTCTTCGCTTTAAAACTCGGATTTTTCTTTACTCACATCGAGTCAAAGCGCGCCAAGAGCCTGCTGGCCTCAGCAAGCTAGGGGCACCGCTTCGGCCTTTTGTCGATGCCTCGCTCATCTAAGAAAGGGCAGCCCATGGACCTTGTCATCGTTTCGGGGCACTCCTCTGGTTTTGGTGCCGCGTTCTGGCAGCAAGCGCAGGCTCTAGGCTGGGCTCGCTTGGGAATCTCTCGGCGAGAGGTTGCTGTCTCTGAGCCTTGGACCCTCAGTGTGCAAATCGATCTGGCTTCGATGCTCGAGTGGGAGTTGCAGTTGGATCAGGCGCTTGAAGCTTGGGGAGAAGTGACTTGGTCTAGGATTTTTCTTGTCACCTCAGCGGCCCAGTTGGGTCCCGTTGCTACAGCAGAGGCATGTTCGGCCTCTGAACTTCTAAAAGCCTATCAGCTTAACGTTCTGGCACCCTTGCGCCTGATGGCTTGGGCTGAGCGACGCTGGCCCAAAACCCCTTTGAAAATTGCTACCCTCTCGAGTGGAGCAGCCACCAAAGCTTATCGCGGTTGGTTGGCATACTGTGGCACCAAGGCGGCTCTCCGCGCGAGCACTCAGGTCTTTGCTGCGGAAGCGGAGGCTAAGGGGCTCAATCGGCGCTACCTTTCGTACGCGCCTGGCGTCCTTGATACACCGATGCAAGCTGAGGTGCGAAGCTCGGACCCTGAGGTGTTTCCCGATCGACCGCGCTTTCTCGCGCTTTCGGCCCAGCAGAAACTTGTCAGTCCGGAAGCTAGCGCACGGGCGTTGTGGCAGCTCCTCCTTTCGGATCAAGCTGCTGCATTTACTGAACAACGTTACGAAGATGCCTGATAGATTCCTCAGCTGGGGCCAATTGCTTAAGGCGTAGAATTTTTTAGATCAAAGATTTTAAACTTTTCTATTTAGAATTTATGCAAAGAAAGCTTGGAAACAGGTTGAGCTCCCCTTTGTTTTTGATAGTATCGGGTCCAGTTACTCACTCGAAACATTAAAGGAGCTCACGATGAAAAGCGTGTGGCAAGCGGCGCTTGCAACCCTAGGATTGCTCGTT
>CANGNB010000306.1 GCA_947454545.1 Oligoflexaceae bacterium
AGAAAGAGTCTTGGCACGATGTGCGATGGACTTTTATTAATCCAACCATTGTCAAGAAAGAGGGTAAACTTCGTTGGCAGGAAGGCTGCTTAAGTTTTCCTGAAATTTATGAATCTGTCGATCGTGCTGCTGAAGTTTGGGTGAAAGCTTTTGACGAGCATGGCAAAGAATTTGAAGTTCATGCCAACGGACTTTTTGCAGTGTGCCTTCAGCATGAGATTGATCATATAGATGGCATAGTGTTCATAAACAGAATGAGCCGATTGAAGTCTGGCATAGTCAAGAAGAAGCTTTTAAAACGCCAACGTATAGCAGGTGGAGAAGGCTCACATGAAGAGAACTAAGACTCTCGTGGCACCCTCGCTGCTCGCGGCAAATCCCCTTCGGTTTGAAGAAGATCTCCTTCATGCGGAGAGTCTGGGCATCGACATGCATCATGTCGATGTCATGGACGGACATTTTGTGCCGAACCTCACTTACGGACTTCCCTTAGTAAAAGCTCTGAAGAGTGTGTCTAAAGTCCCTTTGGATGTGCACATCATGGTAAGTAACCCTGATGCGGTAGCTCTGGACTACGTAGCTGCAGGAGCAGATATATTGGTCTTTCATGTGGAAGCGGCTCTCCATAGTCACCGTCTTCTGCAAGCTATTAAGGATAAGGGAGCAAAGGCTGGTTTAGCTATTAATCCTGGAACTCCTGTGTCAGCATTAGAGGCTCTTCTTCCGTTCGTCGACATGATTAATGTTATGTCGGTCAATCCAGGTTTCGGAGGGCAGAGCTTCATAGCCCAAACTCCACAGAGAGTTCAGGCCATTTCCAAGCTGCTGCGTGATATGGGAAGAGAGGAAGAAGTCTTCCTTCAAGTCGATGGCGGAATTAATGATCTCACGGCCCCCTTGGTTCGAGAGGCGGGTGCTAATGTCTTAGTAGCTGGGACATATTTTTACGGAGCGAAAGACAAGGTCCAAGCTCTGGCATCACTTCGAGGGTAATTGATGACTTTTCGGTTTGGCGAAGATCGACTTGATACCAGGACTCTCTATGTTCAATCTATGGAGAGACCGGGATCTTATTCCCTCACAGATAACGGCAAAGCACGTGTTAAGAAATTTCGAGACTTGGTCGAGGCAGCTCTAGGGTCGGGCAAAACTTTTTACGGCATTAATACCGGATTTGGTTATTTGTCTGATGTCAGAATTGAGGATTCCAAACTTGCCCGCTTACAAGAAAATTTGATTAGATCTCATGCCTGTGGCGTCGGTGAAAATGTCGATCATGAGGTTGTGAGAGCCATGCTCTTTTTGAGGGCTCATACTTTTAGTTTGGGCTACTCAGGAATATCACTTGAATGTGTCGAGCTCATTATAGCTTTCTTAGAGCATGACATTTTGCCTCTCGTTCCTTCAAAGGGTAGTGTCGGCGCCTCAGGAGACCTTGCCCCTCTTGCACACCTTGCTTTAGGATTGATCGGCGAGGGGACAGTTCTTCATAAAGGCGTTAAGAAAACGGCAGCTCAAGCTTTGGCGGACTCTGGGCTTAAAGCCCACGTTCTTGGTCCGAAGGAAGGTTTGTCACTCATCAATGGAACTCACTATATGAGTTCCTTGGCAGCTATAGCGGTAGAGGAAGCCAAAATTTTAGCTGTCTCAGCAGATATCATTAGCGCATTGAGCTTGGATGCCATCCGGGGGACCACAAAGGCGTTAGACCCTCGTATTCACGCTATAAGGCCACATCAAGGTCAAGCGGAATCGGCAGAAAGAATAAGCAGCCTATTTCATACGGCAGATCCTATCCTCGAAAGTCACATAGACTGCGGTCGAGTGCAAGATCCCTATAGCTTTCGCTGTGTTCCTCAGGTTCACGGAGCGACACACGATACCATTCGTTTCGTAAAGACCACTGTAGATACAGAGCTAAATAGTGTGACAGACAATCCGCTCTGCTTTGAGAATGGTGAAATTCTCAGCGGAGGCAATTTCCATGGGCAGCCTTTGGCTCTCGCGATGGATTTTCTCGGCATTGCGATGTCAGAACTTGCCAGTATTTCAGAGCGGCGTATTGAAAAGCTCACCAACCCAAACATGAGTGGGCTACCAGCATTTCTTACTCGAGAGAGCGGCCTTAACTCGGGTTATATGATTCCTCATGTTGTGGCTGCAGCCCTAGTATCCGAGAATAAAGTCTTGTCCCATCCAGCTTCAGTTGACAGCATACCGACCTCAGCAGACAAAGAAGATCATGTAAGCATGGGGCCTATTGCTGCAAACAAATGCAGGAGGATTCTGTCAAACGTTTCCTACGTTTTAGCGATTGAGCTCTTGAGTGCGTGCCAAGGCCTAGATCTATTGCAGCCTCTTGAACCAAATCCGGCTCTTAAAGTCATTTATGATAAAGTCAGGAGTTCTATACCCAAGATGGACTCAGATCGCTCGTTGAGTGAAGATATTGAGCGAATTTCTGAGTGGATCTTGAAGGGGGGCTTGATAGAATAGAGGCAGTTCTCTTGCTGTCTCAAGTGAGTCCTCCTTTTTCTGTAAGGATTGAATATGTCAAGGTTATTCTTGCTAGTGCTAACCCTTGCCTCCCTTTGGTCTCAGCGCGTGTGTTATGCCGATTCTGAAAAGCCCGACACCAGTGATCCTCAAATTCTTAGAATTGGGGGTGAGTTTAAAATTGCCAAGATTAAAAAGCTGGGCGATGAGGACTTTGAAATTGCCTTTGAGAGCACAGTGCCAAGTGGCAAAAATGATAGGTTAAGTCTGAGGACTCATCATCTTCACTTCGGTTTGACCGAAGGTTCACGCATACGTTTGTCTGCTGAGGTGAAGAAGGCCTCCAAGGACGTCTTAGAAGTTTGTCAGGTATTACTCTTTCTGCCTAATGAGAGTTACGGAACGACACCTGTTTGGGTTCTATCAAGCCAATATCCAGTTGTTGAGCTCAGAGGACCAAAGTGGCTTGAGATGCACGCACCGCAAGCGGACTTTGAAATCATGTAAGCATCTTTTTGGGACTCCGTGAGAGGTCTAGACCCTTGTGAATAACTCATACTCAGCCGAATCTGAGATAGATCAGCCCCTTATTCCACCTGTTGCTCCCCCGAAAGGGTGGGCCTTTTTAAGCGGAACATGGACAGGTCGAATCATCCTCATAAATACCATTATGTTCCTGATTTCTTTGTGGAAATCGAAATCTCTTGGTCTGCTGGCCATCGACGTAAATGTACTTATTGACTTGGGTGCGAAAGAGCCCGTCTTGCTTGCACAAGGTGAGTACTGGCGTTTGTTTACGCCGATGTTTATCCATGGTGGAATTCTACACTTTGGGTTCAATAATTGGGCTTTGTATGTCCTTGGCTACCAAATTGAGCACTTACTCAAACCTCAACGGTACCTCCTCTTATATTTTCTAGCTGGAATTGGTGGCAACCTTGCCAGTGCACTTGTTTCTACGTCAGTGAGTGTAGGAGCATCTGGAGCATTGTTTGGTCTTCTTGGCTGCGGCTTTTATGTAGAGCGTTCGATTCAGAGCAAGATCAAGGAGCTCACTGGATCCAAGTTGCGCCAGGGCGCCTATACGGGGATGGTCGTAGCAAATATTATCTTTGGCCTCATGATTCCCCAGATTGATAATGCTGCACACATCGGTGGGCTCATCGTTGGGATCACGTATGCCTATGTACTGCTGAGGTTGAAGCCCAACCGACTTTTGCGTCAACAACCTCAGAAAGCTCTTTTTGTTGGGGCCATTGTTGCCTTGCTTTTTTTGGGCGCCGGAATCATTGGAAGCAGTCCAAAATGGGTCCATGCTCGACTATTAAGCAGTGTTCAAAGTTCGGAAACACCCCAAGAAAAATTGTTTTACTTAGGCCGTATGATTCAATTGGATCCTCAGGATGAAATGGCGCGAGTGCATCGGCTTGTTATCAGCCTCCAGCTTAAACAATTCGACCTAGCTTCTGCTGACTTTCTTGTCCTGCACTCGCGGGGAAATTACGATCAGCGGATGGAAGAAGTGGCTTCTGAACTAAACCAGCTAGGTCTTTTTGAAGCTTCAGAGTGGCTAAATCAACGACTTGGTGCAAAAGATCAATCCCTGTGAACCAGCTCTGCTGGATTAGGTGCCTTACCTGTGCTACCAAGAGATGAGAATGTGCTCTGACTTAAGTCAGAGGCTGAATTGTTACCAGTTAGAAAGAACTGGATCAGCTCAGTGGTGGGCCCACAACAACGGAATGCAATACTGCCCAAGGAAAAAGCACTGCGAATTGGCATGCGACTTGGGCGGCCCCAGCATGACCTGAGTGGTCACTCACGTGTGCAGCGGATTCTAGTTCAATTTTTATTCAATTCTATTTTCTTCGTGCCGATATTCCCGAGAGATTGGGGAAAGTCTTTTGGGGTATCTGAATCGGAGAGAATAACATGACATTAGCGAGAAAAATGCCCATGACCAAAAATTCTGCAGAACTCGTTTACGACGGTCGATCGCTTGAGCTCCCGGTTCTGGAGGGAAGCGAGGGAGAGCTTGCTCTTGACATCAATAAGCTGCGTCAGGACACAGGGCTG
>CANGNB010000307.1 GCA_947454545.1 Oligoflexaceae bacterium
AGACTACCGCCTCAGAATCCTTGTGCCTGACCTACGGTCTCAGGTGAGCCCGTCCGCAGCAGGAAGTATTCTTTGACATCAAAAACGATAGCCTGCAGCGAGTGCTTGATCGGCCTTTGCAAAGCATCAAGACCGCTCCGTGAATAGCGAATGCCAGTGGAACGGGCTCCTAGGCTTTCATAAAAACGCACCAGAGCCTCTGGAGCAGCTAAGACCAGAAAGCGCTGCTGGGACTGATGGGCGATAAAAAGCAGATGCTGAATGAGCGTCTCGGAGAGGCTGCTCCCTCGAAATTCAGGGTCTACAGTCAAGCGTGAAACTTCCAGAAACCCTTGGTCCCAGAGGTCACGAGGTAAGCGTTCGAACAGAGCCTGATGCTCGCTGACGGCTTGGGCACCGTTGGGGAAAAATAAGCGTGCTGAAGCAACGACCCGAGAGGCTAAGCTTGCATAAATATGTTCTGCGACCCCATCCCAAGGATCTTGAACAAGTGTTTGTGGCCAGTCTTGGCGCCATTGGGGAGCTGCCGCACGCATCCTGAGTTTATAGATCTCCTCCATCTCTGTTTGGGAGGATACCACCTGATATTCCAGGAGATTGTCGACATCACGCAAGCGAAATCCTGCCCGCCAAAGATCGGGAAAGCTGGTTGTGTGGTCGTTGTAGATCACAAGCCGAGCGAGGTTCTCCATATCGATTTCCGTTTCCTTGAGGAAACGACACTGCACCCAGCTGCTCTTGCCATCACTCCGAAGCTTCACGATACGCGCGGACACTCTGACATCAGACCCACGACGCATGCGAATGCGGGTTTCTACGGTTAATCCTGGAAGCAGGCAGCCTGTTCGCTCCTCGGGCACTTCAAAGTGAAAACCCTCACGCCAAAGTTCGTGGATCGAACCCGAAATCTCAATCGAACGAATCAGCGGATGTTCGACCAGGACTTGCGGACGCAGAGATGCCGGAAAATGAATTTTACTGTGTTTGAGGCTTGAAGGGGGAGTCTCTGCGATCAAGGATATGCCGAGACGTTCGATCGCCTGCCCCAGGCGCCGCTCCTGCCCTTTGTAAACGATGCGCCCCCGCAAAGGTTCGGCCATTGCCGGAAACTGGATATGAATCAGCTCGCGCTCTTCTACAATACCCATAGCATCGGGATGGATCTGAACGGAGAGGCCATGACTCGAAAGATCCAGAACGTGACCGGTCAAAGCCCCGACTTTACTGGTAATTTCGAGGGGCCTGAGCTCTCCTTGGAGAACTCTTCGTCGACGTTCTCGTCTCGCATCTTGACTACTCACTGTGCACCTCTTTCACGATACCTTCCCTGATCTTGGGGGTATCGTAAGAAGCCTGACACAACTCAAGACTCTATTCTTTTATATAATCTTTTCATAATCTTACAGTAAATCTTAGAGCTCCCAGGGCTTCCTGAGAGCACGAACCTAGGCCTTCTTCGACCCAGAGAGCCGCAGGCCAGTTGCAATGTTCAATCAGACTGAGCAATAGCCCTCCCCTCCTCCACGCTAAGCATCTAAACTCAATCCCTTTATTTTTTTATTTCCCATTTCCATCAAGTCTACCCCAGGTATTGCCGATAAAACCTTTAACTTCGACACATTTAGAGGATCACATAATGGAAAGTAATTTCGACTTTTCAGATCACATTCCCCCAAGTGATATTTCGGAGAGTGAGCTTGTCGCTCCACGAAAGAGCATGATGTGGGGACTCCTCTTGGTCGGCGTTTTGGTCGGTTCTACTATTCCGATCGCTATTCGCTCTTTTCAGTCGCTGCCTGAGCAGAATCTCGCTTCAGAGAGAAACCTAAATTCACCTGCAAGCTCAGCCCAGGAATTCCGAAAAAACCTAACCGTACGGGTGAAGGCTCTCCTCCATAATCTTCAGATCTCAGATCGCAGCAACGATAGCGAAGTGGCCTCAGCCCCGAAGGCCAAGAAAATCAAAAAGCATATTGCTAAGTCGGACAGCAGTGAAAAACAGTTGGTGAGTCCACCAGAAAAACCAGAAAAAATAGTCTTGGCTTCCAGCGAAAAGTCTTCGCCTGAAACACAGAAAGCAGTTGCCATCGTCTCCCCTTCCACACCAGCTGCGGTGCGTCCCGTGGTGATGCAAGCGTCAGCCACCAAAAAGCACAGATCGGGACATAAAGAACTTGAGCAAGCACCAGTAAGTGCCCCCAGTCTGCCTGCGAATCCCTTAGCAGCGGCACAAAAGCTCGAAGATAAAAAACCTGAAAGCTACGTGCAGAAAGCCAAAGATGTCCCTGCTGCGAAGCGAGCCGATGCGGTTCTCGCTGCAAAAACGATGATCGCGGAACCTAGTGCCCGCCTCACAGTCAAAAGCAAAAGCACTGATTCTTATGCTCAGGTTATGAACAATGCTCGTTATTCCAAAGACAAGCTGAGCGCGTGTCCAAAGCGCTGTGTCATCAGCGTTCAAGATGCCCACGGCAACGCTGTCAAGGCCCTTATCTCAGGAGATCTCTACGCGAGCGGCCTGCAAAAGCACAATGGAACCGTCAACCTCTCTGGACAACCAAAGTGGGTCAACAATCAGCAGGTCTTTGTTGTCGAACAAATCACGTTCAATCTTGCCCCTACGCTCGCTAAGCAAGTCCCCAGCAATAGCCGCTTTGTTCCAGTGGTCATGCGACCAAAAGCTGCTGTTAGGGCTGCTCGAGGAGCTGACGGCGAACTCGTCCCAGGCATGATCATCGAAAACCGTAAGCAAATTCCTCAGGACGACGATCCCGAATTTGACAGCAGCGACACACGCCTCGAGACCATGGGCGAATAATGAGGGTCGAACTAAGTCTAAAAGCGCCCCAATAAAGTCATAAAGACGTGAATGAGCTCCGTTCTTAGCCTGAACACTCCCTCTGTGACGCGCCAAAAAGATCAGAATTGGCGCGCAGCTTTCTCCATCTTAACTTCTCTTTACTTTTGTCATCCCGCGATTGCAGTTTTACGTACTTTCCCTTAGGATCGGGCCGAGTATCGTGAAACAGTCTTAGACTCAAGGATAGGCCTGAGGGACATATGCTGGCAGACCTCAAAGCTCTAATCAACACCTGGATGGGAGAACGTTCCACTCGGAATCTGTCTCTTCTTTCTCGACAATCGGGGGTTCCCTACCCCACGCTTCGGCGCGTGTACCAGCAGGAGAACAGCCCGACCTTAGAGACGGTCTTAGCCATCCTGAACATCGTCGCCCCCACAGAAGGCGCTCTCGAATTTTTGGGGCAGCACTTTCCGTCTGTCGGTTCATGGGTTGGCAAGCTCGTTCATGGGTACGACGCTAAGATTTCAAGCGGTGATTTTAACGAAGAGCTCCGCGACCGAATCAGCTTTGCTATCATCACCCTGGCCAGTGCTGGCGGTACTACTTTTGAAGCTATAGACAGCATGTTCGGCGAATATGGTCTAAACAAGCTTCGTCGCCTCCTCGAGATGGAGGCTATCCACGAACGCGACGGTAAACTCCGCTGCCGCTACGATAGTTTTTCTGTGATAGATCCCCGCATTGTTTTGGAGCAGATCAAACACACGGTCGAACTGTTTGATATGAATCAAATAGGTCAACCGGCGGTCACAGCTCAGCTCCACACCGACGGTCTAAGCGACTCCGGGGTTCAGGAACTGAGTCGCTGCATGCAAGAATTTGAAGAACAGCTCCAAAGGATCTTTCATCAACACAGAGGTCCTCAAGTCGTTATGCTAAGTTATATCTCGAGTTTTCTGAGCAAGGAAACGCCATGAAATATTTAAATGCTCTTGCCCTCGTTCTGTTAAGTTTCAACTTTGCCGCTTCTGGTCAGCACACTGGAATCGGTGGCGGAAATGCGTTCCCTTCACCACCACCGCCGCCTCCTCCAAGGTTTAGCACTCACTCCTTGGTTCAGCACATCCTCGATCTCATCGAGGAAGATGAGACCGAAGGCGAAGCAAAGCATGAGGAAAAGCAGAGCACACCGTCTGAAGAAACTGAATCTTCTGCTCCCTAAGCTCAACGACCAACACTCCATCCCTTCTCAGGGACGGAGTGAAGTCTACTCTATCATCTCAGGTTTGCGCTTTCAAAGAGAGCGCAGAGCTTCCCCGGCTTTATCCGCAAAAGCCTCAACCTGCTGCTTCACAGCGATCTTTCGATCCCACAAGTCTGACGAAGACTGCAAGAGAACTCCGATTTCAGCTTTGAATGCCGCATAGCCACTCGCCCCTTCCGTCCAATGGGCATCACGCTTGGCAAGAATCTCAAGTTCAAGCCATTTGCTACTCACGATAGGACCAGGATCTTTTTCTTCACGAAAGGCTGTCGCGATTTTTGCACGCAGGTGCTCAAGCGCTGGTTCTTGAGGGACACTCCGTAAACGTTTGTCCTCGCGCAGCACATAGATATTTTTAGCTGTTTGGAGGCACGTATGGGACAGAAACTGATAATTCTTTCCGTACTCATTCGCCAGTGCAAGAGCTTTGACCAAAGCCTCGTGAGCCTTCTCATTTTGAGCCAGGGCTAAAACCAGCGGCACTCCGTCTAGAGTCTCT
>CANGNB010000308.1 GCA_947454545.1 Oligoflexaceae bacterium
AAGATCTCGATACCTTAACACCTGAAGACTTAGATTGGATGAGGGCTTCAGGCCTTCGTCTGGGCGTGAGCACGCACAGCTACGAAGAAGCTGCTCGGGCACTAAGTCTTCGGCCTTCTTATGTCGCTTTGGGGCCGATCTTTGAGACGACATGCAAGTCGATGAATTTTGGCCCTCAAGGTATGTCACGCGTGCGGGAGTGGCAGGAGCTCTGTCCCGACGTCCCCCTCGTTGCCATTGGCGGCCTCAAACTGGAACATGGTCCGAGCATTCTGGCCCATGGCGCTCATGGCATCGCTGTTGTGTCGGATGTCATAGCCCATCCCCAGCCTGAGCAAAGGACACGCCAATGGCTGAAACTTTGGCAAGACGCATGGCAAGCCCCGAAGTTTTTTGGGAGCTCCGTTGTCCGAACCTAGACCCTGTGCTAGGATCCGCTGCGAAAATAGACCCTTTAGCTTAAGGAAGCTCGCTATGACGTCTCCGCTTCAATCCCTCGTAGCTACAGGTACCAAACTTTGGCTCGATTCGATCGATCCGAAATTAGTAGCGCTCAGTAAGGAACAAGGCGCTACCGGTGCAACTTCGAACCCCATCATCGTTGCCAATATCATTAAAAGCGGCCAGCTGGATGCGTCTATTCGCGAGCTGCATGCAGCAGGAAAAGGCCCCGAAGACATCGCTTGGACTTTGACGGACAGACTCGTGAGCGATGCCGAAAAAGTCTTTCTTCCCGTCTTTGACAAGACCAAAGGCAACGATGGCTACGTAAGCTTCGAAGTCGATCCTTTACTTGAAGACCTTAAGCTTGGCCCTCCTCATGCCGAACGCGTAGCTCGTTATGTCGAGCTCGGTCGACTCTGGTCAAAGGGTCATTCCAACCGGATGATCAAAGTCCCCGCAACACCTGCAGGTATCGATGCTCTCGAAGAGCTGGTCGCAGCGGGTGTGCCACTCAATGTGACACTCATCTTCAGCGAGCGCCAGTACCTCGCGGCTCGAGATGCTGTCTGGCGCGGTGTTCAACGCCTAAAAGACACTTCGAAGTTCAAGAGTGTGTTCAGTATCTTCGTCTCTCGTTTGGATGTGTATTCCGAAGAGCACGTACCAAGCCTCGGCGCCGAAGCCCAAGGCTGGGTTGGCATCGTCAATGCCAAGCGTATCTGGAAGCTCAACAAGGACTTTTGGGCCACCAAGAACTTGCCGCTCGAGCAGGAGATGATCTTCGCCAGTACTGGAACAAAAAAACCCAGTGACCCGAAATGGAAGTACGTCGGAGCCTTTGCCGGAAGCGATATCGAAACCAATCCTCCGGAAACCAATGAAGCCGTCGCCCAGAGCGGTCAAAGCTTTACCCGTATGATCGACAGCCTTCCGTCGGCAAGCATCCTCAAGGCTATCGACACCCACGTCGACTTTCAAAAGCTCGAAGACTTCCTCATGAACGATGGTCTCAAAAAATTTGCGGACCCACAAAAATCTCTTTATGAGCTGATCTCGATGAAGGCCCAACACAAGGCCTAAATCCTTTTATGACAAGACCTTGGGGCTCACTCGAGCCCCCTCTCTCCAGCCTTCTATGCCCGCGGAGCGTCCTGTACAAAGCGCAGGGATCTGTGTACAATTGGGGGCGCGGGGCAAGTCCCCGATGTTCTTTGGAAAAGGGAAGGGTTCTCATGTTTGGAATTGGACCATTGGAGCTTCTCGTCATTGCTATCGTCGCTGGGGTTTTGATTGGTCCTGACAAATTGCCAGACACGATGAAAAAACTGGGACGTTTTTTCGTGCAGGCAAGACGTCAGGTCAATGAAGTACGCGATACCTTTCAGCAGGTCGTTCATGATGCCGAGCGTGAGATCGAGATGGAGCGCATTCGTGAGCTCCAGGCTAAGCTTCAGGCAGCGAGTCCATCGCAGCTTTTAGAAGCCGAGATTCAAAAGGCGAATGCTGTGAGTCATGAAGACGATCATGCACCCTACGGCGCTGAAACCTTCGATCACGACCACGATCATAACTCCAATAATCCTGATTATATTGCCATGGATCATTTTGCTAAGGCGCCGGATCCTGTGCTCACCCACGAACCTGTGGCTTCAAGCCCTGAGCACGAGCCCGCAGCCACTTCAGCAACGCTCTCCACATCTGCATCTGCCGAGGTTAGCGCGCCTCTCGATCCTGCTCCGGCTGAGCCTCACCCATCTCAAGAAGAAAAAACACACAAAGCTTGATCGAAAAAAGCCTCATTTCACTGAGGCTTTCTTTTTGGATAGGATGTTCCGGAAAAGCACTCTTCCTAAGCTTTTACAAGCTGCAGATGTCTCGTCTTATTGGGAACAGCCAGAGCTTGCTGACCAAATTGCCCAAAGACCTTCACTGCCTCACCAAAGCAAGCCTGACAGAAGCTGTGTGGTTCTCCTTGAGGATCTTCGTAGATGAGCGCTTCATCAACTTCATAGTGACAGATGTCACAGACCAAACCCGTCAGCCCATGATGCCCCACTATACGTGCCACATCGTCCTCGGTAGCCTTATGGAGATCCAGCTCGTAAAGCTTGTGCAGTACCCTGCGCTCATCAGCTGTACGCGCCGATTCGGCATTGAGCATAGCCCAACGTTCGGGAGCTGTGAGAATAAACTCCCTTTTCGAAATGCGATAAAACTTCATAAACCCCTCTCTGCCTTGATGACCCTCTTTGCTGCAACATGGTCCTGGCCGAAGCCAGGGTGGCGATCGCAGCATTCTGAGTGTGGCGGAAGATTTGGGTTTATGCAATGCGGGGAAGCACCTAGAGGTGAGGAAAGCCAACCCTATGGTAGGGCCTGCACGAGTGCACAGTCTCACCCGGGATATCTCGACCTTTCCAGACTGACCTAGAGTGAATCCCATAGGGCTTGGGTCGCTGCTTCAAGACGCAGTTTCCCGCAACGTGACCTCTCTTTGAGCCCTGTCGGATCCGCTGTCTTACAGAGGATAGCAAGACTTTGCGCCAGACTTTGCTCCTGAGACAGTTCGGGTTTTGCAGCTTTGAGTAGACCCCAGATCCAAGCCACAGAAGCTGTCGCCAATGGCGAAGCCATACTTGTGCCTGATTTTTCGCCCCAGGCAGAGGGCGGTATCGTGCTTACAATGTCGACACCAGGGGTGAGAAATTCGACGCTGTTTCGGCCGTAATTGGAAAATCGTGCAAGCTTGCCTTTCTGATCATAAGCTCCCACCCCAAGCACTCCGGGATAGCGCTTGGGCACTTCCGGCGCGGAGGCATCAGAGTTTAAGCCATCATTTCCAGCTGAGGAGATCACCTGAACACCTCTTGTTCTCGCATAGGCAAACACATCACGAAGGGCCTGCGTATCAGCGCCACCGCCCCAGGAACAATTGATCAGTTCTGCTCCTACATCGACCGCGTAGCGAAGAGCTCGAGCAAGGTCGATGCTATTGCTCTTGCCGCTGCGATCTAAAGCCCGCACGACTGTCAAACGCAGCGATGGTGCCAGACTCTGGATTGCACCTTGACTTGCAGCAAGCAAACCCGCCACATGGCTGCCATGGCCAAACTCATCTTGTGGTAGAGCATCTTCTTCCACAAAATCATAGCCCCAGAGATCATCGACAAAACCGTTGCCATCGTCATCGCGCAGATTATCAGGAATTTCTGCTGCTCTGCGATCAAGCTGAGCTTGGAGCCAAGGGTGCAAAGGATCGATACCACTATCAATGACTGCAACCTTGATAGCTTTGGTCTTGAGACCTTTTTCCTGCGCGAAACGATGGGCCGACTCGAGCTCTAGATCCTCGCGCCACCAAGCACTCGCTAAGGCAGAGGCATCAACGATCTGCGTCCGATCTTCAATAGGAGCTGCTTGCCAATCCATCGCTGCTTCCCAGGCAACCCACTCCTTTGGAAGAAGATCTGGCAGAGGTCCTTGCCACACAATAAGCTCGAGAGGGGATGCCTGAGCCTCGCGCTGCCCTGGCTTTCGGAGCAGCTCAACGGATGCCAGACTTTGTTCGCCTTTAAATCTAAGTGCCTCTGCCGTTCGCCAAACAAACCAGCGTTCTCCTTTGCTCGCTGCCTTCTGAGGCGAGCCTGCAGCTATACCCCAAGGATGAGGGAGGAGCCCGCGATCCCCATCATCACTACCCAGATAGATAAAGGCCCCCCCTAACGATTGATGTGCGATCGCCACCGAGCTCAACCGCTGTGCGGACAGGGGAATGCTGAGACGTTGAAAGCGCTGACCGACTCCGAGATAGTGCCCCCAGTAACCACTCACAAGCCAAGAGCCATCGCGAGCTAACGAAGCCCCACAGACGACTCCCTCTTCACAGGGTTGAACACTCAGGCGCTGAGATTCTTGCCAATGATCTCCAAGCAGTTGCGCAAGTCGCACCTCTTCTCCATCCGCTCGAAGAACAAGCTGAGCCTGTGCCCTCAGAGAGCTTAGAGTTGACAAAGAAGCGAAGGGATGAGCGTCTATCTCTTTCGATTCCCAACGCGACGCTTTTTGCTCGACAGCAAAGCTCTGACCCTCGCTGCTC
>CANGNB010000309.1 GCA_947454545.1 Oligoflexaceae bacterium
GGGGCTGCACGCTGGGCTTTGACCCAAGCTTGATCGCTTGTGCGAACTCGTTCCCAAGGGTCAGAGGGAAGGGCTTGTTCAAAATCTTCAAGGCCTTCAGCCATGCGAAAACTTAGCTCGAAAGTTCCACTCTCGGGGAGCGACCAGGCAATCAGGCCTTCGGTCGCACCGAGGCTGCAAAGAGACCGTGGTTCGAGCGCGTTCCAGCCAGCGTGGTCAGGGAGGGTCGCGGCATGGGCAAACCCAATCACTTCATCGAGCAGCCAAGAGCTTCGAATCAAATCCCCGAGTCTATGTGCTGCTCGATGATTCTGGGCGGCTCCTGTTTCGGCAAAGACCACAGGGAGGCTGCCTTTGGGGCCGTGGGCTTGGAGCCCAAAGCAAACAGAACCTCGGTAGGAGCAGAGCGCTTGGGCTTTTTCATAAAAGACCGTGCTTTGCATCTCAACCGAGGCACCGATTTCCGATTGATACCAGTAGACGAGTTGGGCTTCGTAAGTCGACGGCAGACCGCTCAGAGTCCAGCGTTCCCGAAGGGCATTGCTATCCACGGCTGCCGTGATGGCAAGTTTGAGCTTTCCGAGTTGATCGGGCAGAGAGTCTGGACAGGCAAAGGCCTGGTGATAAAGATCAGCATCGCGTTCGAGGACGCTTTCCGTCTGCTGAAAGCTTGTGTAGACCACTTGCTTTCGAATCTGCTGACCCATAGCTTCGGTCGTGTCGGCCCACAGCTTGGTGACTTCTGGATCACCACCGGGCAGGGCAATAACCCAAACCCTGGTCTGTAAATCTTCGAGGGTTTTAGGGCGGATCAAAAGGCAGGCATGGAGCTTGCGCGTGATGAGATTGAGAGCGTCGCGGGTCGGGCCGAAAAAAATGCTCGGACGACAGCCTTTGCCCTTTTGACCCGAGAAGGCGAGGTTGACGCTCGGGTCCATCTGAGTCCCGTAACCACAAAACAGAGAATCGCGCGCTAGGCTTACTTGCAACATAGAATGGCTCCAGTGCCTTTAAATTCAGTGAACAGTCGAAGCGATGGGTAGCAGCTCGTCTATGCGCCGACCCGTTTCATCAGCCTCAAACCAGTGCATGGCCTCGCGATCGAACGTGCATGGCAAGCGATCGCCGCGTTTGGCTTCGTTCATCACCTCAAGACGCTTGGGGTTGGCACTCCGGATGATGAGCTGCTGCTGAGCGAGAGTCACCACCATGTGCACTTCGTGCCCATGCGGTTCCTTGAGCAGAACTTCAACCGTGATGTCGCGGGTTCCCTGAGATTCACGCCCCTCTTTGGCAAGGATTTTGAGCGCTTCAGGACGCAGCCCCAAAGTGTAGGCTCCTGGTCGCACAGGAGTGGGAGCCAGGCTGAGGTCAATGGTGAGACCGAGGGTATCAAAGTAGCGACGACCGTCTTCAAAGCGCAAAGTCCCATCGAAAAAATTGATCGCTGGGCTGCCGATGAATGAGGCGACAAACTTATTCGCAGGTTTATGATAGAGCTCCAGGGGCGAGCCCATCTGCTGAATGTCCCCACCGTTGAGAACAACGATGCGATCGGCCAAGGTCATCGCCTCGACTTGATCATGGGTCACATAAACCGAAGTGGCTCCGATCTTTTGATGGAGGTCAGCAAGTTCGATACGAGTCTGAGAGCGAAGTTTCGCGTCCAGGTTGGAGAGAGGCTCGTCGAACAGGAACAGGCTAGCGCGACGCACGATGGCGCGTCCGATAGCTACCCGTTGGCGTTGTCCTCCTGACAGCTGAGCCGGCTTACGATCGAGGTAAGACTCGATCTTGAGAATGCGAGCTGCTCGCTCGATTTCTTGCGTGATCTCCGCTTCAGAGGCGCCGCGCATCTTCAAACCAAAAGCGAGATTTTCGCGCACAGTCATGTGCGGATAGAGAGCGTAATCTTGAAATACCATGGCGATGTTGCGATCGCGAGGCTGAAGCTGAGTGACATCACGGCCAGCGATAAAGATCTCTCCTTCGCTCGCTTCTTCGAGTCCTGCAATTGTCCGAAGAAGGGTAGACTTGCCGCAGCCCGAAGGACCAACAAGAACGAGAAACTCTCGTTCTTTGATCTCAAGATTGATGTGATTCAAAACGCGAACGCGATTGTCATAAACTTTGCTAAGATCTTTTACTAAGAGTTGTGTTGTCATGCCCTCTCCTTCTTTTGAATCAATGCGTCCTGCGATGGGGCTGGGTTGTCAGTGTAAGGAAAACAGCGGTTCTCTGGAGGTGGACTCAAACTCTCGTCTCACGCACGAACACGCTCTGGCCGAGGACCTTAGGTCAGGTGCAGCTCTTCGCGCGTGAAACGCGTGGCCTTTAGTGAGTTCTTTATCTTCTTTAAGTGGTCTACAAAGTCTGGGCCGCGCTTGAGAGTCACACCCGTCGCTAACACATCAATGACCACAAGGTGGACAAGGCGCGAGACAGCGGGGGTATAGACGTCGGTGTCCTCTGCCGTCTCTACTCCGATCACAAGGCTGCAATGCTGAGCGAGAGGGGAGTCGGACATGGTGATGCCGATCACTGTCGCTCCAGCTTCGCGAGCCAGTTTCGCCGCTTCAACAGTGGCAATGGTACGACCCGTATAGGAAATAATGACGATGGCATCCCCCCGACTTGCTGCTGAGGCGGACATGCGTTGCATCATCACGTCGGTATAAGCGACGACAGGCGTATTCAGGCGGAAGAACTTGTGCTGGGCATCCAGGGCGACTGAGGCAGAAGCTCCTAGTCCGTAAAACTCGATGCGGCGCGCACCGGCAAGTGCATCGATCGCCTTGCCAATAGTCTCGTAGTCGAGATTGCTTTTGGCATCCTCGAGAGAAGAGACGGTCAATTCGAAGATCTTGGTCGAGAAATCCCGAACGCTGTCGTTAGGGTCGACATTCGAGTTGACATAAGGGGTCCCACTCGCAAGGCTTTGTGCGACTCTTAATTTAAAATCAGGGAAGCCGCTGCAATCGAGGCTGCGACAGAAGCGATTGACTGTTGGCTCGCTGACGTCGGCCGTGCGAGCGAGGGCGGCGATGCTGGAGCGGATGGCTGCATTAGGGTCCGAGAGGACGACGTCAGCAACTTTGAGTTCTGATTTACTCAAGAAAGGTCGTGTCTTCTGGATCTTCTGGAGTATATTCACTGCCGCACTCCTTTTGATGCTTTCCGTTATCGCCTAAGTTGGCGTTAAATAACCACGAATAGTCAAAGTTGACAAGCTTTTATCTACGACACTGGAACCCTAGTGAGACCTGAGCTTCAGAAAAGTAGGGAACAGCTGTACACTTTTAACTTTGTTTGTAAAGAAACGCAACTAGATGAGAATTCAGATAAAACTTAGTAACGCCACAAAAGCGCGGCTAAGCGAACTCACTGAAAAGCTACAAGTTTTTTGGTGTCACTTTGGCTTTTGGTCTTGGATCAGGCTTGCAGCCTTCCGTAAAACGACTGGGACAGGGCAGCGCAATCGGATATAAGGGTTCAGTATGTTTTTCGTTCGTTCGGGAGTCACTCCGGCATGAATCATTACCTCGTAGCAGATATCGGTGGAACCAACGCTCGCCTCGGTCTTGTGACAACAGAAGGCAATGAGGTTTTTGGGATTGAGCGTATGTCCAACAAGGACTATCCCCGTCTTTTGGATGTGATCAACGATTACTTGGGCAAAGCTCAGTGTATCGTGCAACCACGCAAAGCTTGCTTCGCTGTTGCCTCGCCTGTGGCGGGTGATGCGATTCGCTTCACCAACAATTCTTGGTCGTTTTCGATTGCCGAGCTCAAGGGGCATCTCGGTCTTGACTTTCTTAAAGTCATCAACGATTTCGAAGCTGTAGCACGCAGCATTCCCTACCTGGGTGAAAGAGAAGTCTTTCAAGTAGGTGAGGGCAAGGGCTTGGCGCATCATCCGATCGCGGTCTTGGGGCCCGGCACTGGACTCGGAATGGCGGCTCTGATTCCAGCTCATCCCAAAGCGATTCCTCTGGCGACCGAAGGCGGGCACGCAAGTTTCGCAGCCCTTGATGAATTTGAAGATTTTATGCTCAGGCGCTTACGCGAAAAAATCGGCTTTGTTTCCAACGAAGACCTGCTTTCGGGGAACGGACTTGTCAATATTTTCGAGAGCGTCTGTGCTTTTCATCAGAGCGCACGCGCGCCCCTTGATGCTGCAACTATTTCGGAGCAAGCGGTTCACGGCAAGGATCCCCTGTGCCAAGAAGCATTGGAGCGTTTTTGTGCTATCCTAGGGGCGGTTGCGGGCGACTACGCTCTGCAGGTCGGGGCTCAGGGTGGTGTTTACATCGCCGGTGGCATAGTGCCGCGCTTCCCTGAATTTGTGGCAAAGAGCCGCTTTCGAGAACGCTTTCTTCGCAAAGGTCGTTTTGAAGGGTATTTGGCGGCTATTCCAACCTATCTGGTCGTGGCTCCTCAGCCTGGTCTGATCGGAGCTGCTTCAGTCTTCGACGA